>DASRXR010000452.1:0-11841 GCA_035687405.1 Polyangiales bacterium
GAGAGTCAGTCCCGCTGCGAGGACGGCTGGGAAGTAGAAGCCGATCCCGATCAGCACGCCGATCGCGGCCGTGATCCAGATCGAGGCTGCGGTCGTGAGCCCGCGAACCGTCAACCCTTCTTTCATGATCGCGCCGGCACCGATGAAACCGATGCCGGTCATGATCCCTTGGGCGACGCGTGTGGGATCCAGCGTGATGCGCGCGACCGTCGTCGCGGTGGGCGTGAACCACAGGCTTTCATACACGCTCACGAGCATGAGCAAGCTGGTCGAGAGGCACACCAGCGCATGGGTGCGAAACCCCGCTGGGCGGCCGTGGTAGCTACGCTCGAGCCCGATCGCTCCACCGAGTAAGAGCGCGATCACGAGGCGTTGTGTGATTTCGACGTAGAGCGGGTTATCGAGCACGTGTTCCGGATTAAAGCCTGAAGCGCGCCGGGCGTGCTCGAGATTTTGTGTGCAATTCCGCGAGCGGGCGAACACACACACGACCACGCAGCCTGCGCAGACAGCCGCAACTCGCCAGGGTTAGCCGAATCGGGCGAAACGCAGTTCGCCATTTTTGGCCTCAAGTAGGCCGGAATATGGGCCGAAATCCGAGCGTGGCGACGACGCCGGGTAAAGGCATCCCTGTGCGCCAGGGCGGCGTGACGAAACTCAGTCCCGAGTACGGGCGAGGTTCTCACGAGATCGAGGCGCATTCATTTGAGCTGGCCCAGCCGCGGGAGCTTCAGCAGATGTTGCTGACGATTTTCCGCTCGCCCAACTACCGGCCGCCCGTGCTGCCGAGCGTGGCGATCGAGCTGAGCGATCTGTCCCGAAAGACCACGGTGTCGTACGACGAGGTCGTGAACGTGCTGCAGAACGATCCGTTGATCGTCGCAGGTGTTTTGAAGGTCGCGCAGTCGACGATCTACGGCGGCCGTGCGCCCGTGCAGTCGCTCAAGGAGGCGATTCAGCGGCTGGGCATCAACACGCTGCGCGACATCGTGTGGCAAGTCGTCGCCGGCATGCGGCTGTTTCGTGTCAAGGGTTACACCGAGATCATGGAGCGTCTGCAGGCGCATAGCGTGTTCACGGCGTGTATGTCGCGGGTGGTCGCTGCGCGAGCCGGGATTGCGGCGGAGCACGCGTTTTTGTGCGGGCTGCTGCACGACGTCGGCATCAGCGGGACGTTGATCGCACTCGTCGAAGGCGAGAAGAAGGTGCCGGACTCAGGAGCACTCCTCGTAGCGATCGACGCCATGCACGCACAAGCGGGCGGCATGATCGCGAAGCTCTGGGGGCTTTCGCCGGCGATCGCAGGTGTCATCGAACATCATCATCCGTCGAGCTCCGAGTTCGCGCGCTCGTCGGCGTTGAATGCGGTGTTGTGTGTCGCCGAGCGCTTTGCGGACGAATGCGGTTTTTCGGTCGTGGATCCGGTGGCGATCGAACCATTCGATCGACACGTGCCGGACGGATTCGAGCAATCGTTGGCACGGTTGAAGTTGACGGCGAAGCAGGCCGAGCTGCGAGAGCGTGCGCAAGAAGTCGCGGAAGCGATGCGGACCTGAGGCTGAGCCCGGCGGCTCAGCGCAGCCGCATGCGTAGCCGTTTGTTGCGCGCGGTCTTGTCGATCGAGTGCGACAGCCCAGCGCGCGTGATTCTCGTGCTCGATGCGGCGGCGAGTCGCTCGGCTGTCATCGTTGCAGCGGCGCGCAGGCCGTTCAAACCAAAGCGCTGCGCCGCTGCACGAACCTCGGTTGCGAGCGCGAGCGCTCGAGCACGCTCGAGCCGCGCGCGGCTATCGGACAACAGCTCCGCGAGAGCGTGGCGCGCGTGGAGCGCGAACAGCTCGTGTCCCGTGCTCGCGTTGGCGGTGATCGCCGCCTCGAAGTGCTGGTGTGCTTCGACGCGCAGCTCGAGAAACCGGGCCAAAAGGCCGAGGTAATACGCCATGCTTCCGAGTGAGAACGAAAAATCACTCAGCGCAAACAGCGCCGCGTACGGCTGCAGGACTTGGTACAGCGTCGCGGCTGATCCGCGCTCTTCGAGTAGGACCGCGCCTTGGGCGAGGCGCGCGGCGGCGAACAAGAAGTTTCCGTCGCGCGTCACTGCGGCGTAGTCGTTTTGCGCGAGTGAGAGCAGGTTTTCTCGCGCGGCATCGAGCTCGCCGTGCTGAATCGCGAGCATGAGGCGCTGCGTTCGGTAGACCGGAATGTCGTGCGCCCACGCCCACGGATCGCCATTGTCGGCCGCGATCCCGGCCGGTAAGCGCTGGCCGGTGCGCTCGATGCTGAGCGCATTCAGCTGTGCGGCGTAGAGCATTCCACCGTAAGGAAGGTGTAAGCGCTGGCTTTCGGACCAGAGTTCGTTGAACTGCCGCTCCGCTTCGTCGAGCCGGCCGGCCGCGAGCGCGCGTTGCGCCTTCAAGCGTTCGTAGTGCCACGTCCACTCGCGCACACGCATCTCGCGCGCGGCCCGTCCGAACGTCGCGAGCGCGCGATCGGCCGCGCTGACGTCGCCTCGACGCATGAGCGTTTGATAGCGCACGACGAGTGCATCCACGCTCCACCACGTTCCGGCGCGGGGCTCCAGGCTCAGCAACTCGTCCGATACGCGCTGCAATTCATCCATGGTGTCGGGCCCGGAGAGCGCGCGAAAGCGCGAGCGTAGCGCTTCGAGGACCAAGCTCGGTTCGCCTGACGCTCTCGCGAGCCGGACCGCTTCGTCGCTCATCTGACGGCTGCGGTCGAGATTCGAAGCGTACGGTGGAATCGATGCCAGTCGCGCGTATGCGAGCGCACGCGTTGCGACGGCGCTCTCGGGCAAGAGCGACAGTGCCTCTTCGAGTGCTGTGACCACGAGTGCATCCGGCACTTGTGCGCTCGTGACGGAAGGCCGCAGTTGACGCGCTGCTTGGACCAAGACGTCCGCGAGCCCGGCTTGGCGCGCGAGCGCGATCGCTTGTTTGCATTGTTTTCGCCACTCGTGCCGGCGTCCCGCGCGCAATAGTGCACCTGCGCTCGCAAGCAGCAGGTCACAGGCCGCGCGCGTGTCCGAGTTCTTCAAGTACGGCTGCGCTTCGAGTGCCCAGGCGTAAAACTGCACGGCTTCGTCGTACGCGAAGACGCGCATGGCTGCATCGCCGGCGAGCCGACCGTAACGAACCGCGCGCTCGAAGTTATCGGCGCCCGCGGCGTGGTGGAAGTGGTACGCGAGCTGATTGAGGCGCGGCTCGATCAACGCGAGTGCTTCGAGTGCGAGTCCAACCTGGGCGTGAAGCTGGGCGCGCTGGTCGGTGGCCAGTGCGGAGTACAACCCTTCGCGCATCAAGGGGTGGGCGAAACTGTGTTTGAGCCCGTCCGGCTTGGGTTCGACGATTCGAACCGCTTCGGCCGCGTGCAAGCTCGACAAGATCTGCTGGGCCGGGACATCGATCACGCGCTGGAGCACCGCGATCTCGAACTCGTCGCCGATCACGCAGGCGGCGTCCAACACCGCACGCGTATGAGGTTCGAGCGCGGCGAGGCGGTCGTTCACGAAACCTTTGGCTGCCTCCGGTAACCGAACATCGGCTGCGCGGACGTGACCCTCACGCTGATACTCCGCGCGAACGAGTCTCACCGCTTCGCGCACGAACAGCGGATTGCCGGCGGTCCGCGCGTGGACGGCTCGACTGAGCTCTCCCGTCGGAACCTCACCCATCGTTTGTGTCAGGTAGTACTCGACATCTTGGACTAACAAACCCGACAGTGTGATCCGTTCGCACGGACGCAGTCGCATCGACAGCTGTGCTGCGCCGCGCTCGAGGTCGGCCGGTATGTCGCGGGCGGTGCCGAGCACGAGCAGTTGCGTTCGCTCGATGAGTGGAGCGAGTAGGGCGAGCGCGCGGAGCGAGCTTTCGTCGGCGCCGTGGAGGTCGTCGAAGCTGACGATCCGCACGCGCGACCTTGCGCTGCGTGCGAAGAAGCGGCTCAGGCGGTCGAGCATCCAGAAGCGCGCGTCGTCCGTGCCGGAGTCTTCGTCGGAGGCTGGATCGGTGTCGACCTCGCGTGGGACGAGTTGCTGGAGCAGGTGTTCGGCCTCGCTGCGGTCCTGGTCCGCCAGCGTCGTATCGGCGGTGGCATCGCGCAAGACTTGAATGATCGGCCAAAACGCGGGCGCGCCTTCGTCGAAGCAGCGTCCACTCCACACCGAGATCCCGCGGGCTCGCGCCAGCGCGGCGAACTCACTCGCGCAGCGTGTCTTGCCGATGCCGGGCTCGCCGGTCAACAGCAAGAAACCTCCGCGATCTGCGTGGCTCGCTTCGAGCGCAGCCACCAGCTGCAGCATGACTTGCTCGCGGCCGACGAACGGGTCGGTCACGCGGACGGCCGTCGCGGCGCTGCGCTCCGCATCGGGAGTGCTGCTTACGCGTGTGACTTGCGAAACTTCGGCGACGAATCGGTAACCGCGTCCGCGCACTGTCTCGATGAAGCGTGTGTCTTCGCCTTGGTGTCCGAGCGCTTTGCGCGCGTGACTAATACTCCACGGGACGGCGACCGCGTTTAGTTGCTGGCCGCCCCACAGCGCGTCGATCAGCTCTTGCTTCGAAACCAATCGATCGCGGTGCTCGACGAGGTAGCGCAGGGTGTCGAACACACGCGGTTGGAGAGGCACGTTTTTGCCATCGCGGCGGAGCTCGCATGCCGCGCCATCCAGCTCGAACGGACCAAAGGCCAGCACCATTGTCACGACCTACACTGAGATTCGTCGAAAGCCTCGCAGTGGCTTCGCAGACGGCGAGCCAACAAGCGAAAGACAAAGGGCAGACAAGCGCGATGCAAAAAGAAGCACGCTATATCAGGGTCGGTCAAATCGGTTTACTTTCGATACGCTAGCAACTGCCTCAACATCAATCGTCTCGAGTTGAGGGACGTCATCAAATGAGGAACGCCGCCATGACGACAAGCCATCGTCGAATTGCCCTCGTGTGTGCTGCCGTCTGTTCCGTCTGGGCATGCAGCGACGGTTCCACTGGGACGCCCGTCCAAACCTCGCCCGAAATGCCGGTAGGTCCCCAGGCGGGAACGCCTGCGGCGACGCCGACTACGCCGACTGGCCCGCAGACTCCGGCGACTACGACGCCGGTGAATCAGGGCCAGAACCCAATGATGCAGCCAGCTCCGAATGGGGCGGCCGGCAGTGCGGCCATGATGCCGCCGCCATCAGCTGCGGACCCGATGCTGGGAGCACAGAGCCCGGACGTGAAGCCCGGTGATACCTGCTCCGAGCGGCGTGTTTCTTATACGAAGCCGTGTTCGGCCGATCCCGACCCCTGCAATCTGAAGAGCGGGTTTCCGGGTGACGAATACTGCCTGAAGCCACCCGCCGAGGGCGAAGGCGTTCAGATTCACATCGGTCCGAAGGACTTCAAGGACATGGCGGATGTCGCGAAGTACCTGATTCAGCCGGGTGAGGAGTTCAACAACTCCGTGATCGGGCACATCCCGTTGACCGAGCAGAAGTGGTTTAGTCGGATCACGGTCCACATGCGCCCCGGTTCGCATCACTGGATTTCGACGGTGGTGGACGGCAAGCCAGAGGAGAAGTTCTACAGCGACACCAGCTGCGGAGGAACGTCGGCGGTCGGCAGCGTCGGTGGCGGCCAGAACCTGATCTACGACAACCCGCCGATGGGCAAGCCTGCGCCGGAGAACGAGGGATTGGGTCGTACGATCGCGGGCAACTCCAGCCTCTGCATGAATCTCCACGCGTACAACTTCAGCGAGAACAAGCAGCTGCGTGAGATGTGGATCAACATCTACTTCGTCGAAGAGGCGAAGGTCACCCAACGTGCGAAGGGCATCGGCATCGTGGGCGGCTTGGGGTTGAGCCTCGCGCCGGGGAACAACCTCGAAGAAACCTATGAGGAGATGTTCACCGAGCCCGGTCGCATCATTCAGTTGTTCGGCCACCGGCACGTCTGGACTCCGCGGTTCGCGGTGTGGCTGAACGAGAAATTGATCTACGACTCGTGGAGTTGGCAGGAGTCGGTGACCTTCAACTACGACTCGATCACGATGAATCCGCCGATCGCCACCGACATGAAGATCGATGGCGCGATCAGCGGCCCGATCGACGTGAAGGCGGGTGACAAGTTGAAGTTCACTTGTTTCATCGAGAACAAGTCGGACAAGACGTTGCGCTTCTCGAACGAGTTGAAAGACGGCGAGATGTGCAACCTGTGGGGTAGTGCGGTCGGTACCGGGATCTCGGCAAACCGCTTCTAGGACCGGTCGAACGATCTGATCAGCGTCGGCTGTGGCCTAGTGCTGCGCCGGCGCTTTTCATTTAACGCCTCGCGGTCGATGGGAACGCGGCTCGATCCGTCTACGCGATCGCGGTGGGGATGGCTTGACCGCGGCCGATCGGTGCCGCATTCATCGGGAGTTCGCCGTCGTGAGAAGGCGGGCCCAGTGCGCGTGCGCAGGCGAATGCGCGCTGGTTAGTGCACTCGGCGCGAGGGCGCAGGTGTTTACGCCTGAGTTGAACTTTGTTTGGGGTTCTCGAGGTGGTTTACATGAGAGGCCAGTTGCATTTCGCAGCATGTTCCGCGGTGCTTGTCGTCGCCGGTCTGCTGTCTGCCTGTGGTGGTGACGATGATACGACCCCGATGGCTGGAGCCGGTGGAGGCAGTGCGGGCACCGCAGCGGGTGCTGGGGCTGCCGGACTCGGTGTCATGGCGGGGGCTTCTGCAGCTGGGACGGCTGCAGCTGGTAGCGGCGGGAGCGGCTCCGGGGATCTCACCTGTGCGGGTGCGAAGAAGGGAACGCCGGCGGAGCTCCATGCGGCGGCGGCGCTAGCGTTGTTGCCGACGGCGACCAACAAGGGTTGTGCGTTCAGCAGCTGTCACGACATGAGCTCGAAGAAGGCGGGTCTCACGTTGTTGGAGATGCCGAACGATTTGCGGATGCAGTTGGTGGGTAAGGTGGCGTGTGAGGTGCCGACCTATCAGTTGATCGATACGACTGGTGGTGATGCGGCGTTAGCGAAGAGTTGGTTGTGGCAGAAGTTCGTGGCGCCGGCAGGTTCGGATGGTCAGTTGACGCCGAAGCCGGAGTGGGGAACGGCGGTACCGTCGTGCGGTCAGGAAATGGGTTTTGGTTTGAGGATGCCGAGATCGCAGAGTGCGGACTTGTTGACGCCACCTTCGAAGCTCGAGGCAATCCGAGATTGGATCTGTGCGGGAGCGCCAGGTCCAACGTGATCACTCCAACGTGATCACTCCAACGTGATCGCTCCAACGTGATCGCTCCAACGTGATCACAAGCTGACGAGCTGTTCCGCTACTGCTTCGCGGTACGCACGATCGCGTTTACCCACGCGTGCATGCAGCGCTGTTTCTCGATTGGCAGGTGGCCTGTGAACGGCATCGGCTCACCACAGATCGGTGTCTCCGCCTCTAGCTTGTTCAACAAGAAGCTGTTCTCGACGCGCTCGAGATCGATCAACGGAATGCCGTTGCACGTCGTCGACGGAACATTGACCAAACGATCTGCGACGCAGGGCGACATCAAATCCAATCTGCCCGCCGGACCTTGAAACTTGTTCGGCGTGTGGTGACAGATCCCGCCGATACAGTTGTTCGCGACGATCGTCTGCGGGATGTTCTGACAGTCAGGCGCGACGCCACCGTCCTCCGCGTCGTCCACGCCCAACGCAGGATTGTCCAGGAGCTTGCAGACGGGTGGGGTGCCACCGGACGTGCCGTCACCAGCGGCTCCGCCGGCTCCAGCACTGAGGCCGCCAACGCCCGCGGACGCGCTCATGCCGGCAACTGCACCGGATACACCTGCCGTAGAAACGCCAGTGCCGGCGCCGCTCACAGCGGCGTCGGCATTGGATTTCGGAGTATCGCTACAACCGCTCGCTGACAAGGCGAGCGCGACCAGCGCCGCGCTCGCGCCCCTTCGCATCAGCCGGGGCGACCGCCCGTCCACTTTGCCAAGTTCCAGAACTCGCGGCGCGTGCGCGGACCGAAGCCGGGGTTGAACGCCCAACGACGTGGGCCGAGCTCGCCGTCCATCGTCTCCTTGAGCGCGGTCAGCGTCGTCGCCTTGATGCGGCACCGCTGTTCCTCCGGATTGATGCCGTACACCTTCGCTGCGTTGAGCCCGAAGATCTTGGCTTTGATCGCCGGCGTCAGCTCGGGGTACCCGTACATGTCCTGGAACTCTTTCGAGATTTGGAACATGCGGAAAGCCTCGATCTGCGGTTGCGGCGAACCCAACCAGATGCACTCCGAACCCCATACGACGTTGTCCTCACCGGCATACTTCACCAACTTGCCGATCACGTGCTGAGCCATCTCGGGCATGTTCATCACCTGAGCCCAGACACTGCCAAGCTCGGCGTAGAGGTTTTTGCCTTTGAGGCCGTTCTTCTCGAACACATTGCAGAGGCGATCCGTGCCCTGCGTGTTGTTCGGGTTGTAGGCGCCTTCGCCCGCGGCGTTGATCTCGATCGCCGAGTGATAGACGATGAACGCCGTATCCGGAAAGCGCATCGCGACTACACCGGCGTCACGCGGATGCGCGCAGGAAGCGTCCCAACCGGGGAAGACGATGCCCTTGTGCGTGCAGATGATCTTCGAGTTGAGCGAACGCGCCTTCTCGATGAACGGGATGCCGATGTTCTCGCTATCGAGCTGATAGCCGACGCCAGCAGGACCCCACTCCGGATAACACTTGAAGCCCCAGCAATTGTGCTCGCCCTTGATCTTCTCCATGATCGCGAGCTGCTTGTCCAAGTTGTCGTTCGGGTTCACCTGGCAGTGCTGAACCACGCGCTGGCTCTTCGCGAGCGCGTTGAACTTGTCGCGCGACTGCCACATCTGGTCGTTGTCGAGCGGGTTGCCACAGTTGCTCGTGACAGTGTCAGTGCAGAGCGCCGACGGGAAGCCCGAGAGCACGCACATGGTTGTGTCACTGTTGAGGAAGATCTGCTCGAGGTACGCTTGCGCGTCGATGCAGGTCTTGAGGTCCGGCTCCATGCACTGGTTGTATTGCGAGAAGTAGCTCGCGAGCACATCTCCCTGCAGCGGGTTCGTCGTCCGCCACATGCCTTCTTGTTCGATGTGGTGAGTCTGGATGTCGAAGATGAACTCTTTCTTGCCGTTCAAAATGTCTTCGGCCAGCTCACAGTTCATCATGGCTTCCGGCGGAATGTTGTAGCCGCCCGAACCACCGCTGCCCGGCGTGCCGCCCATGCCGCTGGCACCACTCATGCCGCTCGCGCCCGAGCCCGCACGGTTGCCACCAGCGCCGCTGGCGCCGCCCGCAATACCCGAACCGGCCGCACCACCAGCCACGCCCGAGCCGCTCGCGCCCACGATCATGCCGCTGCCAGCTGCACCGGGCGTGCCGGCCGTACCGCCGGCCAAGCCGCCGCTGCCGGCGCCCATGTCGATGAAGCCGCCCTTCTTACCGGTGTCCGAGCAAGCCGTCGCGAGGTTCAGAACGCTCAGCGATGTGGCCATGCCCATCGCGCTCGCGAGAAACTCGCGGCGATCGATCCCCAACTTGCGCGACCTCTCGTCAGCCTGGCGCAGAATCTCCCTTCGGATCTTCTGCTCCATCGGCGTGCTCTCATGAAAGAACTCGCCGTTGGACATGTTGCCCAACCGGATCGGGGGCTCGAGCGGAAGCTCCGCGGCCGTCTTCTTACGCTTGAGCCAACGCATACGCTGCATGTGTCTGCCTCCGTCAACCTGCACTCGAGCCAAGCGGCGTGCGTCGCATTGCATTCATGCCTGCGTCGACACGCCGCTCGGAAACCAGCCTCGAGCCTGTACTTGTTTACTACTTGATTCCTGTCACCCGACTAACATCACGGAATAACGCAATTCAGCGGAGTGATTCCGAGCGATGAACCCCAGAGGTTGCACATCTCGCCCGTCTTCACTTCGTTCGTGTACGTCAGACCAACGGTGCCGTCGTTGATGATGTGGCAGTCCCACATCAACACGTCGCCATCCTTCACTTCGAGCATTCCGGAAGCGGCACCTGCGGTGGCCGCAGAGAAACCCGGATTCTTGCTCACGGTGTCGTATTCGAACGTCGCCGGATCTTGGTAGTCGTACATCTCGAAGACCTTCTCGACCGCGCCACCGCCGGCGCGCCGAATCGACGCCGTGAAGTGTTTGCCGTGCGAGTGGTAGTGACCGAGCAACGAAAGAATCCGACCGTTGCCGGAGATCGGGCATTCATACGGATAGGTCATATCCGTGCCTGGAGCGATCGGGAAGACGCTCCATGTCAGACCGCCCATGCCACGGATTTGGGCTGCGGTCTCTTTGATGTCTTCCTTCTTCGCGTAGAAGACGTTCATCCAGAACTCGCGGATGAGCGGCTTCTCCGTGAAGTTGAAGTAGTGCATGTCAGCTTGCGACGTCACGTTCGCGGGGATCTTGCGACCGACGTTCTTGTTCTCGGGAGCAACGATGCCGCGCGCCATGAACGCCTTCGATGCGCCGGGCAGGTTGTCGATGATGTTGCCGTTCGTGCCGGTGCCGGGATCCGCGCAGACCGTGAACCCACCGTCCGCGATCTGAGTGTTGTACATCGTGTTGATGATGTGGTGCGTACCAGCGCGGCCACTCAGCTCGAACGTCTGGTAGTAAACCTCTTCGGCGTTCGGCGTGTGGAACGTCCAGCACTCGGACGACTCTTCGCCCGGCATCTGGATGTACTTCGCAACATCGGCCGCGTCTTTGTAGTCCTTCGGACCGACGTGGATCTGCAGGCCCAGATCTGCAGCCGGCGCGACCAAACACGCCTTGTCGTCTGGATAGCCGCTGTTGATCTCACACTTGCCGCGCGGATCGGCGCTCGCCGCAGGCGGCATCGTGGTCGGCGGCATCGCGCCGCTACCAGCTGCACCCGCCATCGGGTTCGTCGGCGTGGTCACTGGAGGCATCGTGGTCGGCGTGCTGCCGCTGCCAGCCGCACCCGCCGCCGGGTTCGTGGGGGTCGTCACGGGAGGCGTAACGCCGGTCGTCGCTGAGCTACCAGCTGTGCCAGCCGATGGGGCCGGTGTCGTCGGGCCCGTTGTCGGAGTCGTCGGAGCCGTTGGCGTCATCGCCACGGGAGAAGGGGTGGTGCCGCTGTCACCGCAACCGGCGAGCGCGGCCATGATGCAGAGCGTGGAAAGCGTTGCGTATCTCGTCGTCATGAAATCCTCGAAGTTCGAGCTAACGCACATTTCGCCGAAGACTGCCCTGCCTCTGCGAACTCGCCGACAAATGCCGACCCAAGCTCCGATTTGGGCCCGCGTGGCTCGGGGTCAGATGACCCCAGCGAGGTTTAGACATAGTTACACACTTCTTTACCAGTGAACAGAGATTCGGACGCGCGATGTGCAGGTTTGGGGCGGCTGGTGGCTCGTTCGGACAAGGCGTGTCTTGTTAGGTAAGTCCTCCCGAGATCACACGCCAACCTCGTGTACGATCGCGGATCGATCGGCTCAGAAAACGCTGCAAACACAGGGTTAAATCGACCCATCTCCGCGCAGATCGCGCGCATCCCAGACGCCGTCGCGCGGCGCAAACGGGACGTCGCGTATGGGTAACGGCGAACCCGTGGCATGAAATGTTCATCACTCGGCGGTGTCGATCCACTGCAGCTGATGGCTGCAGGACGTTCGGGTTTTGCTGCTGACAGCTGCGGCAGCGCGCTGCGCTGCGCACATCGCCTTGCAGGTAAGCGCACGCGGCGCTGGAACACCAACCAACCGAGCGACTCGCGCTCTATCAGGGTGCGCGCTCGGTTGCCCAACACTTGCGCGCGGTCAAGTACTCACTGCGCGCGCGTGCGG
>DASRXR010000453.1:0-22287 GCA_035687405.1 Polyangiales bacterium
CGAAGCGGGGAGTTCGGCCTGCGCTTCACCCAGATCGACGCGAGAGCACAAGCGCTGATCTCCGAGATGATCGCAGAGCGCGTAGCGACGGGCGGCATCGTCATGCAGCCGCAACCCCGCATGGCGACGCTCGAATTCGAAGAAAACGAAGGCCCGATCACCGCGAAGCTGACGAAGGCGATCGGCCGAGACGTCGTGTTCGAGCAGCCACTCGACGTGCTCGCGCTCGGGCGCGGCGTCGTCGCGCACGCGGACAAGACGCTCGGGCACGGCAACATCTTGCGGGTGGATCTACGAATGGACAACGGCACGCCGACACTCGCGCTGACGGTTCGGTTCAGCAAGGAACAAGAGGAGTACGGCGAGTACGGCGAATACGACTGGGGCGAGCCCGAGTCCGGTACGCTGCCGCGGACCGAAGCGCCCGCGTTTCTGTCGAAGCCGAGGACGGACGACACTGTGCCCGACTTGGCCGCGCCATCCGGCATCCACGAGGTGTTGCCGCCGACGGCGGCTGCTGCTGACGGCGGCTTCCGCACCGCGACGTCCGCCGGCGGCGCGCTCGCCCCGAAACACGACGTCCCGGCGCCCCACGTTCCGACGCGCTCAGGTGGCATGCTCGCGCCCGCGCCCAATGCGGATCCGCTCTCGGCCGAAGCCGCAACGGCGGCGCTCGCGCGGCTCGAAGCCGAAGAACGCGCAGCGCTCGAAATGGCCGAGCTCGGCACGCCGCTCGCGGCAGCGCGCGCGGCACGGAACTTCGAGCGCGATACGGTCCCGACTGAACAGCGATTCGGACGCCACAGTGAGCTGCGGCGTAAAGAGGAGTCGAGCGCTCCGGGCTCGCTTCCGGCAGGCGCGCCCGCTTCAGCGAGCGCATTTCCGCCTGGAGCCGAGCGCTCCTCACAAACGTACGGCTCACCGACGGCGGCGCCCGGCTCGCAGTCGACAGCCGCAGCGGGCTCGCGAACGTTCGCGCCGGGCTCCCAGCCGATGTCCGATGGCACGTCCGAGACGCGGCAGACGCTCGCGTTCGACGCGCGGCACGCCGCCCAGCTGGACGCGCAATACGCGCGCGTCCGCGACACGAATCCGAGTGCGGCTCCTGCGGCGCGCCTCACGGCGCCGCTCGATCTCGCGCGCGAAAACGCACCGACGACCGAGTTCGAGCGCCGCAAGCTCGAAGCGATGCTCGTGCGCGACACCGCCACGACGCTGGAGTTCGAACGCCGCACGCCGCCGTTCGATCCGAGCGCCCCGCGCGATACGGCTCCAGGTGCCGATCTCGATGCGCGGCTCACGCCGCCGCTCGATGCGCGGCAGGCGGCGAACATGCCGGCAGCCGGCACAGGCCTCGCAGGTTCGAAGACCGGCAAGCAGATGGATCTGACGTTTGCGGGCGAAGAAGAAGAAGACTTCGCCGACGCGGACGACTACGAGGAACACGATCACGAGCACGGCGCCGGCTATGAAGCGATCGCGGTCCTCGAGAGCGAGACGCTCGCCGGCGACGAGCCTCGCCGGACGGCTCCGATGCAGCTGGGAGCGGCAGGTGCACCGCGCACGACGGACACTGGCGCGCCGAAAGTCGGGCTGAGCTTGGGCGCGGCTTGGAGCGGTGGCTCCGTGCCTGGCGACGTATCGAGCCCAGGCTCCACGCCGGGCGAGCAATGGAGCCCAACGACGGGTTCAGGCGAGCTTCAGAGCCCCGAGCACCACTACAGCTCGGGTGCGGGCGAGCGCTGGAGTCCGGTCACGGAGTCGGCGCGCAAGTCGCCGCTCGTGCGTTTTCTGCGAATCTTCGCGGCACTCGTCGACGGCATTCAGCACGCGCTCGGCATCGGCGGCCGCGCGCTCAAGCGGGTCAGCGACTCCGTCGTTCCAGTGGTGCGCCGGCAGCTCGCGCGCCGAAGCACGATGCGAGGCGTCGGCCCGCGTGTTCGCCGCAGCGCCGGTGCACCCGCGCAGGCTGCTCCGGCCGCGTGGAAGCTGCCGCGGGGCAGTGGCCGGCTCGTGTTGCTCGCAGCCCTGATGCTCGGTTGCGGCATCCTCCTCGTGTACGCGTTCCCGCAGAGCGGGGGCGAGCAGATCGATCTTCATCGATCCGTTCAAGTCGATGCCGAAGATCCCGCGGCCGAGGGCACACATCCGGCTGAGACTGCGGCGAACGAGGCGACCAATCCGGTCGAAGCCGCTGCCGCTGCGAGCGGCCAACTCGGTGGGCCGGCCGGCGCCAAGGCGTCGTTCACGGCTACAGGTTCGGCGAAGGCGCCGGCGGCAGCGGTGAAGGCCGCGCGTGTTGCGAGCGACGACAAGCTCGTCTTCGGATCGAAGCAAGTGCCGAACGCGCAGCGCTACGTCCTGCGGACGAACAGCCCGATCACGCTGATTCAGGGCAAGAGCGATCCAGGCGGCTTCAGCGTGATCCTGCCGAACACGCGTGCGATCGACAAAGCAGCACCGATCGCGCTGTCGAATCGCGCGGTCTCACGGGCGAAGATTCTCAACCGCGGCGGCTACGCCGAGCTCAGCGTGCGGTTCGCAGAAGGTAGAAGCCCCGCCTACCGCGTGAGTGCGCAGCAGACGGGGCTCGAGGTATTGATCGGGCAGTGAGCTGAGGCGAGGGACTGGAGGGCGACGCCCCGACTCCTCCCGATCAATCGTCAGTCATCTTCTTTGCTCACGACCGTGTAGAACGAACCGGTCTTGCGATCGACGCGCAGGAGTGCCTTGCCGTCCTTCGCTGCAGCCGCGACGTCTGCGGGCTTGTCGACCGCTTTTCGATCCGCTTCCACGACCACGTCACCGCGCTGCAAGCCTGCGCGCTCCGCCGGCGAACCGGGCTTCACGCCCGACACGACGACCTTGCCCGGGCCTTTGTACGAGAGCTCTTGCGCGATCTGCGGCGAGAGCGGCTGCAGATTCAAGCCGAGTGCAGCGGGCGACTCGGGGGAATCACCACTGC
Organism: Polyangiales bacterium; assembly: GCA_035687405.1. GTDB lineage: Bacteria > Myxococcota_A > Polyangia > Polyangiales > JAFGIB01 > JADGRF01. Next base: position 2,966 of record DASRXR010000453.1, read on the forward strand.
CGGTGTCCTGCGCGCCTTCAGCCTTCAGATCTCCCGGACGCTCCGCGGTGTTCATCTGGAGCGTGAGCGGCTTGCCATCGCGGAGGACGTTGATCGCGACTTTCGTACCGACCGGCTTCAACAACACCGCGCGCAGGAGATCCGAGCTCTGGACGACCTTCTGAGTGTCGACTTGTTCGATGACGTCACCCGGCTTGATGCCGGCTTTGTCAGCGGGACTCTTCGGGACGACGCTCGCGACGAGCGCGCCGTGCGTGTCGGACATGCCGAGACTCTTAGCTAGGTCTTGAGTGAGCGGCTGGAAGGCGACACCGATCCAAGCGCGACTAACCTTGCCTTTAGTCTGAAGCTGTTCGCCGACGGAGCGCGCGATGCTCGAAGGAATCGCGAAGCCGATGCCGGAGCCACCGATGATCACGGTGTTGATGCCGAGCACTTGGCCTTGCAGATTCACGAGTGGACCACCGGAGTTGCCGGGGTTGATGCTCGCGTCCGTCTGCAGATAATCCTCGATCTCGTTCGCGTGAATGCTGCGGCCCTTCGCGCTGAGCACACCTGCGGTAAGCGTGTAGTCGAGGCCGAACGGAGCACCGATCGCGAGCACCCACTCACCGACGCGTGCTTGATTCGAGTCGGCGAACGTCGCCGCGGGAAGGTTCTTCGCATCGATCTTCACGACTGCGAGGTCGACGGCCGGATCGGTCCCTGCAACTTTCGCGCGGAAACTGCGGCCATCACGTAACACCACGTCGATCCGTGTGGCTTTTTCGACGACGTGATTGTTCGTCAGGATCGAACCATCGCTCGTAAAGATCACGCCGGATCCCGAGCCTTGCTGCACGCCGCCTTGCGGACCTTCGCCGCCGCGGCCGCCGCCGAAGAACTTGAAGACGTCGGGAATGTCTTGCTTCGCTTCGACCTTGATCGTCACGACTGACGGAGAAACGCGTTCCGCGACGTCGGCAAATGCATCCGACAGCTGCGTTGCACGGTTCACCGCTTCTGAATTGACGGGTGACGCTGCGGCGACGACTGGGGTAGTCGTGGAAGGGGCTGCGCCGGCATACGAATAGGTGACGAACCCTGCCAAGGCGGTCCAGCCTGCGAAAGCGAGCGCCATCGGCCACGTCTTCCTAGCTAGTTGAGATTCTCGGGGTTTTGGAGACATAGGCAGCTCTTTCTGGGCGCTCGTACACCTGCGCCGATCACGAGAACACTTGGCCGCCGCGGTTCATTTCACTGAGCCACCAAAGTCCTACCAACTCGGTCTGAAGTGTTGGCAATCCGCGCCGCGAACACGGAACGCGACGCACCGCGCATTAAGCAAGGAAGCGCGGTGAAGTTGCGTGCATTCCAACTCTCGATCATCGACTTTTGACACGTTGTCCCCGCTTCCCGTGGCCGCTCCGAAGGCACGCGAAGCAGGCTGGCTACACGCATGGTTAGCGAGGTTGGCGCATCCTTGGCTCCGCCGTGTGCTGATCGCGGTCGCTGTGCTTCTCGTTGTGCCGACGTTGTTCGGAGGTTTTTCGCTCGACGACTACGTCATCCTTTATCAGATGGATGGCCCGCGCGATGGCGAGTGGGCCGGCAGTGCGCCGTGGGATCTCTTTCAGTGGATGCGGCCCGCCCATAACCACCGTTTGATCGACGGCAACGGGATGCCGTGGTGGACATATGAGAATGCGAAGTTGGCGTTTCTGCGTCCCGTGAGCTCGTGGACTCATTTCATCGACGATGAAATGTTTGGAAAGCTTGCGGTGTGGTGTCACTTCCACAGCTTGCTGTGGTTCGCGTTGCTCATCGCGCTCGCGATGAAGGCGTACGACGAGTTGATCGAGAATCGCTGGGTCGTCGGCGTCGCTTCGGCGATGTTCGCGCTCGACAGTGCGCACGGATCTGCCGTCGGGTGGATCTCGAATCGCAATGCGGCGATCGTCGCAGTCTTCGGCCTCGCTGCTTTGTTGTGTCACCACCGGCGCCGCCGAGGTGCCGGACTACTGACGGCAATTACCGGCTGGATTTGTTTTGCGCTCTGTCTGCTGTCTGGAGAATCTGCAGTCGGCGTGTTCGGGTATGTAGCTGCGTACGCACTGACGTACGAACGCAAACCCCTATCCAATCGGTTAGGTTCGATTCTGCCCCACGTGCTGATCGCAGGTGTGTGGGCGGTGACGCGCAGCAAGCTCGGCTACGGAAGTTACGGACTCGGCGCATACGTCGATCCGATTCACGAGCCGCTCGAGTTCCTGCGCGTCTTGCCGGAGCGCTTCGCGATCTTGCTCTCGAGCCAGCTGTCGCGCGTCGGCGCAGACTTGTACGACCTACTGCCTGCGCGCTTCCGCCCGATCCAGCTCGCGTGGGGCGCTGCAATGTGCATCGTCTTCGTTTGGTTCGCGTTGCCGGCACTGCGTCGCGAGCGCACGTTGCGGTTCTGGACGGTGGGATCGTTGTTGAGCGTCGTGCCGCTGACGGCGACTGTGCCGAACGATCGCTTGTTGACGTTGGTCGGCCTCGGTTTGATGCCCACGATCGCGTTCGCCGTTCACGACGCGCTGCAGGCGGTGCCCGAGCTCGCGAAGGCGCACGGCGCGGCGAAGCTTCGCGTGCTCTGCGCGAGCGCGTTCTTGTTCGTGCACCTCGTCGTCGATCCGTTGTTGCTGCCGCTCACTGCGATGACGCCGTCGCTCGTCGGTCGCTGGGCAGCGAGCGCAGACCAAGCGTTACCGGCCACTCCGGATCTGCGCGACAAGACGCTGATCGTCGCGGCGGCGCCCGACTCCGTACTCCTCAGCTACTTGCCCGTGATGCGCTCGCTCGAGAACCGGCCACGTCCGGACAAGCTCTATTGGCTCGCGGCGACGCCGTCAGCTGCAAGCTTCGAGCGGCGTGCTCCGAACGTGCTGCGGGTCAGCTCGCCGACCGGGCTCTTCGATCAGCGCTCGGAAGCGCGCAGTCCGGGCATCAAGCTTCGCAAAGGCGAGCGTGTTCAACTCAGCCAAATGACCGTCGAAGTCCTCGAGCTGACGCCGGATGGTCGGCCGACCGTGTGCGACTTCGTGTTCAGTGAACCGCTCGAAAGCTCGCGATTCGTCTGGCGCGTCTGGGATTCCGGCCAAGTTCGCGACTTCAAGCTGCCAGCAGTCGGCGAGACCGTTCAAATTACGACGGGATAAGCGCCGAGCGCAGCGTGTGCCTACGCGCGTGCGCACACGACTATGCAGGCACGCACGCACACCGACGCTGATGGCTGCGTCGACTCCGCGCGCGATCACCCGCAGACACCGGGCTTTCCGCGTGTCTACGCACTAAACTCGAGTGTTGCGGCTCCGCTTTGCGCACTCCGGAGTGCAGATCACACGCCCGTTGACACGATTCGACACTGGCTGGTAGCAAGGTCCGTTGGGAAGCGCATATGAGGCAGGCGACGTGAAGAAACAACCCGCCGACTGGCCCGAAGATGGGCCCGTCGATTTGGCAGTACACGATTTGCCCCACGGCTCTTCCACTACCGAATGGTGGTACACAAACGGGCACTGCGTCGCAGAGGGCGGCCGGCGCTTCTCGTATTTCGCGGCATTCTTCCGCAAAGTCCAGGGCTACCACCCGACCACGCGCGAGCCCCGCTATGCGCACTCGGTGGCGTGGGCGATTCACGATGTCGACGGTGAACACACGCAGTTTCTGTCGCGTGTTGATCCGAGTGCGTCACAAGAAGGTCTGCGCCGCCTCAAGGCCGGCATGGGCGTTCGCGACGACCGGTTGAATCGCGCGCTGCAAGGCATTCTCGAAAAGGGTGTCGTCCCGAAGCCTGACGTCGTGATGGAGCGCCATGCGCACGTCAATCTGCAGGCGCTCGAGCTCGACTATGCCGGTGACACGTTCATCAAGAATCGGAACGGCACCTACGCGCTCAAGCTGTTCGACAAGCGGCGTTCAGTCGGCCTGTCGATCGAGCTGACTCCGAGGAAGCCGCCGATTCGGCACGGACACAACGGCGTGGTGCGCGGCTCCGAAGACGAGTCGATGTTTTACTACTTCATCCCTCGCATGGACGTGCGCGGGACGGTCACCTACAACGGCAGCGGCTTCGAGATCGCCCAGGGCCAAGGCTGGTACGACCACGAGTTCGGCGTGGGCGTCGTCGACGACGCAAACCTCGAGGCCGAAGCGCGTATGCCGGCAGCCGAGCGCACGGCGCTGCAGCAAGAGCGTCGCGCGCGGTGGGATGCGAGGCAGATCGGTTGGAACTGGATCTCGGCCCAGCTCGAGGACGGCACCGACCTGACATTCTATCCCGAGCAGTACGTGGTGAGCGGCGAGAGCGCCGGCGAACACGCGCTGACCATCGGTCCGAAGGGCGAGATAGAGCGCTGGGAAGGCGCAACCTTCGAGCCGCTCGAGTGGTGGCAGAGCTCGCAAACGTTCGTCGAGTATCCGATCCGCTGGAAGCTACAGATTCCTTCGGCGGGAATCGATCTCGACGTTCGCGCAGCGTTCAAAGATCAAGAAGTGATGACGTTGATCGCGAAGAGCTCGTTCTACGAGGGTCGCGTCGAGGTCGAAGGCACGCACAAGGGTAAGCCGATCAAGGGCATCGGTTTCGTCGAGCGCAGTGGTCTCGGTTTGACGGAGGACCTCGACGGGTTCTTCGAGCAAGTCGGCAAGCTCGTCCGCAAGTCGGTTTCCGAGGTCATTCCGAAGGCGCCGACGTTCAAGCAGGCGAGCTTCCTGATCGCGGGTCCGGGCAAAGACCACTACATGGAAGGCGTCGACATCGAGCAGTACGCGCGCGCGCACTTGCATCCGATCCGCGAAATCGTGGATCGCGGTGGCAAGGGCTGGCGTTCGTACGCGATGAACACGTGCGTCGATGTCGTCGGTGGCGATTCGCGCCAGTTCTCCGAGTACATCTCGGTGCCGGAGCTGATGCAGACCGGTTCGTTGATCGTGGACGACGTCGAAGACAAGTCGACGGTGCGCCGCGGCGGTCCGGCCGCGCACATGATCTACGGTGAAGCGCAGGCGATCAACTCGGGCACGGCTGCGTTCTTCATCGGCGCGCCGCTGTTGCGAAACGCTCGGCTGTCGGAGCATCAGCTCTGCACGATGTACGCGATCTACTTCGATGGTTTGCGTGCGGCGCATGCAGGTCAGGCGCTCGACCTCGACGGGTTCCATCCGTTGATGCAGCGCGCGGTAGACAGCGCCGAAGTGGCCGCGCTGCTCGAAAAGCGCGTGCTCGGTGTTCACATGTTGAAGACCGCTGCGCCGGCAGGTTGCCTCGCGCGCATCGGTGCGGTTGCCGGCGGCGGTACACCCGAACAGGTCGAATGCCTCGGCCGCTTCTTCGAAGACGTCGGTCTCGCGTTCCAAATCGTCGATGACGTGCTCAACCTGCGCGGCTTCAAGGGCGACTGGAAGTCGAACGGCGAAGACGTGATGCAGGGCAAGATCACGTTGCCGATGGCAGTGGGCATGGCCCGGCTGAACACGAGCGGGCGGAAGTACTTGTGGGAGACGCTGAAGTCCAAGCCACAAGATCCCGAGGTCGTCCGCAAGTTCATCGACACGCTCGAAGAGGTCGGTGCGATCGAGGCGTGCTCGCAGCAAGCGCGTTCGCTGGTCGAAAACGGCTGGGGGCGCATCGAGCCGGTGGTAGATGACTCGATCTCCAAGATGATGTTGCGTGCCTTCGGTTGGTACGTAATCGAACGCCACTATTGAGCCGCAGCGCGTTGCGTGGCGTGCGGGAGAGTGCTTTCGTGCACGTGCGCCCGCCGCCTGAGCACGCGCGACCGTAACGAGGGACTCGACCATGAGCTTCTTGAACATGATCGCCTCGATGCCGAGGCTACTGATTCGTTCGGACCCTGCCGACTACTACAAGTATCTCGGCGACGACGTGGTCGAGGGCGCGACCGACGGCTTTCGAAACCCTCGCAAGCCGTTGTGGCTCAACCTCGGCTATTGGAAAAACGCGCACACGTATCCCGAAGCAGCCAGCGCGATGGCGCGCTTGCTCGGCGATGCGTTGCAGCTGCGAGCAGAGGACAAACTGCTCGATGTCGGCTTCGGGTTTGCCGAACAGGATTTCTTGTGGCTGGCCGAGTACGGCGTCTCGCACATCACCGGGGTGAACATCACGCCGATGCAAGTCGAGCACGCGCGCGAGCGTGCGGCTGAGCGCAATCTCAGCGACCGGCTCGAGCTGCTCGTCGGTTCGGCAACGGAGATGCAGTTCGACACGAACACGTTCACGAAGGTGAGCGCGCTCGAGTGCGCGCATCACTTCCAGACGCGCGAGCAGTTCTTCACGGAAGCGTTTCGCGTGCTGAAGCCGGGTGGAAGGCTCGGCTTGTGTGATGGCGTTCCGCAGCCGGGCCAACCACTCACGTTCTTCACCAAGCTCGTGCTGCGGCGTTGGGCTTCGCCGGTCGAGAACTTCTACGACCGGGACGAGTACGCGCGAAAGCTGGCAGCGATCGGCTTCACGAACATCAAAGTCCGTTCGATTTGCGAGGACGTGTACCCGGCGACGCTGACCTACTCGAAGCTGCGGCGGAGCGGAGTCTCGCTGGACGAAGCGCGCGTTTCGCTGAGCCCCGAGGACGTCGCGAAGGGCCTCAAGGAGTGGAACAAGCTCGGCATCACGGATTACGTCCTCGTGACTGCAGACAAGCCGTAAACGCGCGCATTGCCGGGTCGGGCGCAAAGTCGGGGCCGGGAGTGGCTCTTGACGGGGTCTGAGCGCGCAAGTATCTGAGCCGAATGGAAGAACTTCGAGGACGCAACGCGATCTTGACCGGCGCTTCTCGCGGCCTCGGGGTGTACATCGCGCGGGCGCTCGCAGCTGAGGGCGTCAATCTGGCGCTGGCTGCGCGCACACTCGCACCGGTGGAAGAGCTGGCGCGGGAGTTGTCCGCGAGCGGCGTGCGTGCGGTTGCGATCCGAACGGACGTCGCAGTGGCGGCCGATCGGACTGCGCTCTTGCAGCGCGCGGCGGCGGAGCTCGGCGGCATCGACATTCTCGTGAACAACGCTGCACTCGAAACGAACCTGGCGTTTGCAGACTTTTCGCTGAGCGCCATCGACGAGATGCTCAACGTCGACTTGGTCGCGCCGGTGTTGCTCACGCGTGAGCTGCTTCCGCAGCTGCTCGAGCGGAAGACGGGTCACATCGTGAACATTGCGTCGCTCGCGGGAAAGAGCGCGACGCCATTCAACGTGCCCTACTCGACCGCAAAAGGCGGGCTGATTCTGTTCACGCACAGCTTGCGTGCCGAGCTGCGCGGGACTGGTGTCAGCACTTCGGTCGTCGTGCCTGGGTTCGTGTCCGAGACAGGTATGTTCGCGGCGAAGACGCAAGAACATGGACTTACTGCGCCGGCGATCGTGGGTACTTCGACTCCCGAGAAGGTCGCGCGAGCGGTGGTCCGCGTCATCAAGTCCGATGTGCTAGAGACCATCGTGGCCCCGGGTCCGATGCGGTTGTCGCAAGCGTTCAATCAGGTGTTTCCAGAGGCATTCGCGTGGTTCGTCACGCGCATCGGCGCGATGGAACCATTCAAGAAGATGGCGTCGATGAAGAGTTCGACGCCTTGAGAGATTGAGGTGTTATGTCGGTATCGACTGATGGCCCCGTCGTGCTCGAGCCTGAATCCGCGTTGCCGAACGTAGAGCTACACCCGGCGCCGTGGCTGCTGCATGCGTCGGCCTACGTGCTCGCAGTGCGGATGCCGGAAGACGTGATCGACAACGCTTCATTCGTGCCTCCGAGCCTTGCCGGGAAGCGAACTGGGCAGACTGCGTACGTGTTGTTCGTCGACTACAAGCAGGCGAACTGCGGGCCGTACCAGGAGTTGCTGGTTTCGCCGGCGGTTTACGACTTCGGCGACGGTCACTACCCGACGATCACGCGCATCTACGTCTCGACGTACGACAGCGTCGTGAATGGCCGGATCAACTGGGGCATTCCGAAAGACCGTGCGGACTTTTCGATCGAGAAGGGTCACGACAACGTCGATACGGTGCGCGTGTCGCGCGACGGCCATGTGTTCGCGAACATGAAGTTCAAGCCGTACGGTTTGACGTTTCCGGTGACGAGTGCGCTCTTGCCGGCGGGTTTGCGGACCTTGACGCAGCACTGGCGCGGTAAGAGCTACCGCTTCACGTTGAGCGCGAAGGGCAGCTTGCGCATGGCGAAGATGGTCGAGTGGACGTTCGATCCCACGATGTTCCCCGACTTGGCGCGCGGAAAAGTCTTGATGGCGGGTTACTTCCCGTCATTCGACATGACGTTTCCGGTCGCGGACGTGCGCGACCGTTGAAGCGTGAGTGAGGCCGCAGCTGAAGGCGGCCTCACAGCTTCGCGTAGCGGCTCTCAGCGGCCGTAACGCACGTTCAAGATGACTTTGACCGTGCCCGTGTCAGGGGCGCCGGACACGAGCTTTCGGCTCGCTTGGACGAGGCATGCGTCGAGTGGAGCGGACGCACCCTGGACACGCGCGTCGCGGGTGCGGCCGGTTTCGTCGATCGTCAGCTCGATGCGGGCGACGCTGTCGGCTGCGCCGGCGGCGCCGGCTGCGGGTGCGTGCTGCACGAAGCAGCCTGCGAGCTGTGGCCGGATCCGTTCGATCGCGCGGCGAACGGTCGAATCCGAGAGCGAGCCTCGCACTTCGATGTTTTCGGTACGGACTGCGGCAGCCCGATCCGGGGTTCCGGTTGCAGCTAACGGCTGCTGGGTGACTCTCGGCATGCCGGTTTGGGGGCGGAGATCGGCCGCGTTTACGACTCTCGGCGTCGCCCAAACATCGCCGAACGCAACGGCTTGCGGCGCAACTGGAGTTGGTTCGCGGCTCAGTCGCGGGACGACTGGCGACGGCACGCTGATGATTGGAACCTCGGTCGCAGCGGCTTGCGGACGCTTGTCGCGCGACAGTTGCATGCCGTCGAGCAGGCGTTCCGTGCGGCGCAGCTTCACGCGATCGGTGTTGGTGATCGTCGTGCCGGGAGTGCTCTTCGGCGCAGCGGTGGTGGCGTCGGCGCGCTCGGTTCGCGCGCGTCTGGGCTCGACCATCTGCGGGGGGGACACCTCGAACTCCGGAACAGGCTCACGTACTGCTTCGAGCGCCATTGGATGCTCGGGCGTGCTGATTGGGAAGACCTGGCCTTCGGCGTGAGCGATGTCGATCGAGCGTTCGGTCTGCGGGCGCGATGCGGCTTGCCGCGGTGTTGGTGAAGGTGTGCTCACGAGCGCGAGCAGTGACACGTAGGCGCCTAGGCCTGCCCCGACGGCTGCGACCCATGGCCAGCGACGTGTCGCGCGTTCGCGGCGTTGGAGGGTCGGGTCGACGACGTCTTCGCGCGGGCTGACGGCGCTGTTGCGTTGCAGGACTTCGTACGGCGAGACCGAGCTTCGTTCTGAAATGCCGAGCAGAAGGTTTGCGACGTCGTCGTGGTCGAGTGTGCGGCGGATCCGGCTCCAGGCTCCAGCCGGAAACGGAGGAGGCACGGAGTCGCGGAGTGTCGTGCGGGCCTCGACGATTTCCACTGGGATGGCGGGGGTAGCGGCGAGCGCGCCGATGCCTACGAGGGTTGTGCGGCCGGGGTCGGCGGTTGCGGAATCGGCGCGAAGGCGGATGTCGCTGGTTTCGTCGCTGTCGGCTGCGGAGTCGTCGGTGGTTGAGTCGGCTGCGGTGAAGTCGTCCGACTCGTCGTCGGCGGCGGCGAGGTCGTCCGCGATGGAGTCGTCCGCGGCATCGAGGTCGGCGGTGTCGCCCGCGCTCGAGCGCGTGTCGTCGAACGTGTATTCGTCGGCGCCAACGACGGTGTGCGTGTCGGCGAGATCGATATCGACTTCGATCGTGTCATGGGCGATCGGCGTCGAGGCAGCTGAGACGAGCGGAGCAAGTGCCGTCCACGAGGGCAAAGCAGAAACGGTGGTGTCGTCGCTGAAGCTATCGTCCTTGTTGCCAAACGGAGCGGTGCTTGCAGCGAAGCTCTGAGCTGCGGCAGGAGAAGGAGTAACGAGAACGCGTCGAAAGAAGATAGGACGGGTCGAGGCGCCAGCAGCAGGTGCCCGTGCGGCGACGTGAGCCGAGTCGGTATCAGGAGTCCAATCAGCAACGTGTGCCGAGTCTGCAACGTGTGCCGAGTCTGCAACGCTGGGCGAGGCGACCTCAGCCGCTTCAACCTCAGCTGTGTCTGAGACGACATCGATCTCTTCGACAGTCGCTGTACTCATCGTCGCGTCTGCAGCGACGTCCGCCACGACTTCGATCTCTTCGACAGCAGCCGCGTGAACGACAGCGCGCGAGACGCTCTCCGATGCGTCTTCGCTCGAGGTCTCGAGCGCGGCAGGAGCCGCGGCGGTCGCGACGTCGTCGACCCCTAGTGCAACGTCAGTCGCTTCGAGCAGACCAGCGACGGCTGCGACTTCAGCGCGAACCGCTGCGACGTCGGCGGGAGCTGCTGCGACTTCGACTTCCTCGACGGAAGCTGCCGCGCTCGACGTAAACGCAACAGCATTCGATGCGAGCGCGACCGGGACAGCTGCGACGACTTCAGCGCTCGCCGATGAAACTTCCTCGACCTCAGCTGCTTCGCTCGAAGCGGCCGCAGACGCGCTCTCATTGTCGTCGAGCGCACCTGGGACCGGCGCGGCTTCAACGCTGACGGCGTCGTCTTCGACTTCGTCGAGCGCGGCGGCTGCACCCGATGCATCGCTGGTTTCGGCTGGGGTCCCGACAGGCGCTTCCACGTCGCTGTGCGGTGCGATATCGCGCTCCGCCATTGCCGCGATAGCGATCGCATCCGCGACGCTCCGGGACATGAGTTCGATCGCCGACGCAGCGGCCGCGGACGCAATCTCGTCGAGCGGACGCGCGACGGGCGCGCCTCCAACTCTGACCGCGGAGACTTCGACTCCGTCGACCACACCCGCGACGCTCGATGTGTCGAGCAGTTCGGCCGGGGATGATTGCGCAACGCTGACCGCTACGGGTTCGTCGTCGACTGCAGCGGACTCCGTCGTTTCTGCGAGCGCGCGTGCTTCGGGCGCGACTTCTTCGATCGCAGTGACTGGCTCCCCTTCATCTCGCTCACGATCGGCGATTTGCTCGCTATCGGCGAACAAGTCGGCATCCTCGATGACCCGCTCGTGTTCCGAGGCCAACTCCTCGATCAACTCGATCGCTACAGCCGTGACCTCTTCATCCGCTGCCGGGAACGGACCGGACTCTGCGCTCACAATGTTCGGTGCGACCGCCGCGGCAGTCGCCGACTCGTCGCGAGTCTGCGCGAGCTGAAGCGCACGCATCACATCGACCGCCACTACTACAGCGGTCACCGCGTCATCCGAGTAAAAGGATGGCGTGCCCGACATCGCCGCGTCCGCTCTCGCTGTCGCATTGGCAGGTGGGGGTGCTGTTACTCCGGCAGGCTGCGGTGGCTTGGGCCATGGACGCAGCAATGGGGCCGGCGGAGGCAAAGTCTTTCGCCCAAGCGGCGGTGGCGGCAGCATCTTTCGTGTCGGCGCAGGCGGCGGCGCGCTCGAGCGCGCTGCTGGAACCACGGGCAACGCGCTCTGCAGTTCTGCAGCCTTTACGACTGGCCCACGTAGTGAGGGCAACTTGAGCGTGACTTGCCGAACGGGCGTGGCGGACAGGCTGCGAACTGGCGTCGCATCCTCGACAGATATCCCTGCAGCAGCGGAATCCGCAGCAATGCCGAAGCTGCTCGCGGCAGCCGAGGCGCGAGCAGCGTCCTCCGACGCACTCACTTCACGCGACGCACTCACTTCACGCGACGCACTCAACTCACGCGGCGCACTCAACTCACGCGACGCACTCACCTTGGGCGACGCACTCACCTTGGGCGACGTGCCCACCTCGGGCGATGGGCTTGGTTCGACGCTGGTTGCTGCGGTCGTCGACGGCGCGGCGTTCTCAGTTGTCACGCGCTTTCCGAAAAACGATGGCGGGCCTTTTTTCGCGCGCACCGCCGGAACACCACGCACCTCGCTCGCCGCCGCTAGCGAGATCTCTCTCGGCACTTCCGTGCCTCGCGCCGCAACACCAGGTTCGACCACCACTTCCGAATTCGACTGCGCGCTCGACGACTGCGCATCCACCGCAGCGCCCCGCATACCAAACATCGACGGAAGACGGTTCCGACCGCTTCGTCGCGGTTCGACCTCAGCTTCGGGCTTCGACTTCGACTCGTCCCCAGCCTGCGCTTCACTCACAGACGCTCGGACCGGCGCCGCAAACGGCCAACCGATTGCCCGTGGCCGCGCCGCGCGGACAACCTGTGGAGACATCGCCACGCGTTCTGCCGTTTCAAACGCCGCATCAGCGGCCGGCGCGACGAGCGCAGCCTCACGTTGCGCCGGAAACGCGTCAGCCTTCACCGCCAGCGTCGCTTCCGTCGCTTCCGTCGCGCTAACACTGATAGCCGCCGACGAAAGCACAGCCGCCGACGCGACGACTTCAACCAAATCATCATCCGTCGAAGGAGCCTGCTCGCTCACCGGCGACTGCGTCGAACTTTCGATTTCGACCCGCCGCGTCACTGCCGCAGCCTCGACGCTTGCCGCCGTTGGCTGCACGCGCAATTCTTCCACAACCGCCGACTCCAACCGCGCCGATACCACTGCCGTCATCGGCAGCGTGACCTGGCGCGGCGGCATCCCCGATTTCACGGACTGCCTCGCCAACTCCCGGCGAATCGCCCCCGCATCCATTCCAGCCACGTGCGTGAGCGAACGCTCCGTCGGCTTCGGACGCCGCATCGGAGTCGGAGGATTCGGCTGCGCCGCAAGGCCCGGCCTCAACACCAAATCGAACGCCGGCACGGTCGGCACACGCTCGCGCGGCTTCGCAGCTGGTGGCGGCGGCGGCGAAACGGACTTCCGACGCACACCGGAACTCCGCCACGACGACTCGACGTACGACAGCGCCGCCGCCAACGCAGCAGCATTCGCAACCCGCTTCCGCGGCTCCCGATCGAGCGCCTGCGCGATGACCCGCTCCAAGTTCTCGGGAATGTCAGGGTTGATTCGCGCCGGCGCAGCAACCGCACCGGCGGAATGCAAAGCTCTCAAACCTTCCAAAGTATCGCTCTGAAACGGCGGCTGGCCCGTGCACAAGTAGTGCAACAAACACCCGCACGAATAGATGTTCATCCCGATCGTCGCCGCGATCGGCCGACCGTGATCCTGCAGCTCCGAAGCCAACGCTTCGGGCGCCATGAAATGCGCAGCTTCGAAACGCGGCGGCGGCGCCGGCCGCATCATCCGCGCCACACCGAGATCGAGAAGCTTCGCCGCAATCCGACCATTCGGCTTCGTGTCCGGCTCTAGGATCACGATGTTGCCCGGATACAACGCGTGATGACTCAACCCGCGTTGATGCGCAAAATGCAGCCCGAGCGCCAACCGCCGAACGAAATCGACGGCCATCGTCAACGGAGGCAAACCCGCCTCGGCGACCCACGCATCGAGCGAACGACCCGGCACGTACTCGGACACCAAGCTCAAAGTTCCATCGCCGTGCTCGCGAACCCCAAACACACTCGCCAACATCGGATGCCGCACACCGCACGCGTTACTCGCGATCTCGATCGCAGCGCGGGTCTCGAGCTCGCTCTCACTTCGCCAAAACCGCAACACGACGAAGCGCCCGTCGCGCGCCTGCGCTTGAAGCACTTCGCTGCCCGGTTCCCCCATCACACGCACGAGCGCGTAGTCGCCGTTAGGCGCACCGCGATCGTATAGTTTATCTAACAACATGTGCGTAGCTCCTCTGCAGATGCAGACCCCACGAGTCCCGCACACGTGCAGGCTCGCAGTCGCGCGGCGACCCTAGTTACAGTGCGTGACAGAAGAGTGGCGAGGTGGCCGACTTGCATCGCTCCGACGCGCTCCGAGAATGCTCACACCTACGAATACTTCCGTCATTGATCCCAGGTCGTTTCAACTGCACTTCTACTGACACCTACACCAATCGTGTAGTTATAAAAACAACTGGACGTGCCCGCAGGTATCACCGAGCACGCCAATCATTGACCGCGTCGCACCACGCATCGCATCGGAAACGCACGAACGACGAGCGTGATGCGCCTCATGATTCACAGTGCAGCATGATCGCAATTTGCGCAGCACCGCAACGATCCGTCGCGGATCGCGAGATGTATCGCGTTCCACGCCACACTGTTTAGGTGCGATCGAACCAGGTGATCACACTGCGGCCCAACGACGCGAAGGTCGGCGATCGCGCGATATTACTTCGACCCGTCGCAAGTCGATCTGCTGCGAGCTGTCCCGATCGCACCGCGCCTTCCATGCACACGCCCCACCCGTGCTGAGTCCAGTCGCCCGCGAGAACGAAGTTCGACAACCCAACATCCACCGGGGCTCGCAGCGGCCACACGCCCGGTCGACACGCAACGATGCCTTCACGCGTGTGCAAGAACGTTCGAAGCACCGGGTTGTTGCGAACCTGCCCTGGATACATGCACTCTAGATCGGACAACACGCGCTCGAGAATGCGCGTCTGCATCGGACCGGGTGCGAGGTACTCTTCACGCTCGAACTTCAACTCCGGCAAGTGCCTCTCGACGTCTTCGACGAGACAATCGATCAAACGCACGCCGGCGTAGCGCTCGGGTTCGCGCGTCGGACGCAACACGTCGAATAGCGTGCCTTTCGCCAGAATATAGTGTTCATCCGCACCCTCGATCGGACGTTCGAACCAGATCCGAATCGTGAGTGGATGCACGTTGCGAAGCTGACGCATGTTCATCCAAACCGGATGTCGCGCCAGCGCCGGATCTCTCGAAGACACCGCGAGCAATCGTTCCCACGGCAACGTGCACACGATCTGGTCGAACGCGTCCGCCGCAGGCGGCTGCGCGGGTTCGAAGCCAGGCACGAGCACGTGCCGCAGACCAGTGCGATCGGGCGCCTGCGCGAGCTCGACCTGAACTCGCTCGCTTGCATCGAGCCACAGGCGCGTGACCTCCACGCCGAGTCGAACGTCTGCTCCGCGTTGCTGCAGATAGCGCAGGATCGGATCGCACATCGCAGTCGTGCCTCCGCCTTCGACGCAACGGATCCGCGGATCCGGAAGGACCGCGCTCATCCAGCGCAACATCTCGAGTGCGCTCAACTGGTCGAGCGGCAGCGAGGTCAGCGAGTACAAACACGGCCCAAACACCGCTTCGAGTGCCTCACTCGGCACTCCAGCTCGTGCGAGGACCACGCTCGCACTCTCGCGATCGGTCTGTTCGGGGGACGCGAGCGCTCGATCGAGCGTACGGATCAACCTCCCAAACGCGGCCAGCGCGGTGGTTCGGTCGCCTCGCAGCGGCAGCGGCAGTCGCAACGCATTGATCAGCCAGAACAGCGGCCCACCCTCGATCACGACGTGCCCGTGCTCGGGGTTGAACAGATGGAGGCCCCGACCGGCGAGCGCCGGCTTCGGAACGCCGGCGCGGTCCATCAGGCCGATCAGCGCTCGGTAATGCTGGAACCACGCGTGCAGCCCGTGCTCGACGACATCGCCCGGTATCAACCCGGCCACGGGTACCTGAACGTCGAAGTTCGCTGTGCGACCCCCTGGCCGAGGAAACGCATCGACCACTACTACTCGAGCGCCCCCATCGAGCAGCCGCTCAGTCGCGGCGAGTCCGGCAAGCCCGGCACCGATCACCAATACACGCACTGCGGTGGCAGCTTACGCGAGAACAAAACGATTGATCGACGGTCCGGCCACTTTAGAGTGCGACCCGATTTACGCGCCTCACGGCACTAAACCCCGTTCACAAGGTTCATTGGCCGGCGTGATCGGTAAATCCCAAAGATTTTTCTGGTACGAGTAGAAAAATGACGACAGCAAAGTACGACCTCAATGGAGCTGCCTCCGTTTTTGCTGCTGCCCATCACAAGCGGATGCGCGACGCCTACGCGAAAGAGCAGATCGCGGCGGCCGAGTCCCTGTGTTTGTCCGTGCTCGAATCCGCTGCCAGCCGAGGCTTCAGCATCAAACCTGAGCACGGTGCTCACTCGTGGCACGTCTCAGCCAGCAACTCCGCCGGCGACGCCTACGTCTGTATCTCCGAACAGGGCGACATCCAGGTCAGCACCCGGAAGCTCGAGTCCCCGCACCCGCTGAAGATTCGATACGACACAGTCGAGAAGACGTTTGTGAGCACACACGATACCGAGAACTGCGTCGCGACCACGCTCGCAAACGCGATCGTCGCCGCTCTCGATGAAGGCTGGGACCGCGTCACGCGGACGGGTCGCATCTCGCAGCCCTGAGCCACGAACCCTAGCCGCGAACTCGAGCCGCAAACCTCAGCCTGTGCTTCCGCGCCCATCGGGCTCGTCGGCCGCCGCGCGATCCAGGTCCAAGATTCGCTGCTCGCCCACGTACGACTTCGTCTCGTAGCGGGTGAGCTTCCCAATCTTCCGCACGATCTCAGCCA
Source organism: Polyangiales bacterium (assembly GCA_035687405.1). Taxonomy (GTDB): domain Bacteria; phylum Myxococcota_A; class Polyangia; order Polyangiales; family JAFGIB01; genus JADGRF01. Next base: position 19,457 of record DASRXR010000453.1, read on the forward strand.
TGCGCTGGGCCTCGTTGTGGATCACTTGGGCGGCGCGAAAGGCCGGCGCCTGCTCGCCCACTTTCCGCATCAAGAGCTCCGCGTAACCCATCACGCTCGTGAGCGGCTGATTCAGCTCGTGCGCGGTGGCACCGGCGAGCTCCGCGAGCAGCGCCTGCTTTTCGGTCAGCGCGAGCTTCTCCTGGGCCTGCGCCAACTGCTCTTCCACCCGGACGCGCTCGCGAAGGTCAGTGAAGATGCCAAACGTCGCTACCGGCAGGCCGTGCTCGTAGATGATCGCAGCGGAAAGCGAGATCGGAAAGATGTTCCCTGCACTGTCGATCGCTTCCATTCGCACGGGCTCGAGCCGCCCGACGCCGCCACCAGCGCGCGAGCGCAACATGCGACCGACTTCCTTCGCTCCGTTACCCGGATACAGCGTCTTGACGTTCAGCTTTTGAATCACGTCCTCGGAGCGATGGCCGTACAACGTTTGCGCGCGCTCGTTGAACAAGATGATCGTGCCGCGCATGTCCGCTGCCACGATCGCGTCGACGCTCGCGTCGATCAGCGACTGCAAAAAGTTTCGCGTGTGCACGAGCTCGGCTTCGAGCTTGCGCGCTTCGGTCACGTCGCGAAACGACAACAGCACCGCGCCGTCTTCGCCACGCAACGACGAGAACGAACAGTTGATCGTCGAGAACTGGCGGTCCTTGCGCCGGATCCGCAGATCCACGTTGCGCGGAAACTCCCCGCGGTCGAACCCACTCGCGAGTGACCGCAACCGCACCCGATCCTGCGGCGCGACGAGCGCGTACACCGTGGATCCGAACGGAAAGTCGTGCATCCCGTACCCGAGCAGCGTGTACGCGCCCGGGTTCGCATACAAAAGCCGCGCACGCTCGTCGATCGCGGCGAGGCCGTCTGCCGCCGACTCGAATACGTCTGCATACCGCGTGAGGGCAGCGGCGCGCTTTTCAGCCTCAGCCCGCGCATACGAGTCGCGCTGGGTCTCCGCCCGCAGCGTCTGCAAGATGCGCGCGTTGCGCAACGCGATCGCCGTCGCATCGGCGAGCACCTGACAGAAACTAACCTGCTGTTCGTCGAGCGCGCCGCGCCGGGTTTGACCGCGAATGAACAACACGCCCATCACCTTGCCGTCGAACACCATCGGCAACAGCGTCAGCGACGTCAACCGCATTCCAGTCACGGAGCTTCGGACACCGTCGAGCACCGGGTGTGTCAAGACGTCGTCGACGCGCAGTGCTTCCTGCGTGTTCAGGACGTGACGGATCTCGGGATACTTGTGCAACTCGAGTCGCAAGTTCGACAATGCCGCGTCATCGCTCGCCGCGACGACGTACGCCGCATCGGACGCATCGTCCGGCACGAGCACGATCGACACGCGCTCGACCTCCACGACGTCGGCGATGCGCCGCACGACCGTGTACAAGATCTCCTGAATGTCGTGCGACGACACGAGCGCCTGCGTGATCTCGTGCATCACGAGCAGCGCTTGCTGCCGGCTCGAGCTCGCAGCCGCAGACTCCGCCACCTTCAAATGCAACTGAATCCGCGCGCGCAGCGCCGCCTCGCGGATCGGCGCGACCAAAAAGTCGTCCGCCGCCGTGTGCTGCACGAGCTGCTCGCTCAGCTCCGAGCTCGCGCCGCTGATCAGCACGAACGGGCACGCGGCAACGGCCACGTTCATGCGCAACGGGCCGACCGTGCTCGCTGCGCGAAGGGGATCGATCCCCACCTCGACGAATGCGACCGCAAACTCGCCCGAGAGCTCGCTGCTCGAAGTCTCACTCGCAACCTCGACGCAGATCACGCCGAGCTCGGGGCAGACGCGCTCGAACGCGCTACGCGTAGAGGCCGAAGCGTCCACGAGCAGGACCCGCGGCGCTGGGACAGTGATGTTTCGCCCGTCGGCCGATGTGCTCACTTGCACGCGCGCGTATCCTACGCCACAAAGGGCGCCGCCTCGAACCATCGAGCGCTCGCCGAGACTGACACTCCATGCCCCAACCACGCAATGACGCTCCGATCGGCGTCTTCGATTCGGGCCTCGGCGGCCTGACCGTTCTACGCGCCGTCGCCGCCAAGCTGCCGCACGAAGACCTCGTCTATCTCGGCGACAGTGCGCGTGTGCCCTACGGTACGCGTAGCGCGCAAACCGTGGTGAACTATGCGCGGGCTTGCGCGCGGAAGCTTCGGGAGCAGCAGATCAAGCTGCTGGTCGTCGCCTGCAACACCGTGAGCGCCGTCGCGCTCGACATTCTGAGCGCCGAACTCGACTTTCCGGTCCTCGGCGTGATCGCACCAGGCGCACGCGCCGGCGTTCGCGCGAGTCGCAACGGGCGGCTCGGCGTGCTCTGCACTCCCGGTACGGTGCTGTCCGGGGCGTATCCGCGTGAAGCCGCAGCCGTCAGCGCCGAAGTCAAAGTGTTCGTCGAGGCCGCGCCGCTACTCGTTCCGCTCGTCGAGGAGGGCTGGCTCGACGGCGACGTGCCGAGGCTCGCCGTCCGGAAGTACCTCGGTGCGCTCGTGGAGCACGACATCGACGCGCTCGTACTCGGCTGCACGCACTACCCGTTGCTCGCGGCCGTGATCGAACGAGAGGTCGCAGACCTGCACGGCAGTCACGTACCGGTCGTCGATAGCGCGCATGCGCTCGCGTCCGAGCTCGCCGAGGTCCTCGAGAAGCGGCAGCTGTCGGGGTCACCCGGGAAGGTCGGCAAGCTGCGAATCTTCGTGACCGACATGCCGAACAAGTTCACGGAGGTTGCGAGCCGGTTCCTGGGGCAAGACGTAGCCAGCCTCGACGTGACAGCGATCGACCTCTGAGC
>DASRXR010000454.1:0-21400 GCA_035687405.1 Polyangiales bacterium
TTCGCGCGCGTTCGGGCTGCTTCGCGGGACCGAGCGGCGCGGCCACGGTGATCTTAGCGGGCGCGACCTCCGGCAAAAACACCGTGAGCGTCGCGCCGTGCCCGACCTGACTGTCGACCGTCACGAACCCCGCGTGCTGCGAGACGATCCCATGCACCATCGAGAGGCCGAGCCCGCTGCCTTTGCCCGGAGCTTTCGTCGTGAAAAACGGCTCGAAGATGCGCGGCAGATCCGCCGGCGAAATCCCTGGGCCCGTATCCGAGACAGCGATCGAAACGTAGGGCCCGGGAGCGGCGAGCCGGTGTTCGGACTCGAGGACGGTGTGTTGGCCAACTTCGATCGTGATCGAGCCCGGCTGATCTGCGAGCGCATCGCGCGCGTTGACGCACAGGTTCGTGATCACCTGCTCGATCAGCCCAGCGTCGACCATCAGCCACGCTTCGGGCGCTCGAATCTCGGTCTGCAGCTTGATCGACGCTGGGATCACCCGCGTGAGGAGCCGCATCGCGCTCGCTGCGAGATCACTCGCGAGCACGGCGCGCGGCTGGTGCGGTTGGCGCCGCGCGAACGCGAGCAGCTGCCGCGTCAAATCCGCCGCGCGCTTCGCTGCGATCTCGATCTGATCGAGCTCGTGACACATCGAGTCGATCTCGCCGTCATGTGCGAGCTCGCGGGCTGCTTCCAGGTGCAGCCCCATGACCATGATCATGTTGTTGAAGTCGTGCGCGACTCCGCCAGCGAGCTGGCCGACGCTCTCCATCTTTTGCGCGTGTGCGAGCCGCGCTTCGAGTGCGCGCCGTTCCTCTTCCGCCGCGCGCTGTGGGGAGATGTCCGTGTTGACCATCACCGCGCGCGGCCGACCATCGACCGGCGGCAGTGGCACCACTCGACCGATGAAGGTCCGCTTCGCATCGGAGCCGAGGAGGTCGAAGCTGGCGGCGCAACCGGTGTCGAGCACGCGCTGGATCGCATCGACGATGCGCTCGCGCTCCTGCGGCAGGACGTAGTCGTCGATGAGCGTGCCGAGCATCTGGTCGCGCCGCATCGCTTGCATCGGCGGGTCACGGTTCAAGTACTCGCAGCGGCGTTCGTGATCGAGAACGACTACGAAATCGGGGAGCGCCTCAGTGAGGAGCCGAAAGCGGGCTTCGCTTTCTCGCAATGCGGCTTCGGCTTTGCGGCGCAGCGTGACGTCTGTCGACAGCAGTAGCGCGCGAACTTTGCCAACCTCGTCGGCTGGGAGCGGCACGACGCGTATCCCGTACCACGTCTCCATCTCGCCTTCGCGGTACGCGAGTGCTTCGTAGTAGGTGACGCGCTCGTTCTTGAACGCTCGCTCGATCGCAGCGTGTGAGAGCTCGCGACAGCTCTCGTGCACGAAGGACTCGTTCGTCTGGCCGATGACCTGGCTGAGATCGAGCGTCTTGTCGATCTGGTTCGCCCACAAATAGCGATGGTCCCGGTCGATGACCGCGGCGTAGAATGGTAGGTGCGCGACGATTTGGCGCAGCCTTGCGTCGGTCAATGGCTCCTGCCGAATGTCCCCCAGGATCTGCACACGACGGCACGTTACCACGTCGTCGCTGGTTCGGGCTATCGCGCCGCCGACTCAGAGTGGCTGCTGTGGCACTCCTGAGCTAACGTGGCAGATCCCTGTTTTGGAGTAGTCCCTTGTCGTCATATTCTAGCGTCCGGGAGCATCGGTTGGGGTCGGCCGAGCGCGGCGAGTGTACCAGTATGATCAAGCGGACAGTGCGTTCGGCGGCGGTCGTATTCGGGATCTGCGTCGTGATTGGGGCTCTTTCGGGCTGCTCTGGCGATGATGATTCTCCGCGAGCTACTGCGGGTGCAGGCGGTGCTTCAGCAGGTGCGGGCGGCGGCAGAACTGGCGGATCGGCCGGGCGTTCGGGATCGGCTGGGCAAATTGGGTCCGCCGGTGCAGCGGGTGCCGGCTCGGGCGGTTCGAGCGCGGGCGTTGGCGGGAGCGTCGGTGGTTCGGGCGGCGCTGCAGGCGCAGGCGGTTCGGGTACGGCTGGCGGCCCTGCAGCTGGTAGCGGCGGTGCGCCGGCGCCTGGCAGCTGGTGGCGGCCGAAGCCGGGCACGTCGTGGCAGTGGCAACTCACGGGCAAGCTCGACACGAGCTTCGACGTCGATGCGTACGACATCGACTTGTTCAACACGTCGAAGGCGACGATCGACTCGCTCCACGGCCAAGGCCGGAAAGTCATCTGTTACTTCGACACCGCCTACGAGCCGGATCGTCCGGACTCGAAACAGCTCGAGCCGTACCGCGGCAATCCGATCGACGGTTGGCCGGGCCAGTATTGGCTCGATCAGCGCGAGCCGAAGGTGCTCGAGGTGATGAAAGCGCGGCTCGCGATGGCGCAGAGCAAAGGTTGCGACGGCGTGGAAGCGGACGACGTGGATGCGCGCGACAACGAACCGGGCTTTCCGCTCAAGGCCGCCGATCAGCAAGCGTTCATCAAAGCCATCGCGGAAGACGCGCACGCGCGAGGGATCGCGTTCGGTTTGAAGAACGCGCTCGCGGATGTCTCGGCGTTAGTGTCGGTGTCGGATTTCGCGGTGAACGAAGAGTGTTTCGAATACGACGAGTGCGCCGAGCTCCAGCCGTTCATCGCGGCTGCGAAGGCGGTCTTTCAAGTCGAATACAGCGAAGACGACCTCGACGGCAAAGCCGCGGAGATCTGTCCGGATGCGAACAAGCTGAACTTCGACAGCTTGATCAAGCACCTCGACTTGGATGCGCCGCGCAAAGCTTGCCGTTGAGCTGAGCTACTCGCGCGGCAGCGCTCAGCCGGCCGCGCTTTCGCCGAGAGGCGGCGGCGAGCTCGGCTGCGTCCCTACGAGGTCGCGGTACATTCGGCAGCGCACCATCAATTCGGCGTGGCGACCGACGTCGACGACGCGACCTTGCTCCAGCACGACGATGCGGTCGGCGTCGCGTACGGTCGATAACCGATGAGCGATCACGATCCGCGTGCAGCGGAGGGCGGCGAGGTTTGCGTGAACACGACGCTCGCTGATCGAGTCGAGCGCGCTCGTCGCCTCGTCGAGCACGACCACGCGAGGGTCACGTAACAACGCGCGGGCGAGCGACATGCGTTGGCGCTGCCCACCGGACATCGAGCCACCGCCATCGCTCAAGACCGTGTCGTAGCCGAGCGGCAGACGCACGATGTCGTCGTGAATCTCGGCCTGTTTGGCAGCAGACTGGACTCGATCGAGCGGGATGCTCGGATCGAACAGCGTGACGTTGTCGCGAATCGAGCTCGCGAATAGGCGCGTATCCTGCGTAACCATGCCGAGGCGACCGCGAAGGTTGCCCGGATCCCAGAGCCGGAAGTCGCGCCCCTCGAACGTGAGGTTGCCTGCGGTCGGCGCATACAAACCTGCGAGCAAGCGCGCAAGCGTCGACTTGCCCGAGCCCGACGGCCCGACGATCGCGAGAAACTCGCCCGGCTGAATGCTCAAGCTCACGTGGTCGAGCACGTGCGGGAGTTTCGGGTCGTACGCGAAGCTGACTTCGCGGAGCTCGATCGCGCCTTGCACGGCGGGTTGATCGTGGCTCGGATCGCGGCGTGGCTCGGGCGCAGTGTCGAGCACGTCCTCGAGCCGCTCGAAGTAGCTGCGCAGCGTTTGCAGCTGCGTCCACATCGCTACGAGCGCGCCGACCGGAGTCAGGAATGCCGAGCCCACCGAGCTCAGCGCGAGCATCGTGCCGGTCCCGAGCGATCCCGTGAGCACGAGGTGTGCTCCCGTGAGCAGCAGTGCGACCGGACCCGCAAAGCCGAGCGCGCCGGTGAGTGTGCTGACCGAAGCGCCGAGCCGCGCGCGGTCGAGGTTCGTGTTGAGCACGTCGACGTACAGGTCCGCCCAGCGTTCGCCGACGCGGCTCTCTGCGCCCATCGACTTGATCGGCTCGATCGCCGCGATCGTCTCGACTTGTGCGCTCGCAAGCCGCGCTTGCGCGACGAGCTGCTCCGACATGAGCTCGGCGTTGCGCCGGCCGGTCGCGAGGACGATCACGGCTTGCACGAGCGCGACACCGACTGCGATCGCAGCGAGCGGCGGTGCGAGTACCAGGAGCAGAACCAAGTAGCCGAGTGCGAGCGAGCCATCGAGTGCGCCGCTGAGGGCGGCAGAGGTCAAGACTTCGCGAATCTGTGCGCTACTCGAGAGCCGCAGCGCGAGATCGCCGGTCGAACGCTGCTGAAAGAAGCTGAATGGAAGCGACAGCATGTGCTCGTTCAATTCGAGCGTCATGTTCGCGTCCATGTACGTGCGCAGGTGCAAGAGCAGGTTCGACCGAACGTAGCTCGTGAGGAACTGAACGCTGACCAAGATCAGCGCGCCGGCGCCGAGCAGCTGCAACAAGTCGCTGTCGTGGCGAGGTACGATCTTGTCGATCGTGAGGCCGACCACGAGCGGACCGGAGAGCGCTACGAGCTGCAAGATGATCGAGAGCAGGATCACGCGCGGCCAGTAGCCCGGCGCGGAGTGCAGCCACCGCAGGTAGCGCGACATGCGGGTGATCGGGACAGAGCGCCCGCCGCGCTTCGCCTTGGACGCGAGCTCTTCGCCCGCTTCGCACAAGATCGCGATGCCGGTGCAGCGGTTTGCGAGCTCTTGCCATGTGATGTGGCGCGGGCCGCTCGCCGGGTCGAGAATGCGCGCGCCGTGGCGGTCCACCGCTTCGAGGACGACGAAGTGGTTCATCTCCCAGTGCAGGATCGAGCCGGCCGGCAGGTAGCGCAGCTTCTCGACTTCGAGCTTCACGCCGCGCGCGCGTAGCCCGAAGCGGCGAGCGGTTTCGACGAGCTGGCGCGCGTTGACGCCTTGGGAAGCGCCGCCGACGGCTGCGCGCAACGTCGCGAGCGAAATCGGGTTGCCGTAGTAGCCGAGCACCATCGCGAGGCAAGCTGGGCCGCAATCACTCGCGCTCACTTGTGAGACGAGTGGGATCCGGCCGGCGCGTACACCGAGGCGGGCGAACGCGCCGATGCGCGACAAGCGCGAGCCCGACTTCGCGACGTCGTTTTCAGGCGGCGGTTGCGGAGCTGAGGTGCGATCAGAAGACATCGGACAGCGCCTCCCGCAGACCCGGCAACCAGGCGAACAAGAGCGGCTCGCGATCGACTGCGACTTCTGCGCGCGCGAGCATGCCGTGATGCAAGCTGTACGCGACGCCTTGCGCTTTCAGCTCTGCCGCTGGAAGCCGCGCGTGGACGAGCACGATCGGACCTTGCACTTCGAAGCTGCCGGTGAGCTCGCTGCCGACTGCGCGCATCGCTTCGGCGGGGCCGAGCACCTGTTCATCGACGCGCTCGACGCGCAGCTCGAGCCGCGTGCGCTCGAAGCCGTCGACGCGGAGCGAAACCGGCATACCCGGCTTGAGCCGCGGGCGATCCGGCCCGGGCAAGAGCGCGACGATCTCGGCACCGTGCCGCTCGTTTTGAATCGCGAGGAGTGGTGTGCCCGCTTCGACTAATTGTCCGACGCGCACGCGAAGGTCGACGACTTCGCCGCTGCTCGGTGAACGCAACATGCTCCGCTCGAGCGCCGTCTCGGCGAGCGCGCGGCGCGAACGCAGGTCGAGCAACTCTTGCCGGGCGCTCGGATCGCCCGGGTTCCGCAAGAGCAACACCAACTGATCGTCGAGCTCGCGAATAGCGGCGTTCAACTCGGCAACTTCGCTCGGCGCGCCGAGCCGAACGAGCAGCTGGCCGGGTGCCACGCGCTGGCCGACCTTCACCTGGATATCGTCCACGACACCGGCGCGGTTCGCACTCACCTCGTGACGCTGATCGAGCATCACGACCGCTGGGCCTGACGCGTACTTTCGAACCTCCGCGGTGCACACGAACGAGAGCCCGAGCGCGGCGAGCGCAAACACGAGCCACTGGACGGCGTGAAGGATGCCGGGCGTGATGTGGAGCACGTCGCCCCGCAGCCCTCCGCGGCGATGGAACTCGAGCGCTTGCGGGCGAAACAAACCGCCCGGAACTTGCGCGGAGTCGTTCGAAGGCTCGTTCGGGAGGTTCATCGCGACCGATCCGACCCTGCCGCCGTGCGCTGCGCCCGTCCATCCGGGGCGCTGTCAGGCGCGAACACTTGGACCCGCTGGCCGGGCAGAAGCCCGCGGCTTTGAAGCTGCGCGGCATCCAACCGCGCGCGAGCAACACCTAGACCGCTCGCGGCATCGAGCTCGGGCTCGAGCGAAACGAGCGCCGCCGTGAGCGGCAACGACTGGCCCGCAACCGTCAGCTTTAACTCTGCTCCGAGCTTCAGCCCTGCTTGGGCTTCGGCTGGTAGTGCAAATCGAACGAACCGTGTGTCGTCGACGACGCGCGCGAGCGGAACGCCGCCCGTCACGAAGTCACCCGGATCGACGTGACGGCTTGCGACCACACCATCGAACGGCGCGCGCAAAATCTGAGTCTCCGCCCGAGCGAGCTCGCGCTGGAGCGAGGCGCGTTCGAGCGCGCTCTTCGCACGCAGCTTCGCCAACTCCGCTTCGGCTTTACGCGCATCTGCGCGGGCTGCGAGCAGATCGCCCGCTGCGTATGCGTCGCTCGCCTTCGCCATGCGATCGGCCTTGTCGCGCGCGGATTCGAGCGCGAGCTCCGCTGCTTCTTCAGCCGAGCGGTCCTGCGCGTACTGCGCGCGCGCCATGCCGGCCGTGCCCAACACCGAGAGCGCGCTCAGCTGCAAGATCGGTTCGCCTTTGCGAACGCGTGCGCCCGGTTCGACGAACACCCGAGCGACTTGCCCTGCGAGCTCTGCGCCGAGGTCGGCGTCTTGGCCTGCGACGATCACGCCGAGCCAGGTCGCACTCGGTGGCGCGGCCGTCTCGCTCGCGGCTGCAGCCACTGGCTGCGGAAGGCCGAGCTCGGCTGCGACCGGCCTCGGCTCTCGCAGAAACAGCAACCAGATCGCACCACCGAGGAGTGGCAGCAGACCCAGCGCGACCAAGCCACGTTCGTTCGAGGCTCGGTTCATCGCATTCCCCCAGGCCAAAAATCGCGTGCCTCGCACGCTTCCGGTGCAGTCCCGTGGGAAGCGTGCGAGGCCGCGCGGACAAGCTGAACCCGCGCGTGCGTCGGTCTCAGCCGAAATCGAACAGCTGGCCGGCCTTCGTGAGCGCGCCGCCGAACTTCGAGAGAAGGTCGCCTGCTGCACCGAGGGTCCCGCCGATGGCCTTGCCGATCAACGAGAAGGGGTTGGGGATGCTGAGGGTGCCGAGGGGCCCCTCCAGGCTCACGCCCTCGTTGTCGAGCGAGAGGCTGACGGTCACACCGCCGTTGACCTGTTCGAGCGCGGCGTCGCTTACGTTTTCGAAATGTGCTGCATTCATCGTGGCTCTCCGTTTTGAGTGAGGTCGTTCCCATCTGCCCCTCGGCGGAACCGCCGAGTGAACACTTCGTAGCTGCGCCCTTGCGGCTCATAGCTGCAGCGAATTGGATGCAATCTGCAGAGCAATCCGTTGCGCGCTTTCGCACTAGGCGTGGTGCATTTTCAGTCAAGCGCTCGCGTGCGGGCTCTCCCATTGGATCACTCGCAGCGCGCGCGAACTACACACGTGCCGTTGCTGCAAGCGCCACTGCGGCAGAGCGCGTTGGCGAGACATGGGTCGCCGAGGTCGCCAAGCTTGTGACATGTTGCGGTCCCAGCTTGCGTCACGCACACGTTCCCGCCGGCGCATTGGTTGTTGAGCACGCACGCCTTTCCATCGGTAGGGAGGGCCAGGCAGGTTCCGGTTTGCATCAGGTCTGCTGCACTGCAGTACGTCTCGACCGGGCACTGACTTGGCAGTGAGAGTTGGCAGGTTGCGCCGCTCGCGACGGCGGCCACGCACTTGAACGCGGCGCCGTCGTACGCGCAGCTCAAGCCTTCCTTGCACAACGCTCCGCCAGGCGTGCACGCATCATCGAGCTCGCCGACCTGAACGCTGGCGTTCGTCTGACATATGCCTGGAGTGACGTCGTCACTGCCGACGCAGCTCAGTCCGAGCGCGCACAGGCTGCCGCTGTCGCCGGCACAGGCTTCGCCTTCGGCTGCTGGTACGCTGCACTTGCTGGCGTTGCAGATCGAGCCATGCTGGCACTCCGCATCCCGTGTGCATGCCTCGCCACTAGCGTGAGTCGCCTCACAACTGCGCGGACACATCGCGTCGAGTGGGCAGTAGGCAGCGCTCACGCAGTCCGCGTCGAGACTGCACGTGTCGTCGACGTTGCGCTGCCCCGCGATCGCAGCTTGGCAGCTCGCTGGCAACCGCTGCGCTTGTACGTTGCAGCCGAGCGCGCGGGTATCGGAGTAGCATGCATCGAGTTTGCTCTCGTCGAGCTTGATCGCGCCTGCTTTGATCGACTCTGTGATGGATCCGAAGTCGTCTTGCTCGATGCTCGCGCTGTAACGCGCGACACAATCTTCGCGACCGGTCAGCATCGCCTGCTTCGTGGGACCCACGCAGGCCTTGAGTGCATCGCAGATCGCTGCTGCGATCGATGCGGAGATCTCCGACACGTTCACATCCACCGTCGGGTCGGGCTGATTGGAACCGCCCGCGCCGCCAGCGGCGCCGCTCGCACCCGCCGCACCGCCGCTTGCGCCGGCCGTGTTGCCGGCGCCCGCACCGGCCGCCGGTCCGCCGCCCTCGCCGCCACCAGCTGCAACGCGTCCGCCTGTTCCGGCGCCGGCGCGTCCGGCCGTGCCTGAACTCGCGCTGCCTGCAGCCCCATTTCCCGCAGTATTTGCCTTCGAGCCCGCCGCGCTGCCGCCGTCGGCTGCGTTGCCGGCCGCGGTCTGCGACTGCGGCGGCTTGGCGTCTTTATTCTCGCCGGTGTCGTCCCCACAGGCAGTTAGACAAACTACAAGAGCCAGAAAACCGAGCGTGTTCGCTGAGCGTACAGTTGTGGTCATACGGCTGAATAAGCGGTGAGGCTGAAACATCGGGTCGATCATGCAAAGTGCTGCAGCGCTCAGCTGCGTTTGAACACTTGGTGCAAGGATGCGCCGGAAGTAGCTCACCGACTTCGGAATAGCCGTCCGATCTCTTTGCAAGCATTGGCGATTTCTCGTCGGATCTCTTCGCGCCACAACGCGGAACCCGAGCGACCACGAGCGACCACGAGCTACTCGTCGAGGCGCCCGCCGCTCATGGAGGCGGAACTAGTGCTCTTGGTCAGAGCACTGAATCATTTTTGTTGCACAGATCGAGCGGCGCTTCGCACTCCTTGCGCAATCGACATGCGGCGCATGGACCTCCGCGCCACACATGATCGAAGAGTCCCTGCACTGCATCGAGCCAACGTTCATCTTCCGTGATAACGCCGAGCTCGAAGTTGCGCCGGTGCTCTCCCTTCGCGCCTAGGCCTGCGCCAGTCCAATTCGCACTGCCCAGATACATGCGCGTGCCGTCGATGATCACCGTCTTCAAGTGCACACGCGGGCACATGCGAAGCGCGAGTCCGCCCTTCCACAAACGCGGGTGCCGATCGAGCGCGTCGCGGAACGCCTGCGAGGGTAGGCGTGCGTGCAAGATGCGAAGCTCGACGCCGCGTTCTGCGAGCTCATCGAAGACTTCGAGCACGGATCGATACGAGCGCTTTGCGCGCGTGCGACTGCGACCGGGCCGGAGGCGTTCGTCCGCGACGAGCAGCTCTTTGAGGTTCGCAGTTGCGATCCAGACGCTGCGCCGCGCTTGCCCGAGCGGTTGGATGATCGATTCGTAGTGGCCCTTGCCGCTGACGAGCGACAGCGTCACCGGTCGGCTGGGCAATACGAAATCCATTGCGCGCTCTCACGCTAACCCGAATGCCGGGCACTGCCGAATTCTCGACCATGGTAGGCTGGTGGCCCTCGAGGAGATCGGCATGACCGAAGACGTCTGGAGTCCGAGTGCGGAGTGGATCGAACGTGCACACGTCACACGTTTGATGCGCTCGCTTGGTTTCGAGGTCGACGTAAATGGTGGCGCAGCGCACGAACGCAGCGTTCGCGAGTTCGTGAAGCGCAGCGCGGACGACATCGAGTGGTTTTGGAACGCGGCCCTTCGCGATCTAGGTCTGCTCTGGGATGCGCCGTATCACACGCTGCTCGATCTCTCTCGTGGACCTGCCTACGCGGATTGGTTCCTCGGCGGGAAGCTCAATATCGTACGCAACTGTTTGGATCGGCACGCGCGTTCGGAACTCGCCGATCAGCCGGCGCTGATCAGTGAGACCGAAGACGGGCTCGTGAAGCGCTGGACGTTCGCGGAGCTCGAGCGCGAAGTCTCGCGAATGGCGGATGCGTTGCGGCGGCTCGGAGTGCAACCCGGCGAGCGCATCGCGAGCTACATGCCGATGATCGGTGAAGTCGCGATCGCGATGTTCGCTGCACACAAGATCGGCGCGGTGTTCGTGCCGATCTTCTCGGGCTACGCACCGCCGGCGGTACGCGACCGGCTCGACGACGGCGAGATCGCGGTCGTGTTCACGAGCGACGCCGCGCTGCGTCGCGGTAAATCGTTTGCACTCAAGGCCGAGCTCGATCGCGCGCTGGTGGGACTCAGCTGCGTGCGGCACGTGATCGTCCACAAGCGCGGTGTCGAGATCGCGTGTCCGATGCAGGCAGGTCGTGACCTGTTTTGGGAAGATGCCCTGCATGGCGCGTCGGACGTGTGCCCGACGGCTTCGTTGCCGGCGCTCGCTCCTGCGTTGATGCTCTACACGAGTGGCACGACGGGTAAGCCGAAGGGCACTCTGCACACGCACGCCGGCTGCCTCGCGCAGATGGGCAAAGAGCTCATGTACAACTTCGACGTGAGGCCGGGAGACGTGTTCTTCTGGTTCACGGACATCGGTTGGATGATGGGCCCGTGGGAATTGATCGGCGGCCTGATGCACGGCGCGACGGTCGTGATGTTGGAAGGCGCGCCCGACTATCCGACGCCGGATCGCGTGTGGCGTACCGTCGAAGCGCAGCAAGTCACCACGCTCGGCATCAGTCCCACTGCAGTGCGTTTGTTGATTCGCTCGGGCGAGGAACAAGTCGACAAGCATCCAATGCCGAGCTTGCGCATGCTCGGAAGCACGGGTGAGCCCTGGGATCCGGAGAGTTATCTCTGGTACTTCGACAAGGTGGGGAAGGGTCGTTGCCCGGTGATCAACATCAGCGGTGGTACCGACATCGCCGGTTGTTTTCTCGCGCCACTTCCGGTGTTGCCGCTACGAGCGGCGACTCTGCAAAGTCCGGGGCTCGGCATGGCTGTGGACGTCTTCGACGAAAACGGGAAGAGTTTGGTCGGCGAAGTGGGCTACCTCGTGTGTAAGAAGCCGGCGCCCTCGATGACGCGTTCGCTCTGGAAGAACGACGCGAAGTATCTCGAAGCGTATTGGTCCAAGTTTCCCGGCATCTGGAACCACGGCGATTGGGCGATGGTCGATGCCGAAGGGTTTTGGTACTTGTTCGGGCGCGCAGACGACACGTTGAAGATCGCTGGCCGGCGCGTCGGCCCGGGTGAGATCGAGGCCGCGCTGATCGAACACGATGCGGTGAGCGAAGCCGCCGCAGTCGGCGTACCCGATCAGCTGAAGGGCACCGAGGTCGTGTGCTTCGTCGTGTTGCAGCCGACCCACAGCGCGTCGGAGTCGCTACGTATCGAGCTCGTGCAATGCGTCGTGGATGCGCTCGGCAAAGTCGATCGGCCGAAGGCGGTGTTGTTCGTGGACGACTTGCCGAAGACGAGGAGCGCGAAAATCGTTCGGAGGCTCGTGCAGCAGCGCTACCTCGGGAGCGCCGACCTCGGCGACCTCTCGAGCATCGCGAACCCCGAAGCGCTCGAGGCCATCGGCCGCGCGCGTTGAACGCGATCCCGCCTGAATCCCGCCTGTATTCCTGCCTGTATAAGGAAGCAGTCGCCGCCGTCCTCATCGAGGAGTGCGAATTCTCGTGCATTTTCTGACGCGATTCGGGCGGGTTTCAACGAAGGCACACTCGCCAATCGACTTTTCGTGCGCAGCGGTGTACCCCTTGCGTCCCCCGACCCCCAGTTGCGAGAGGAAAGCGCAATGACGAAGCCCATCTCAACCCGCGAAGACGGCACGCCGACCAACGTTACGGCGATCCGACCGCGAGTAGGGCACGTCGTGGCGCCCAGCAACGAAGAAGGCGTCGAGTTCTCTCCCGACAAACAGGCCGCGCTCGACTACCACTCGCTCGGTCGCCCGGGAAAGCTGGAGGTCGTGCCGACGAAGCCGACGCGCACGCAACGCGAGCTGTCGTTGGCCTACTCGCCGGGTGTTGCTGAGCCCTGTCGCGAGATCGCTCGGGACCAGAGTCTCGTCAATAAGTATACCGGCCGCCGAAACTTGGTCGCTGTCATTAGCAACGGTACCGCGGTGCTCGGACTTGGTGACATCGGTCCGTACGCGGCCAAGCCGGTGATGGAAGGCAAAGCGGTTCTGTTCAAGCGCTTCGCCGACATCGACGTGTTCGATCTCGAGCTCGATGCGCGAGATCCGGAGCGTTTGATCGAGACGGTCGCTGCGCTCGAGCCGACGTTCGGTGGCATCAACCTCGAGGACATCAAAGCGCCCGAGTGCTTCATCGTCGAAAAGGCACTCAAGCACCGCATGGCGATCCCGGTGTTCCACGACGACCAACACGGCACCGCGATCATCACTGCGGCTGCGCTGATGAACGCCGCGGAGATTCAGGGCCGCACGCTCCAATCGCTCGAGGTCGTGTGCGTCGGCGCCGGTGCTTCGGCGATTTCGTGCATGGAGCTGTGGGTGAAGCTCGGTGTCGATCGTGAACGCATCACGATGCTCGACTCGCGTGGCATCATTCGCGATGGCCGTTCCGGCGTCGATCCGTACAAGGCCGCGTTTTCGCGTGCGGCGAACGACCGGCGCAAGACGCTGCTCGATGCAGTGAAGGGCGCGGACGTGTTGATCGGTTTGTCGTCCGGCGGGCGTATCCCGAGCGAGCTGCTCACACACATGGCGCCAAACCCGATCGTGATGGTGCTCGCGAATCCGGATCCCGAGATTCCGTACGAGGACTGTGTGCGGCTTCGTCCGGACGCGATCGTTGCGACGGGTCGCAGCGACTATCCGAACCAAGTCAACAACGTGCTCGGCTTCCCGTTCATCTTCCGCGGTGCGCTCGACGTCGCTGCGACGTCGATCAACGAGGAGATGAAGCTGGCGGCGGCGATGGCGCTTGCAGCGCTCGCACGTGAGCCGGTGCCCGAAGGCGTGATGGAAGCGTACGGCGGCGAACAGCTCGCGTACGGTCCGCGCTATATCATCCCGAAGCCGGTCGATCCGCGTGCTTTGCCGTGGGTGTCGTGTGCGGTCGCGCAAGCTGCGATCGACACCGGCGTGGCACAAGAGCCGCTCGACATGGATGCGTATCGCGCACGGCTCGAGCGTAAAGCCGGGTTGTTGTGAACGGGCGCGCGTAACCGCGTCGCTCGAGGCATGCGTCGTTCGACCGTGGATTCTGCCGACGTGATCATCGTTGGCGGTGGTGTGGCCGGCTTGTCGGCTGCGCGGGTTCTGGCGGAGAAGAAGGTTCGCGTGCTCCTGCTCGAGCGGGAGCCGCGACTTGCGACGCAAGCGTCGGGTAACAACGCCGCGATTTTCCGGCCGTTCGAGCACGAGGCCGCAAGCGCGCTGTTGCCGCGCCGCAGCCGTCAGCTGCTGGATGGATGGTTCGGGCCGACGCTTCTCGAGATCACGGGCTTAGTCCTCGTGAGTCACGCGGCCGACCCCGTGTCCCGCTTGGCTGCTGCCGCGAGGAGCGGCGGCGTTGCGCACTCGGTGCTGGATGCCTCGCTACTTCGCGCGCTCGTGCCTTCGCTCGCCGGCGGTGAAGCGCATCACGCGTTGTTGCTGCACGAAGGCGGCGTGCTCGATGTGCCCGCGTTGACCGCCGGGCTCGCGCGACAGGCGCGTGCGATGGGCGCCGAGTTACGAGCGAACGTCGCCGTGCAGGCGTTCACGCAAGCTCGCGGGCGAATCACGGGTGTTACGCTTGCAGGAGGCGAACAACTCGCTGCGTCGTGCGTGATCGTCGCGGCAGGTGCGTGGAACGCGAGCCTCGGTGATGTTTCGGGCGCTGAGATACCGCTCGTCGCGCTGCGTCGTCATCTCATCGAGCTGGAAACACGAGCGGATATTGCAGCCGCGGAGCCCGTGGTCTGGCGGCTCGAAGACGAAGTGTATTACCGCAAACAAGGCTTCGGGGTTCTCGCGTCGCCGTGCGATGAGTCACGCGTAACGTTAGCGGTATCGAGCTCTGCACCCGTAGTCAGCGATGCGAGCGCACCAGTGACGTTGAACGACAAGCTCCAGCGAATCGCGCCGGCGCTCGCGCATGGATCGATCGTTCGCGCGTGGGCGTGTCTTCGCACGTTCGCGAATGATCGCGAGTTGGTCGTGGGCTCCGATCCACGCGTACAAGGCCTGTACTGGTTCGGCGGACTTGGCGGTCGCGGCATGAGCGTGGCACCTGCAGCGGCGGAGTGGCTGTCCGCATGCGTGCTCGGAGAAGCGCTGCCGCCAGCAGCAGCAGCGCTTTCACCTGCACGATTACTGAGTGCTCAGAGTTCGGCTGACCGTACGGCCTAAATGTCCGCAAGCTTTGAGCTTTAGTTTGTCGAAGGGTTGCTGGATAAGCGACCATCGGGGTAAGAAGCGGTGCGCGTGCGGCAATCAGTCGATGCGGGGCCGCGGCACAGAGGATTACTGCCGATGAGCGTTGAGTCGATAGGCGTTATGCCGATGAACGTGGATGCGCGGGTCGAGCTGAAAGCAGTCGAGACTCAGCGCTCCGAGCAAGAGATCCTCAAGGCGAGCAACGTGTTCGCGCGCGAAGATGTCGGTCGCAGCTGGTTTCACGTCGTCAGCACGTTTGTGTTTCTGCTCGGATGCCAGGTGATCGCGGCGCAAGGCTCGCTACCGTGGTGGACCCGCCTCGCGCTCAGCGTCGTCGCCGGCTTGCTGACGATCCGCGCGTTCATCCTGTACCACGACTTCAAACACGGCTCGATCTTGCGCGGATCGAAGCTCGGCAAGTTTCTGATGGACGGGTTCGGCATCTACGTGCTCACGCCGTCGAAGGTCTGGACTCAGACTCACAACTATCATCACGCTCACACGGCGAAGATCGTGGGTTCGCACGTCGGTTCGTACATGATGCTCACGCCGGCGATGTGGCAGGCCGCGACGCCGCGGCAGCGCTTCATGTATCGCTTGAGCCGTCACCCGCTGACGATCGCGTTCGGCTACCTGACCGTGTTCATCTACGGCTTTTGTCTCGCCGCGTTTGTGCGTAACCCGCGCAAGAATCCGGATTCACTCGTCGCGATCCTGGTGCAGGCCGCGCTGGTCGTGGGGCTGTGGTTTTACTTCGGCTTTGCTGTCGCGTTCTTCTCAGTGCTCTTGCCGCAGCTGATCGCACACGCGCTCGGCGCGTACTTGTTCTACGCGCAGCACAACTTCCCGGACGCGCACGTGCAACCGCGCGAGAGTTGGACGTTCGTGCGTGCGTCGCTCGAGTCCTCGAGCTTCATCAAGCTCGGGCCGGTCATGAACTACTTCACCGGCAACATCGGCTATCACCACGTGCATCACCTCAACTACCGGATTCCGTTTTATCGGTTGCCGGAGGCGATGGAGGCGATTCCCGAGCTGCGCGATCCCCGAGGTGTCACCACGCTCACGTGGAAAGACATCGCTGCGTGCTTTCAGCAGAATCTCTGGGATCCTGAGCAGAACCGCATGGTCCCGTTTCCGTGAACTTTCTGCAGTGGGCGGTCTGCTCCGCATCACTCGCGCTGCTCGCGTCGAGTTGTACGGCTTCGGAGAGTCGGCCTACCGCAGTCGTGCCGCCAGCGGCGACGAGCGGCACGAAAGAGCCGCAGCCTGCAACGGCTCCTTCGGCCCCGTCCGTGCGGCCAACCGCGGCGGTTCCGATCGAAGTCCCGACAACGGAAGGCACCGACAAGCCTGTGTCTGCCGCGCGCTCGACGCGCCCGATGGTCGTGTTCCGTGGCATGTGCGACGCGTCCGGTGCCGTCGTCCTCGACCCGACGCACTTTGCGGTTGCGGATGACGAGGACAACGTGCTGCGCGTGTACGACGGCGAGAGCGGGGGCGATCCCGTGTCTTCGGTCGATGTCTCGAAGTCGCTCGCGCTCCCGGTGAAGAAAAAGACGCCCGAGGCTGACATTGAAGCGGCAACGCGCGTGGGCGACCGCGCGCTCTGGCTCACGTCGCATGGGCTCAGCAGCAAGGGGAAGCTGCAACCGGCGCGGTTCCGCTTCTTCGCGACGACCGCGCCGACCCAGGGGTTCGAAGTCGCGCCGGTGGGCACGGCCTATCAGAACCTCTTGAGCGACATGATCGCTGCGCCCCAGCTTGCCCGCTTCGACCTCGGCGCCGCAGCCCAGCTCGCGCCCAAGCTGAACGGTGGTTTGAACATCGAAGGCATGACGGCTCGGCTCGATGGCACGTCGGTGCTGATCGGTTTTCGCAATCCGGTACCGGATCAAAAGGCGCTCCTCGTGCCGCTGCTGAACCCGCTGCGTGTGATCGCGGGTGAGACGGCGCAGCTCGGGGAGCCGGAACTCCTGGACCTCGGGGGGCGCGGCGTGCGTTCGCTCACGTCCTGGCGCGGGCGGTACCTGATCATGGCGGGATCGTCCGGATCCGAGCACCGATCGGTGCTCTTCGTTTGGGACGGGAATGCGCTGCCGCGCCCGATCACCGCGCTCGACCTGAGCGATATCAACCCCGAAGCCTTCGTCTCGCGCGATGAGCAAGACGAAGTGATGTTCCTGAGCGACGACGGCACGGTCGAGATCGGCGGCATACCGTGCAAGAAGCTGAAGGATCGGACGAAAAAACAGTTTCGCGGACTGTGGGTGCGAGTCGCGCCTTGAAGGCGCGGACAGGGGTGTACGTTGAGGGGTGACGCGACTCGCTCGTCTGCGGCCCCCCGGAATGTGCCCATCCGCTAGCCAGAGTCGATAGTTTTCGGGCAGCATGACGGGAGTGATGACGGGGTTTCGGCTATCGAGACCCCGCCAGTGTCATGACGGACCACGGCCCGAGCACGGTCATGAAGGACTCGAGCGCATTGCGCGAGTCCGTCGCAGAATCGCCGTTGGTCGGTGACTCGGCGGCGGCCGCTCCGACGCCGCCTGCTGGAACGGCATGGCGCGGGCTCGGCCTCGCGCTCGCGATGCTCGTCGCGATCACGCTGCTGAAGCTGATCTGGAACGCCCAGCTTGGGGGCGCGCCGTCCTACTTGATGTACTTCACGGTGATCTTGGTCGGTGCGTGGTACGGCGGTTTGCGCATCGGGCTGTTGATGGTGGCGGTCACGGCGCTGGTCGGAGCCTACCTTTTCATTCCGCCTGGGCGGAATGAGCGCTTCGGCCTGTTCGCCGACTACATGCGGCTCGCCAGCTATTTGGTCGAAGGCAGCGTGCTCGCGCTTTTGACGTCGCGTCTGCAAGCCAGCCGCGCTCGCATCGGCGAGGCCGCCCAGCGCGCGGAGTTGTCGCTCGCGAAGTTGCGCGGGGTGCTCGCAGCCGTCGACGACGGCATCACGGTGCAGGACGGGCAAGAGCGGCTGATCTACGCGAACGGTCCGGCGGCGCAGCTGATCGGGTACCCGTCGGCGGAGGCGCTGCTCGCCGCGACTCCCGCGCAAATCGTCGACCGCTTCGAGTTGTTCTCGCCGGACGGGTCTCCATTTCCAGTCTCGGAGCTGCCGGGCCGGCGTGTGCTTTCCGGATTGCCGGCGTCCGAGCGACTGGTGCGGTTTCGGTTGAAGAAAGAAGGCAGCGAGCGTTGGGCCCTGGTGCGCGCGAACCCAGTTCAGCTCGACGGCACCGCTCTGCCGTTTGCGGTGAATGCGTTCCGCGACGTGACCGAGCTGCGACAGCAACAGGAAGACTTGCGCACGAGTCGCGAGTGGTTCGCGACGGCGCTCCAAAGCATCGGTGATGCCGTTATCGCGACCGATGCCTCGGGTCGCGTGACCTTCATGAATCCGCAAGCCGAGCAGCTGACGGGATGGACGAACGCTGACGCGATGGAGAAGCCTCTCCAGGCCGTGTTTCGAATCGTGCGCGAAGAAACGCGCGAGACGGTCGAGAGTCCGGTCGAACGTGTGATTCGCGAGGGACGAGTCGTCGGGCTCGCTAACCACACCCTGCTGTTGTCGAAGCGTGGCGACGAGGTCGCGATCGACGACACCGCTGCGCCGATTCGCTCCAACTCGGGTGAGCTCGTCGGAACGGTGCTGGTGTTTCGTGACGTGTCTCGCAAGCGCGAAGAAGAACGCGAAAGCGTGCGTTTGTTCGCGCAGATCGAAGCCGCGCGCAAAGATGCGGTGCAGGCCAATCGCGCGAAAGACGAGTTTCTCGCGATGCTCGGACACGAGCTGCGCAATCCGCTCGCGCCGATCGTGACCGCGTTGCAGCTGATGAAGCTGAAGGGCGGCGATGTGTTCGAGAAGGAGCGTACGATCGTCGAGCGGCAGGTGCGCCACGTCGTGACGCTCGTCGATGATCTGCTCGACGTGTCGCGCATCACGCGTGGCAAAGTCGAGCTGAATCAAGAGCCAGTGGAGCTGATCGGGATCGTCGAAAAGGCGCTCGAGCTTGCGGGGCCGCTGATCGAGCAGCGCCAACACGACGTGGCGGTGTTGGTGGGTAAGGACATTCGCGTGACGGGGGACGCGGTCCGGCTGTCGCAGGTGTTTTCGAACTTGCTGACGAACGCTGCGAAGTACACGCCTCCCCGCGGCCACATCACGATCTCGGCGCAGCAGAACGGGGACGAGGTCAGCGTGTCGGTGAAAGACGACGGCGCGGGCATCGACCCCGAGCTCTTGCCGCGAATCTTTGACTTGTTCGTGCAAGGTGGGCAATCGCTCGACCGCTCGCAGGGTGGCTTGGGGCTCGGGCTCGCGATCGTGCGTAGCGTCGTCGAGCTGCACGGGGGCCGTGTCACGGTGCAGAGCGAGGGGCGCGGCAAGGGCAGCGAGTTTTCAGTCGTATTGCCAGTCATGCCGCGCGTGGCTGTGGTGTCGACTCTGCAGAGGCAACGCCAGATCACGCCACTTTCGGCGGGTACGCAGGTGGGCGGCGCGCGCGTGTTGATCGTGGACGACAATCAGGATGCGTTGCAGCTGTTGGCGGAGGCGTTGCAGCTGAAAGGCTACGAGACCATTGCCGCGGAGGATGCGGCGAGTGCGCTCGTGGTCGCGCAGAAGCACAAACCGGCGGTCGCACTGCTCGATATCGGGCTTCCTGTCATGAATGGCTACGAGCTCGCACGTCGATTGCGTGCGTTGCCCGGACTCGAGGCGATCAAACTGGCGGCACTGACGGGCTACGGTCAGCCTGCCGACAAGGTCCGCGCGATTGAAGCGGGCTTCGACGAGCACCTCGTGAAGCCGATCTCGATCGAAGCGGTGCAGTCAGTCGTCTCGCGATTGTTGGCGAGTTAGTCCTTCGCGTTGCCAGTGCCTTGCGGAGCGCTAGTCTCAGCGTGTGCGCTACGCGGGGATCATCACAGTTCTGTTAGTCGGCTGCGCGTACCAATGGGATACCGCTCCGGTCTACATCCCAACGAACCCGCGCCCGCATACGCTGTACGTGAAGCAGCCTGAGGACGTCGCGATCTTCATGACGGGCCGGCCGGATCGTCCGTTCGTCGAAGTCGGAATGATCGAGGCACAGCAGGACTTGCGGGGTCGAGAGGACGCGCGCACGGTGGTCGCAAAAATGCGCGAGTTCGCAGGGAAGCGGGGCTGCGATGCACTTGCGATCTTCTCGAGCAACGATGGGATCTGGGACCCGGGCGGAAAGCTTGCAGCTACTAATGTGAAGGGATACCGAGGGTCGTGCATCGTGTACGTCGATGCGCCGCCGAAAGCTGCGGCGGCCAGCGTTGCGGCACCTGTGGCACCTGTCGCGGCCGCGGCGGCTAAGCCCCTGTCGGACGCGCTCAGTTGCATGCCGAACTCGACTCAGCTGTGTTACGGGCCGGCCGGCTGTCGAGGCGCGCAACGCTGCACGGCGAGCGGCGATGCGTACACGCTGTGCGATTGCGGAAGTGCGACGGCGCAAGTCGCGCCGAAGCCGTGAGCTCGCGGGTTACCCGATGCGCTGGCGAAAGCCCGGGCAGTTGAGCTCGGTCATCGGCTCCAGCTCCTGCACGCCTTGCTCTCGCATGAACGTTTCGCCTGCGGTGATGAGCTCGCGGCCTTCGCTGCCGCCGGTCAGCTGACCGAGGCGTCGTCGTGCTGCGGCGGCATGCATGCGCGCTTCGGCGCGATCGAACTGTAAGATCGCGGCGCGCAACTCGTCGATGGCTTTGCGATCGTGACCCGAAGCTGCGGCGAGCGCCGCTTCCAACATCGCGCCCATGCCGAGTGAGCGGACCAGGCCGCGTCGCTTCAAGGTTCCGATCGATTCTTTCAGCGCCGCTACCAGCTGCTGGCGATACTCAGGCGGGACCCGCGCGCCGCCTAGGGCTGCAGCCGCGCAGCGACCGCGATGCGTCGCGTAGCCGAGTGCTCCGGTCAGCGCCATACGCGAGATCGGCGTTTGTCGCGCAGATGCATGCTCGGCTGCAAACGTGTCGAACGCGCGGACCGGATCGCCGGTGTAGATTGCGAGGAGCGCTTCGGCGTAGAGGAGCAACATCCCGGGCCAGCCTGAATCTTCGCCCGGCTGCCACAACCCGCGCGCTTCGTTCAGCTTCTGGCGATAGCCGCGCACGTCGTCGTTCGTGAGCCAGGCCTGCATGCCGGCGAAGCCACTCAACATCGTCGCGGCCCAGACGCGGCGCTTTCGCACGGCTTGATCGAGCAGGCTCGGTGTCGTGCGCGCGATGTACGCGTAGTCGCCAGCGTAGAGCGCGCTCAGCTGGTCGTAGATGTTCGTTGCATCGTGCTCCCACTCGACGCCGGTGCACTCGCGCAGCGACTTGCGTGCGCGCTCGAGGTGCTCGCGCGCTTTGCCGCAGGTCTCGTGGTGGTACGCGTTCGTGCCCTGCATCAACTCGGCGAAGCCGATCATCTCGGGGCGACCGTCTCGTTGTGCGAGCTCGACCGTGCGCGCGAGCATTTCGTTCACGCGCGGGCTCGCTGGCGCGATCAGGCCCTGGTTGTGCGCGTGAAAGCCGAGTGCGCGAACGCGGTCGGCTGCGTCGCCGCGCTGCGACGCATGGATCAAGTACAGGCCCGCTGCACTCGCAGCGTGAAGCGGTTTGTAGCCGATGAGGCCGGTGACTGCGCTTCGAAGCGTCCGAAGTCTCAGGGCGTCTCGTGCACCTGCGCCGGTGGTAGTTGGGGCTGACGGCGTGGG
>DASRXR010000455.1:0-4069 GCA_035687405.1 Polyangiales bacterium
CCTCGCGCTCGGCAACGCTCGGCGCTGAGGGTCAAACTGTTAGTCGTCTTTGACCTCGATCTCGGAATCGTGCTGCGCTCGTCGCGTCGCTCAGCGGGGCACAAAGGCGTCGTAGATTGCACGGACTGCGTTCTCGAAGTCGGGCTCTCGAACACCGACGATGATGTTCAACTCACCCGAACCCTGGTCGATCATGCGAATGTTCACGCCCGCCTTGGATAGCGCGTTCATCACCTTCGCGGCCATGCCGGGAGTGTGCATCATGCCGCGGCCCACGGTCGCAATCAGCGCGATACCGTGCTCGACATCGATCTGATCAGGGCGGCACTCGAGCTTGATCTCGCGCACGACCTTGTCGGTCTTACCCTCGAGCGCAGCCGAATTGACAACTACACACAAGGTGTCGATGCCGGACGGCAAGTGCTCGAAGCTGACGCCGTTACTCTCCAACACAGTCAACAACCGGCGCCCGAAGCCGAGCTCGCTGTTCATCAGCGTTTTCTCGATCGCGACGATCGAAAAGCCTTTGCGGCCCGCGACACCGGTGATCTGCGAGGTGCGTTGCAGCTCGGAGCCGCCGTCGTCGCGCACGATGAGCGTGCCCGGCGCGGACGGGTCGTTGGTGTTCCGAATGTTCACCGGAATGCCGATCTCACGGACCGGAAAGATGGCTTCGTCGTGCAGCACGGTCGCACCCATGTACGCAAGCTCGCGTAGCTCGCGGTAGGTGATGAGGCGGATGGGCGTGGGATCGTTCACCACACGCGGATCGGCCATCAGCATGCCGGAGACGTCGGACCAGTTCTCGTAGATGTGCGCGCCCACCGCCCGCGCCACGATCGCACCGGTGATGTCCGAGCCACCGCGCGAGAACGTCTTGATCGAGCCATCAGGCTTACTGCCGTAAAACCCGCTCACAACCGAGCGTTCGTGCTTCGCGAGCCGGTCGCCCACCTTGGCGTTGGTTTCCTCGGGCAGAAATACGCCACGTTCATCGAACAGGACCATCTCGGCTGGGTCCACGAACTCGTACCCGAGCAACGCGGCCACGATATGCCCATGCAGGAACTCGCCGCGGCTCGCACAGTAGTCGGCCGTGTCGCCAGCCTTGATGCGCGCACGAATGTCCGCAAGCAGCGCCTTGATCGGCACCGACAATCCGAGGTCGGAGACAATTTGTTCGTAGCGGCCGCTGATCAGCGCAAACACCTCTTCGAAGCCGACGCCGCGCTTGGCGTTCTCGTGGCACAGGTAGAGGAGGTCCGTGATTTTGTGGTCCGACGAGTTGCGCTTACCGGGTGCGGACGGAACCACCCAGCGCCGGCCGGGATCGGCCTCCACGATCGCCTTCACCCGTTGCAACTGCCCAGCGTCCGCAACGCTGGTACCACCAAACTTGCAAGCCTTGAGCTCCATAGCGCGATTTTATCCGAGCGCGGGCCGCTCTGGACAGCGAGTTTTTGGCGGATCTTCCAGGTACTCCCGCCCAGTTTAATGCGCCGAGTTTGTGTATAAGGCATGCAGGAAGCCATCCCGATGACCTTCGATACATCGCTCTCGATCTGCGGCCCGCTGCGCCGCCCGCACCAGATGTTGGCCAACCAGGAGTACGCGGGTCACACGTCGATCCACGACGACGCCATGGCCGAAAAGCTGGGCTTTCGCGCGGGACCGATCGAAGGGCCGACACACTTCAGCCAGTTCGTGCCGCTGCTTGCGCACATCTGGGGGCGCGCTTGGTTCGAGCGCGGCTGCTTGTCGGCGCACTACCAGAACATGGTGGTGGAAGGCGAGGAGGTCCGCGCCTTCGCTGCACTGCCGGCACCGGGCGCGACGCACACGGACGCGTGGGCGCAAAAAGCCGATGGCACACTAGTGCTCAGCGCCAGCGCGAGCATCGGACCCGACCACGGAGCGACGCTGCTGGAACAGCGTGTCGCAAAGCTCACTCCGCCCGAGAAGCTCTTGATCCTCGCCGACCTGCGCGTAGGCATGACCGGCGCAGTGGACGAGCCCGTACGCATGGACGCCGACCAGAACATGGGTGCGCTCTACCCGTTCAGCTTGAATCAGAAGCTTGCGCGCATCACCGAAAACTCGCCGTGGTACTCGGATCCGGCGTCTACGCCATGGGGCCGCGCGATCGTTCCGCTCGAGATGATCAGCGTGTTGGCCGAGTACAGCAGTGCGAAGGCGAAGTTCCCGGTCAAAGGTCCCGCGATCGGTTTGTTTGCCGATCAGGAGATTCGCATGATCGATGGCCCGCTCTTCGTCGGCGAGGACTACCTGATTCGTCGCGAGATCGTCGTGCTCTCGGAGAGCAAGCGCACGGAGTCGTACTGGGTGAAGACTCGGATTTACGATGCTTCCGGCAAGACGTTGAAAGCAGAGATGCTGCTCAACCACGCGAGCTTGAAGCATTCGTACGCGGGCTACAGCGAAACGAGTGCGCCCGCGCGGTCGTAGCCGCGTGGAATCGCAGCGTCGACGAGCGTCCGGCCGCGAGCCAGTCAGGAGCGATCCGCACCTCGCTAACCCACGACCGCATCCGCTTCGATCTCGATCAACCAGTCGGGATCGATGAAGCGGACGACTTGCATGACAGTCGTCGCCGGGCGGATCTCTCCGAAGATCTCGCCGTGAACCTTCGATACGGCCTGCCAGTCTTCGATTCGCAGGAGGAGCACGCGCGTCCGAATCACATCGGCAAACGAAGCGTCGGCCCGCTCGAGCGCGTCGCGAATGATCTCCAAGCAGCGACGCGCTTGCGCAGCCGCATCACCGATACCCACCGTCGATCCATCGGGCGCGATTGCCGCGGTTGCAGAAACAGAGATCATGCCCGCTACACGGACGGCGCGCGAGAAACCGATTTCAGACTCGAATCGGTTGCCGGACGAGATGAGCCGATGTTTCGGAAGAGTCGCCGGTGCGTCTGGTTTCATACTTTCACGTGCTAGCACACGTTCAGCCTGCACGTTCGAGGATCTAAGCTGTTGGTTGTGTCACACCTCGCGGGCACGCCTTCGAGGCACGTGCCACACGCGTGCAGTGATTCGTGCCTGCTCGAATTCCGCGAGTGGGCGTCCGCGCCGTGTAGAGAGGCCATCGCGTGCTCGACACTCGCGGCATGAACCTTGCGCTCCGCTAGATCACAGAAACACCCGGTCGTAGGGATCTCACACACGCAGGGGCGGACATGACTACACAAAAATCACAGCGCGATTACATCTTGGGCCATGAGGAAGAGGAGCTCCAACGCCTGATGAAGCAGGCCCTAGCCCTCGCACCCATGAGCGAGCATCTGTTGCAGCTCGCGGGAATCGAGGCTGGGATGCAGGTGCTCGACCTGGGTTGCGGACCGGGCGACGTGACGTTTCTTGCCGCGCGCTTGGTGGGTGCGCACGGAAAGGTCATCGGGATCGACGCATCGCCTGAAGTTGTCGCCCTCGCAAAACGGCGCGCCGAGCATCTGGGGATCGAGAACGTGCACTTCATCGCACGCGATCTGAATGAGCTGACTGCGAGTGATCTCGGGCGCGAACCGGGTGCAGCGGGCTTGGATGCTCTGATCGGTAGATTGGTGCTGATGTATCTGCCCGATGCGTCCGCAGTACTGAAACGTTTGATCTCGTTGCTGCGACCAGGTGGAATCGTCACGTTTCAAGAGTTCGACGCCGCCGGCATAGGATCTGAGCCGCACTGCGAGCTATTCGAGCGTACGGCGGCGCAGATCAAAGCTGCGTTTGCTCACAAGAAGCTCGATCTGAGGCTCGGGCCAAAGCTGCCACGCATTTTCGCAGCGGCTGGCCTATCGGGGACCGAGATGCGTCTGGAAGGCAGGATCGAAAGCGGATCGGACGCCATGGTGTACGAAGCGCTCACCTCAGTGATGCGGACGTTATTGCCGCTGCTGATCGGGGCCGAGATCGCGACCGCGGAAGAGATTGGCATCGACACGCTCGCGAGCCGACTGCGCGACGAAGCAGCAGCTTGCAACGCGACGCTCAAGTACGTACCGCTGGTAGGTGCGTGGGCTCAAACAGACCGCGGTCAGAAACGCTGAAGA
>DASRXR010000456.1:0-3095 GCA_035687405.1 Polyangiales bacterium
AATAAAAAAGGACACAACTCGAATCGACATGGGCCGATGCCCAAGACGGCGCGACGAGGATGAACGCTCTTCGAGCCAAGAGCCGAGCGGGCGAACATCAACGCATGCACAACGAATGGAGCACGCAACAGCAGATGGGCGAGAGGATCGGAGCGAAGTGCTGCGGCGCCACGCATGCGATTGAAAGAGTGGGGCGAGTTTCACTACGAAGCGAACGAGCTGCACGAAAACCAGGGCCATTCCTTCGGGCGAACACCGGCAAGCACGCCCACGATTGGACTGAGTCCAGACCCAGGACGATCCAAAGTGGTGGAGCTCTGCGCGCCGGCCGCCACGACGACGTGTCATTCGAGGCGAGCCCTAAGACCGGCCGATCATCGCATCCCTGCGTTGCAGCGCGTGGGTGGAGGGAACTAGCTCCACCCCGCGCGTCTGACGCCGACAGCCGCAAACGCGCTGCCGGAACCGCGGCGCGGTGAGCGCGAAGCGCGCCGCTCTGTGCGCCAGCCGCCTCAACGCCTCATCGTCCTAACGGAGCCCGCAACACAAGCATGCCGCCGCGTCCCACGGTAGCTAGCTCTTCTCTCTCCACGAGTGCCACCAACAGCTGCGCCCGCGCTGCTGAAACCACGGCGCAGTGAGCGCGAAGCGCGCGGCTCTGCGCGCCAGCCATCGGAGCCCCGCTGCATCGAACAGAGCCCAGAACGACGGCACGACATCGCATCCTCCCTTATCCAGCTCTCGCTCTTGCGTGCGCCACGGACGCCGAAAGCTTCGACCGCGCCGCTGAAACACCGACGCAATGACGCGCGAAACGCGCGCGGCTCTGCGCGCCAGCCGCCGGAACCCCCGCCGCACTCGAGCGACGCGCACAATCGTGGCACGCCCTCACAGACCCTTTTCCAGCTTCTCCCCGCACCCGACGCGCGCGACGCGCGCCGCTCAGGAATCAGCGGAGCTCTGAGCCGCAAAAGCTCGCTGCGCGAGTGCGAGCGGTCCAATTGCTCGTGGAGCGCGTCAACACGGCGCGGAAGCTCACGAGTCGCTACCGAGTTCGATGCGATCGGCGAAGCGCCGTGCCCCCGCTCGCGCCTACAGTCATCGCGTTGAGTGCCCCCGGCGCGGTCGGAAGCGCTCGACTAGCTCCTGGGGACGCCACTCACGAGCTCGCGCAGGAAGCGGACTCAGCGGACTCTACAGCGGCGCCCGCAGCTCACCGCAAATCGCGCGCGTCGATCGGACCTGCCGGCATTGTTGAACTTGCCGCCCTACGCGTTGGAATCGACAACCGCTCATCCCAATCGTCGGGCAGCTTCCCACTCGACTTCGTTGCACCCGCAGCCGGTACCGCCGGACTCGACTTCGCATCGGCACGCGCCTTCATCCGCACCTTTCGATCCGGCGCCGGCTTCGCAACACTGTCATCCACGCGATGCTCCGCTACCACAGGCTCGGCGGGAGCACTCGGCAACACGAGCTCCACCGGCGCACGCGTCGACGCGCTCAAATCCGTTTCGGCAGCCGCTGCAGCCGCAGCCTTCGGCTGCGTTGATGGAACAGCCAGAATCGCCGGCGATGGATCTTCGGGATGCGAACGCTGATACGCGAGCGCCCAAAATCCGAGCCCCGCACCGATCCCACCAAGCGCAATCCCCAACACCATGTACGCCCGCGAGCGTTTCGGCAGCCGCGGCGGCGCATACGACGTCACATACGGAGTCGACGCATTCAGCGTCCCGTGCTCGCCGCTAGTGACGATTGGCGGCCGGCCAGTCGAAGCGCGAAACAGCATCCCATTCGAAAACGGCTCGAGTGCAAGCGCGAGCTCCTCGATCGACGAGAAGCGATGATTGGGATCGCGCGCCATCGCCCGCTCGATCACCGCGGCCAATCGCCGATCGACAAACGGGTTTAGCTCCAACATGGGCGCCGGATCCTCCGTCGCGATCTTCAAGATCAACTGGTTGTACGTCTCAGCCTCGAACGGCCGCTGGCCAGTCAACATCTCGTACAAGATCACGCCGAACGCGTAGATGTCTCCACGCTCGTCCACTTCCTTCGCGCCGCGCACTTGCTCGGGCGACATGTAGTAGGGCGTGCCCATCACCGCACCGCTGCGCGTGAGCGACAAGCGCGGGTCATCGCCACTGCCGATCTTCGAGATCCCGAAGTCCAACACGCGCGGCTCACGCGGTTCGCCTTCCGAGCTGCGACACAAGAAGATGTTGTCAGGCTTGAGATCGCGATGGATCACGTGATGCGAATGCGCCGCCGCCACGCCGCGCAATGCCGGCATCAACAGCCC
Organism: Polyangiales bacterium; assembly: GCA_035687405.1. Classification (GTDB taxonomy): domain Bacteria; phylum Myxococcota_A; class Polyangia; order Polyangiales; family JAFGIB01; genus JADGRF01. The sequence continues at coordinate 2,306 of DASRXR010000456.1, forward strand.
GATCGCCTCGGCCGCGCTGACTTGCGGTGTCCGCTGCAAAAACTCCGCGAGCGTCTCACCACGCAACAGCTCCATCACCAAGTAGACCGAGCCGCGATCATTTCCGACGTCGTAGATGTCGATCACGTTCGGATGTTCGATGCGCGCCGTGGCACACGCCTCGCGCTGGAATCGATCCTTGGCACCAGGCACTTGCCCGAGCGCAGGTAGCATCCACTTGAGCGCGACCTTCTTTCCGCTCACCAAATGCGTCGCACTGTAGACGGCCCCCATCCCACCCCGTGCGATCAACTCCTCGACGCGATACTTGTCGGCGATGACACTACCGAGCGAAGGAACCGCTGCTTGAACAGCGTCGTCTTGTAACGGCAGCGTCGCCACGGGAGCCACTGGCCCCGAGCCGGATTGAGACGGCGGTATTCCATCGCTCATATCGACGCCTGTAGTTTGCGCTGCTCCTCGCACGACGCACGCACCTTCCCCAAAAGCGCGATCACGCCGCCACGCAGGACGGCTTGAGTCATCATATTCCCACGTATGAACGGCATTTGTGAAGCCCACCACAGGTGTTGTGGTATGGTCCGCGTACCTTGCAATTAGACCTGCGAGCAAAGCTCGTTAGGGGGAGGTCGCAAGGTTGGGGTCTACCATGTGCCGTTCACGATGGCTGGGGCGGGTTCTGGCGTGTGCGTCGTTAACTTGTTGGATCGTCACTGCGAGTGCATACGCGCAAACGGCGGGTTCTGGAAACGCGCCGGACTCGAATGCAACCGAGTACGACGGCTTCATC
>DASRXR010000457.1:0-2278 GCA_035687405.1 Polyangiales bacterium
GAGATGCTCGCGCGCTTCTTGCTGCGCAAGTAACGCAATCCGACGTCAAGGGCGTACGAGCGCATGGATCGGGTGCATGTATCACGTCACGCTCGAGCGGCCAAACATGCAACTTGCGCGTGAAGCGACGTGCTTTCAGTCGCGCCGAGTTCGTCGCTCGAACACGACAGCGTACGATTGCCGGCGAGCCGAGCTACGCGATCGAGCTTCGTACTTCGCTGCCCGATTGGCCTCGCGCCGCAGAACGCTTGAGCCGAATGCGCGTCTATTATACAAGACGAGAATATGAGCGATCTACCAAAACGCACGTTGGGACGGACCGGATTCGAAGCCACGATCCTCGGCTTCGGCGCGATGGAGCTGCGCGGCGACGCGCGAGGCCCCGCCCTCACCGACCGCGAGGCCGAGCATCTGTTGAACGGCGTGCTCGACTCCGGGATCAACCTCATCGACACCTCGATCGACTACGGCCTGAGCGAAGAGCGGATCGGCCGCTTCATCGCGCACCGCCGCAACGAGTACTTCCTCGCCTCGAAGTGCGGCTGCGTGGTCGGCGGCGCGCAGGGCGAGCACGTCCACACGGCGGCGAACATCCGGCACGGCGTCGAGAATAGTCTGCGGTTGCTCAAGACTGATCATCTCGACCTCGTGCAGTTTCACCGGAGCCTGACGCGCGAGGAGTTCGAGCGCGAGGGCGCGCTCCAGGAAGCGCTGAAGCTCCAAGCCGAGGGCAAGGTTCGCTTCCTCGGCGTGTCGGGCATCTTGCCGAACCTGGTTGAACAGATCGACTCCGGCGTGTTCGACGCGTTCCAGATCCCGTATTCGCTGCTCCAGCGCGAGCACGAAGACGTGGTCGCCAAAGCTGCGCGGGCCGGTGCCGGTACGCTCATTCGTGGAGGTGTGGCGCGCGGGACTCCGACTGATTGGGATCGCACGTATTACATGGTGCCGAGCACGACGCTGCGCGATCGCTGGGAGCACGCGAAGCTGGACGACCTGCTCGACGGCGCGAGCCGCATCGAGTTCACGCTGCGCTTTACGCTCTCGCATCCCGGTTTGCACACGACCATCGTCGGCACGAGCAAGCTCGAGCATCTGCACCAGAACATCGAGGCCGCGAAGAAAGGCCCGCTGCCACCGGCGATCGTCGAGAAGGCGAAGCGGCGTTTGGCGGAGGTCGGAGCCGTGGCCGAGGCGTTCGGATCATGATTTGTTCTGGAAGCCGGGGTGGAGCGAATCGTCCGATTCAGAGCGTAGTCCAATAGCCGCGAATCGGAGTTGCTCCGCCGAAGTGGAAACGCTGCCGAGGCGTGAGCGACTCGAGGTTTACTTCGACCGCTCGCGGAGGATAGACGACCGTCGGTTGAAGTGATCCCATTCCACCGTCGCGCTTCAGCAACAACGAGATGTACAGCATCGTCGAATGCGTTCGCGTCGGGTCGTCGAGCTCGAGCTTCCCCTCGAGCTCGGAGCACGCGTCGCCGTTCAGCTCGAGCTCAGCTAGATCCGTCGCGATCAGTTCACTCCGCAGCATCGCCGTGCCCTTCGCTTTGGCGTCGATCGCTCGATCGAGTGTCGTCACGTGAACGTCGAAATAGATCATCAGCTGGGTTGGACACGTCGCCTGTTCGACCGGCTCGGCATCGGGGTGTGCCTGACACGTCGTCCCGTCACAATACTTCGGGCTCGGCAGCATGTGCTGAAGCGAAGTGACGTGCATATCGATGTGCACACGCGTGTCGGGGTCATAGCCGCTGACTTCGGAGGTCGTCGGACCGAAGAACTGGCGAGTTCGATCTTGCTCGATCCAATGCAACTCCGTGTCCGCTCCACGCTCGAGCCATTCGACTGCCTCGCGCGCCTGGAAGCCGAGAGCGGCGGCCGCATCGATGTCCACTTCCACCGGTTCGCTGACCGCGCCGCACGGCGTAGGTGTGAAGCTGGTCGTCTCACCTCCGCCGAGAGGCGGAAGCTCGTCGCTCGATCGCGGCGACTGTAGCGAGGGTTCCTGTGCCGGCTCCCTCTCGTCCTGCGGAGTGGCCTCGGCACCAGAGCAGCCGAGAAGCATGCAGCCGAGAGCGGCAGCCAGCGACGTTCGCTTCAGCAGGAGGTTCATATCGAGAACACTGACACGCTGCCCCCAGCTGCTCAATGCGTGGAATGCACATCCCATGGTACGTTACGTCCAAGGATGTGCGATTCATGCAACGAACGGCCGAATCCAGCCAGAAGTTCGACTACGACGCGATCGCGGTGGAGCTCGTCCGCGCGCTCCGCG
>DASRXR010000458.1:0-2224 GCA_035687405.1 Polyangiales bacterium
GAGCATGCCCGCGGCAGCCATGGGCGGCGCAGGCTCACGACCCACAAGCGCGACGAGCACGACGCCGGTGAGCACGATCGCGAGCCACGCAACTTTTGCGAGCGTGGCTTCGGTCATCGCGGCTCTCCGTCGAGCGCGTAGCCGAGGCCTGCACGCTCGAACATCCGCACGCCGTAGACCCGCGCGATGTGCTCGGCGGACAAGACCTCCGAGACCGGTCCAAAACTCACGCTTTTGCCCTCTGAAAGCAGGAGCGCTGCGTCGGCGTGGCGGAGTGCGTCGTCCAGCTCGTGCAACACGCAGACGAGCACGAAGCCAGCTTTTCTCAAGCGATCAGCGAGCTCGAAGAAGCGCAGTGCGTGGGCGATGTCGAGACCCGACGTCGGCTCATCGAACAACAGGATGCGTGCTTCGGTCGCAAGCGCGCGCGCGAGCAGCACGCGACGTTGCTCGCCACCGGAGAGAGTGTCGTAAGCGCGCCCCGACAGCGCAGTCAAATCGGTTTGCTCGAGCGCGCGCGTGACCGCGGGATCGGTGGGGTTCGCGCGACCGAAACGCGAGCGATGCGCGTACCTCGCCTGGGCGACGACGTCGCGCACCGCGACCGAAGCCATGATCGAAGAGCGCTGCGGAATGTAAGCGACTGCGCGAGCCCGCTCGGCCGGCGTCAGCGATGCGACTTCCGCGTCGCCGATGCGCACGGCCCCGGAGTGCGGCAACAGCCCGACGAGCGCTTTGATCAGCGTGCTTTTACCCGCACCGTTCGGACCCGTGATCGCGAGCAGCGTGCCGTAGTCCGCGTGCAATGACACGTCCTCGAGCAGCGCGCGACTGCCACGGGTCACACCCAAGCGTTCGACGCGCAACGCTTCAGCCATGATCCGCCTGCGTGCGCATCTGGCGCAAAAGCAGCCGCAAGAAGATCGGAGCGCCGATCAGGTCGATCAACACGCCGACCGGCACTCCGCTCCGAAGTGGAATCAGGCGACACAGCACATCACACACGACGACGAAGCAGCCTCCACCGGCGAACACTGCCGGCACGAGATAGCGGTGCCGCTGCCCGACCCAGGGCCGCAGCGCGTGGGGCGCGATCAAGCCGACGAAGCCCACGCTGCCGCCGACCGCGACAGCACCTGCAGTCAAGATTGCAACCCACAACACGAGCCAAAAGCGTACGCGACTCACGTCGACACCAAGCGTGCGTGCTTCGTCGTCGCCCGACACGAGGACGTCGAGTGTCGTGGACGACGCGAGCACCGGCACGACGCCACCGATCGTCATCACGAGGACGAGCAGCACTTGGCGCGGTCCAGCCGCGCTGATGTCACCTTGGTTGAGCGCGGCGAACGCGCGATTCAACTCCCAGGCTTCCTGATTGACGCTCATCAAGAAGGTGCTCGCACCCTGAAAAAGCGACATCAACGCAAAGCCCGTCAACAAGAGTGCGAGCGGCTCTTCGCGTAGCGAAACGACAGCGAGCAGCAAGAAGAGCGATAGGCTCGCGCCGATCGTGGCACCGATCGGAATCAGCATTTCGGGTGCGATCCCGAACACGCCGCTGCCTCGAAGCAAGAGCACCGAACCGAGGAGCGCGACGTGTGCGCCAAGCGTCGCGCCCGAAGTCGTGCCGAGGATCTGCGGGCTCGCGAGCGGGTTGCGAAACAGCGTCTGCACGACAGCGCCTGCGACCGAGAGCGCACCGCCACACAAGAACGCGACGAGCGCGCGGTGGGCGCGCATCCGAAGCAGCACCGGCTCGCCGCCGAAGTCGAGAACGCCGCCGCGACCGAAAAACAAACCGACGAGCACGCTCGCGACGATCAATCCGACCAGACACACCACGAACGCGCGCGACGGAGCCAGCACGGCGTCGCCCGCCGCAGCACTGCGCCGCCTTGCCGTGGTGTGTGAGTCGTGCGGCATGCTCGGAGTTTACAGCCGGAACACGTGGCGTGCGGGCAATCCCGTGTCCTTTGCGACCTCGAGGACGTTCGTTTCCTCGAAGGCGCCATCGTCACTGCGTTCGAGCACACGTACCCCTGCGGTAGGTCGCAGATCGCCGTCGACGCTCGAATCGGGCACGAACAGCTTGCCGCTCTCAGCGTCGTAGAGTGGCGTGCCGAACGTGCCGCCCGCCGGAGTCGAGAGCAGCGTAGTGAAATCACCGCTCTCCAGATCGATCGTGCCGAAGACGCTGTCGCTATCGCCGGGTACGAACCCG
>DASRXR010000459.1:0-17270 GCA_035687405.1 Polyangiales bacterium
CGATCGAGCTCGGCAAAAAGTATCCGAAGGTCGCGTTCCTCCACGCCGGCGGGTTGAAGACTTCCGCAAACGTGGGCACGTACTTCGCGAACTCCGACGACGCGATGTACCTCGCCGGCATGGCCGCCGGTGGTGCGACGAAGTCGGCGAAGCTCGGCTTCATTGCGGCGTTTCCGATTCCGCAGGTGCTGCGAAGCATCAACGCGTTCACGCTCGGTGCGCAGTCGGTGAGGCCCGAAGCGACGACGCGCGTGGTGTGGACCGGCGGCTGGTTGAATCCGGCCAAGGAAGCCGAAGCCACGAGCTCGCTCGCGGATGCGGGGGTGGATGTGATCGGCGAGCAAGTCGATAGTCCGATCACGATCTCGAAGACGGCGCAGCGGCGCGGCATCTACGTGGTCGGCAAAGACGTGAACGTGCAGAAGTTCGCGGACAAGGCGTATCTCACAGGCGCGTCGTGGGACTGGGGTCCGATGATGGCGAAGCTCGTGAAAGATATTTGGGCAGGCACGTGGAAGCCGTCGCATGTTCGCGGCGATCTGAAAGACGGTGCGGTCAAGCTCGACCCACTCGGGCCCTCCGTGCCGGCCGCCGTAGCGGAGCGCGTGACTGCAGCTCACAAGTCGATCTTGAGCGGCGAGTTCGTCGTCTGGAAGGGCCCGCTCAAGAAGCAGGACGGGACCCTTGCAGCCAACGGCGGCAAGTCGATGAGCCTGCCCGAAGTCGAGACGATGAACTATCTGGTCCAGGGTGTGATCGGCACCGTGTCGTGAGGTGAGAGCATGAATCGAACGACCTCGGATCTTGGAAGAGCGATGGGATCGGCGCGGGCGAATCAATGGCGCGTGACTCCCGAACACGTGTCGCTCGTCCGCGAGCCTTTGCCGCCGAAGCCGTTGTCGCTCGCGGCGGAGCCTCAGCCGATCACGATCGATCTCGCGCGCACGGCGTTCATCGTCGTCGACATGCAAAATGACTTTTGCTCCAAGGGCGGTTTCCTCGACTATCGCGGGGTCGACTATCGCCTCGATCGCAAACCGATCGAGCCGATTCGGCGAACGGCGCCGCTGCTGCGAGCTGCGGGCGTGCCGATCGTGTGGTTGAACTGGGGCGTGCGCCAGGACTTGTTGAACACGAGTCCGTCGCTGTTGCATGCGCATGCACCGGAAGGCCGTGGTGCGGGATTGGGCGAGTCGATCCCCGGTGGTGCTCCAATTCTGGTCGAGGGGTCGTGGGGCGCTGCGATCGTCGACGAGTTGGTTCCGGACGCGAAAGACATTCACGTCACGAAGTATCGGTTCAGCGGATTCTGGGATACCGAGCTCGACAGCATCTTGCGGAACTTGGGCGTCACGACATTGTTGTTCGCGGGAGTGAACGCGGACCAGTGCGTGATGACGACGCTGCAGGACGCGATGTTTCTCGGCTACGACTGCGTCATGCTGCAGGACTGCGTCGGCACGACGTCGCCGGAGTACTGCATGCTCGCGACGCTGTACAACGTGAAGTTGTTGTTTGGCTTCGTGACACATTCGGAAGCGATCGCAACCGCTCTCGCGGAAACCAGGTTGAGAGGGGCGACATGGACGTGATCGACCAAAAACTCGCCGAGCTCGGGTTGGAGTTGCCGGTGCGGCCGAAGCCGATCGCGAGTTTCGTGCCGTATCGGATTGCAGGTGGGCTCGTGTATCTCGCGGGCCAGACCTGCGAGTGGAACGGGACGATGCCGTATACCGGGCGCGTCGGCGAGGAGATCGATCTCGAAGCGGGTCGGGTCGCCGCGCGCTTTTGCGCGTTGAACTTGCTCGCGGCGTTGCGCGAAGCATGCGAAGGCGAGTTGTCGCGCGTCGCGCGCTGCATTCGCGTCGGTGGCTACGTGCAGGCGAGCTCCGGGTATCCGCGCGTCCCTCACGTGATCGATGGCGCCTCGCAGCTGTTCATCCAGCTGTGGGGCGAGGCAGGGCAGCACGCGCGCACAGCGATCGGCGTGGCCACGTTGCCCCTGAACGCGAGCGTGGAGGTGGACGCGATCTTCGAGTTGAAGGGCGCGAGCTGAGTCATGCGCGTACGGCTCGAGCAGATTCGCAAGACGTTTGGCAGCGTCGTCGCGAACGCCGGCGTCGATCTCGAGCTTCGGCCCGGCGAGGTAGTCGCGCTGCTCGGTGAGAACGCGGCGGGCAAGAGCACGTTGATGAAGTGTTTGTATGGGTACGTGCGGCCCGACTCGGGCGCGTTTTACGTCGATGATCAGCGGGTCGAGATCGCGTCGCCGCGCGTTGCGCGTGGGCTGGGCATTGGAATGGTGTTTCAAGAGACGAGCAGCATCGGTGCGCTGAGCGTGCGCGAGAATCTCGCGCTGGGTGCTCCGCGGGCGCCGTTTTGGTCGCGCACGCGCTCGCGGGTGGTGGAACAGTCACTCGAGCAGCTGCGGACGTTGGCGCCGGAGCTCGACCCGCGCTCCGCTGCGCGCGACTTGAGCAGCGGTGAGCGGCAACTGTTGGAGCTCGCCAAGGTCTTGGGCCGCGAGCCGCGGTTATTGATATTGGATGAGCCGACGTCGCTGCTCACGCGTCCGGAGGCAGAGCGCTTGTGGGCGCACGTTCGAACGATGGCAACGGCGGGGCACAGCGTGGTCATGATCACGCACAAGCTCGAGGATGTAGCGCAGGCGGCGGATCGCGTGGTGGTGATGCGCGCGGGTCAGGTCGTGCACGAGAGCCGCGAGGTGTGCGATCGAGCTGCGCTGTTGCAGGCGATGCTGGGCGAGTCGGCGGCTGCAGCGCGAACGGAGAGCCAGCCGAAGAGCTCGCCGCGGACGGCGACGGCTCGCTTGTGCGCTCGCGGCGTGAGTGCTGCTGCAGGGACGGCGCGTATCGAGGATGTGTGCTTCGAGCTTCGCGCGGGCGAGGTTCTCGGGATCGCGGGAGTGACCGGCAACGGGCAAGAATTGCTCGCGCGCGTGTTGGCGGGTGTAGTTCGGCCTCGCTCGGGGCAATTGAGGCTCGATGACACTGAGTTGTCGCTCGACGACCCTCAGGTTCGGAGTGCGATCGCGTACGTGCCCGATCAGCCGCGTCAGCAGGGCTGTGCGCAAGACCTATCGGTGCTGGTGAATTTGGCTGCGCTTCAAGTGCCCCAGTGGCCGGTTTTGTCGCGGCGAAGGTTTGGGCGAGATCAGGCCGCCGAGTTGCTCGAGCGCTTCGACGTGAGGCCGCGCGACTTGGATCGCCCTGCCGGTACGTTGTCGGGTGGCAATCTGCAGAAGCTGGTGGTCGCGCGAGAGTTGAGCCGCAGTCCGAGGTTGATCGTGGTGTGTTTTCCGACACTCGGTCTCGATGTGCGTGCGGCAAGGCACATTCTCGATGAGTTGTTGGCGCAAGCGCACGCGGGTGCAGCGTTGGTTTGGATCTCGGAAGAGCTCGATCCGTTGTTGGAGCATGCCGATCAAATCGCGGTCATGTACCGAGGTCGCCTCCGTGGCCCGATCGCTGCTGCTAGTGCAACTCGCGCGCAAATCGGTGCCTGGATGACCGGAGTATCCGAAGCGGCGCTTGGGGCTTCGGCGTGAGAGTGCAGCTGACAGCTTCGGGTCTCGGCGTGCGCGCTGTTGCAGCCCCGCCAAAGCAGCGCCGCACATTTCCTCGCCTTCGCTCTAGCGCGCTCAACACCAGCGCGACCACCGCGATCATTTTCGCCGCATTTTCGAGCGCCTTCTTCTGGGCGATCGGCCAATCGCCCATCCGCTTGTTCGCCGCGCTGTATGACGGCGTGCTCGGCAGCGGCTTCGCGTTCTCCGAGACGCTGGTCAAAGGCGCGCCCATCTTGCTCTGCTCGCTTGCGACGGCTCTTCCTGCGCGCGTCGGGCTCATCTCCGTGGGCGGCGAAGGGCAACTCGCCATCGGTGCGATCGGCGGCACTGCACTGGTTCTCAGCGCCGGTGATCGGCTCGGCTGGCTCACGCTTCCTGCCATGTTGCTATCGGCTGCACTCGCCGGCGCTGCGTACGGCGCAGTACCGGGCCTACTTCGCGCTCAGCTTCGCGTCAACGAGACCATCAGCACGCTGCTTCTCAACTACATCGCAGCGCCGTGCGTCGACTACTTGGTGTATGGGCGCTGGAAGGACCCGGACAGCCTCGGCTGGCCCTCGACGATCGCGTTTCCGGACGCGGCCCGGCTACCTACCTACTTCGACACCCGCATTCACCTCGGCCTGTTCCTCGGCCTCTTCGCGGTGTTGGCCGCGTGGTTCTTTGCAACGCGCACGCGCAGCGGACTCATCCTCGACCTGCTTCGCTCGAGTCCCGAGCTCATGCAGCGCGCGGGCGTATCGTGGGCGAGGCGCACGGTCGTACTTCTCGCGCTCGGCGGTGCGTGTGCCGGCATTGCGGGCATCGCCGAGGCTTCGGTCATCGAAGGTCGTCTGCAATCCGGCGTCGGCGCAGGTGCGGGATACAGCGGGTTTCTCGTCGCATTTCTCGCCCGGGGACGGCTCCTCGCAATCCTGCCGTGCGCCTGGATCGTGGCCAGCCTCGCCGCTGCCGGTGACAATCTTCAGCTGAGCGCCGGGCTGCCGTCGTCGATCGTCTACGTGCTGCAAGGCTTCTTGTTTGCGGCCGCGCTGATCGCCCAACACCGGAGCGCGGAGGCCGCAGCGTGATCGAGATTCTCTACGGCCTTCTGATCGGCTTCGTGCCCGCGATGATTCGCAGCGCGACTCCGCTCCTATGGGCGCTACTCGGTGAAACCATCACGCAGCGTGCGGGCATCATCAATCTCGGCACCGAAGGTCAAATGCTCGTGGGCGCTGCAACTGCATTTGGAGTCGCTGCGAACACGAACAATCCGTGGCTCGGCCTCGCGAGTGGCGCGCTCGCCGGCAGTGCCCTGTCGATCGGCCACGCCGTCTTGTGTCTGCGCTATCGAGCCAATCAGTTTGCGAGCGGGTTGTCGGTATGGATGATCGGATTCGGATTGAGCGCGTATCTGGGCTCGTCGTTCGTCGGCCAATCGATCGACGGGTTTGCGCCGCTCTCCGCCGTGCTCGGCGTCAGCATTCCGCTGCTAGGCGACCTGACGCCGACGATCGTCCTCGCGTGGCTCGCGAGCGCGCTCATCGCGGTGTTCATGGATCGAACTCGGCCGGGCCTCGCGCTGCGTGCGACCGGCGAGTCTCCGAGTGCAGCGCGGACGGCAGGCATTCCGGTGACCTTCGTGCAGACGTCGGCGATCCTCGCGGGCGGCTTGCTCTCTGGCATCGGCGGCGCGGCACTTTCGATCGACTACGCGCAGACCTGGGCCGAAGGGATGTCGCAAGGGCGCGGGCTCGTCGCAGTGGGGCTCGTGATCGTCGCGCGTTGGAGCCCGCTCTGGGCAGTCCCTGCCGCGCTCTTGTTCGGTGGGGCTGAAGTGATGTCGCTCCGCATGCAAGCTGCCGGGGCGACCGTCTCGGCCCATCTCCTTCACACGCTGCCGTACGTCGTATCGCTCGTCGTGTTCATCGTGACGTGTCTGCGGTCTGACGCCGATGGCGGCGCGCCCGGCGGCCTGCGCGACGTGCTCGACGCCTGAAATCGCTAGGGAAATAGGCCGGGTTGCGGTGGGCAGGCGGCGGTCCCACACTTCAGGGTATGCAGTTCCCGCGTCCGATTTGCGCCGCAGGTCTTGCGCTGCTGCTCTCAGCTGCAGGGTCCGCGCGCGTGCGTGCCGACGAAGTTCAGCTTCAGGGTGGGTCGGTCATCGAGGGGCGCGCGACACGCGACGGAGACAGCGTCGTCATCCGTGTGGAGTCTGGTGAAATCCGCTTGTCCGCCGACACGGTGGAGCACATCAAGAAGTCGGACGCGAGCGACGACGTCGCACAACGCCGGCGCGCTGCGCTCGCGCCGCGGGACATTCGGGGTCGGCTAGAGCTCGCGGCGTATTGTCGCGAGCACGAGTTGCGCGCGACCGAGCGTGCAGTACTCGAGGAAGTGATCGGCCTCGAGCCGAATCACGCGGAAGCGCGTCGTTTGCTCGGGTATGTCCGAACGGAACAAGGTTGGGTCGATCGCAGCGCGCAGCTGCAGCATGCGCGCGAAGCCGAGCATGAAGAGTGGCTCGCACGCGCGCGGGCGCGTGAACGGGAGCAGGCGCGAACCGACTTGGAGCGTGAGCACGATCTTGCGGCGCGTCAGATGGCGTCGGATGCCGACCGCATGCGAAATGTGCGGCTGCGCGACGAGAACTTGAGAGCGCGCGATGAGGTGTACAGCTCGCCGTATCGGTTGGGTTACGTGTATGCGCCGGCGCCGGCGTTCTCGCGCCGCAATGAGCCCTATCGTCCGCCGCCTGCGCCTGCAGCGGAGCGGTGTTTGCCCGGTGGTTGTGCGGCCGCGCCGTCCCAGCCGCAGCCGGTTAGTCCGATTGCGGGTGTGCGAGATCCGAGAGACACGACGTGGGCACTGCCGGGCGTGAAGAACCCGCGCGAGTGGACGCGCTGAGTCTCGCGATTTAACTCCGCTCCTGCGGCGCCAACTTTCGCGCCGCGGTCGGCATGGGTGCGGGCAACCTTGGCTCACGCACCTTCGGTGTTGACGCCGGATCCTTCGACCTCCGGAACACCCTCGCCAACCTCTCGAGCTTCGCCCTCGACGTCATCCTCTCGTTCGCCATCGCATCGATGAACTCCGACAGCGGACCCGACTTGAGCACCGTGTACAGCGTCAACGCGACCGACGGCACCATCACCGCGAGAAAGATCCCGATCTTCACCCAGATCGGCTCACTCGTCTCATCGATCAGATTCATCCCCAAAAACCCAGTCGCGATCGTCCCGATCAAGCCGAGAATCGTCACCACCGTCAGCCGCAACACCACATCGTTTTGCCGCCGCGCCGCATCGCTGTCGAGGTACTGCCCCATGTCGAGCACCTCCTCGCGCACCTCTTGAAACAACGAGTCGTTGGCGAGCTGCGTGCTCCACATGCTGAACAAGTGCTTCGCGAGCGACTGCTTCGATACTTCGTGAAACCAATAGCGGTGATTGAACCGCAAGAAGATCTCGGTCGTCTGCCGCATGCGATGCCGAAACTTCTCGAGCGATTCAGGATCATCGACCTCGAGCCGGCTCACCGCGAGCATCAGTCGATCCGACAGCATCAACAACGCCGCGTGATGAAAGTGCGCGATCATTGCCAACAAGAAATACTGGTGACGAAACTGCCCGAGCATCCCAGTATCGCAGTCCGCATAAAACCTCTCGCGCGCACAGCCGACCATCACCATCGAACGCGCAGTGCAACTGATGCGCGTGCTCGCCCGCATGTCGCGCCGCTCCGGCACCCAAAAGTGGTCGTAACAGTGCTCGCGTTCGAATGAGTCGACCGAGTGATCCGGATAGTGAAACCCATACCCGTCGTCCGGCGCCGTCGCCATCCCGAGCCGAAAGAAGTCTTCGCGTGTCAGCTCGAACGGATCATCGAACGACAAATACGTCATCTTCGGCAACCGGTGGTACTCGAGCTGCCGATAGCGCACCTCGCCTTTGAATTCGGAGTGGTGTTGCACCATCGGCCGTAACAAGAACTCCCAGTGCTGACCGATCCGCGCCTCACGGTGCTCGCACGCGTGCGTGAGAAATCGATTCTGGTCGAGAAAGTCGCTCGACACGAGCGTCTCGCCCGCCGCATTCAACCACTCCACATCGCGCATGCACTGATCCGGAATGCCGTCGTCGTCCCACTGCGCCGGGTATGACCGACCGAAGCGAAACAAGATGTCCTCGACGCGGTGCAACGGGACGTCGTCCGCATAAAACTCGAACGCCAACATGACGACGTCGACGTCGTAATAGAAGTACAGATCGACGTGCTGCACGCGACACGTGACTTGCCCGCCATCGTCGAACGTCAGGCGCACGTGTGTGATGTCGGACCGCCGAAACACGCGCATCGGCGATTCGCCGTAGCCGTTACCACTGCGACTCGAGCGGCCTTGTCCGTACAAAAATCGCTGCGCGTGCGGCAGGAACGTGACGAACTCGCGATAGTGTCGCTCATGAAACTGATGCGGATCCCCCGTGAACTCGTCTTCGATTTCGTGCCACGCGTGCGTGCTGTCGCAGTTTACGAACGCTTCCCAGTGATGTTGCACTTGCGCTTTCGCGCTGAGCGCCATCAGCTGCAACGGCCACATCACGATCTGCCGGAAGTGCCGCACGATCAGATCGGGCTTCGGGGGATCGGCGTGATCGGCGTGATCGGTCATGCTCGAAACTGAGCGCAACGCGATGTCGAATCCGCTTCGGCGTGGTTTCGGCTCCCAGATATCCCCTGCGCACGGGGTCGCTCAGCCCGACCCCAAACCGGGGCCCCAAGGCTGACAGCGCCGTCCCCGAATCGACCAAAAACACCACGTCTAGGCGGGGTTTGGCGGCTCTGGATGGCAACATCGCACGCCACGCCCGCGCGCCGGCGGTGTAGCATCCTGAACATGCCTACTCAAAAGCCAACGATCATCTACACCCAAACCGATGAAGCGCCCGCGTTGGCGACGTACTCGCTCCTGCCGATCGTGCAGACGTTTGCGGCCGCCGCAGGGATCGCGGTCGAAACGAGAGACATTTCACTCGCGGGCCGCATCATCGCGAATCTGGCCGACGTGTTACCGGAATCGCAGCGCACTCCAGACGCGCTCGCCGAGCTAGGTCGGCTCGCGACGACGCCGGAAGCCAACATCATCAAGCTCCCGAACATCAGCGCTTCGGTGCCGCAGCTGAACGCGGCGATCAAAGAGCTGCAGGAGAAGGGCTTCAAGCTGCCGGCGTACCCGAGCGACCCGAAAACCGACGACGAAAAGAAGCTCAAAGCGAAGTACGACAAGGTCAAGGGCAGCGCCGTGAATCCCGTGCTGCGCGAGGGCAACTCGGATCGTCGCGCGCCCGCATCGGTGAAGCAGTACGCGCGCAAGCATCCCCACTCGATGGGTGCGTGGAGCGCGGATTCGAAGACTCACGTCTCGCACATGAGCGAGGGCGACTTCTACGGCAGTGAAAAATCGACGACGGTGAAAGACGCCGGCTCGGTCAAGATCGAGTTCGTCGCGGCGGACGGCAAGGTCACCGTGCTCAAAGAGAAGACGCCGCTGCTCGCCGGTGAAGTGATCGACGCGGCAGTCATGAGCCAGAAGGCGCTGCGCAAGTTCTTCGAGGCGCAAATCGACGAAGCGAAGAAGCAAAATGTGCTTCTTTCGCTGCATTTGAAGGCGACGATGATGAAGGTCTCGGATCCGATCATGTTCGGGTACGCGGTCGAAGTGTTCTTCAAGGATCTGTTTGCGAAGCACGGCGACGCGCTCAAGTCGGCCGGTGCAGATCCGAGCAACGGCTTCGGCGACGTACTTGCGAAGATCGCGAGCTTGCCGGCGGATCAGAAGTCGGCGATCGAAGCCGACATCAAAGCCATCTACGCAGCGCGTCCCGCGCTCGCGATGGTGAACTCCGATAAGGGCATCACGAACTTGCACGTACCGAGCGACGTGATCATCGATGCTTCGATGCCGGCGATGATCCGCACTTCGGGCAAGATGTGGGGGCCGGACGGCAAGGAGTACGACACAAAGGCGCTCGTGCCGGATCGCAGCTACGCCGGCCTGTATCAGGAGACGATTGCGTTTCACAAATCGAACGGCGCGTTCGATCCGGCGACGATGGGCAGCGTGCCGAACGTCGGTTTGATGGCGCAGGCGGCGGAAGAGTACGGCTCGCACGACAAGACGTTCCACATTCCCGGCAACGGCACGGTTCGCGTCGTCGATGCAGCGGGCACGACGCTGTTCACGCATCCGGTCGAGCAGGGCGACATCTGGCGCATGTGCCAGACGAAAGACGCGCCGATCCGTGATTGGGTGAAGCTCGCCGTCACGCGCGCGAAACTCTCGAAGACGCCGGCTGTGTTCTGGCTCGATCCGAACCGCGCGCATGACCAGCAGATCCGCCAGAAGGTCGAGCTGTACTTGAAAGACCACGACACGAGCGGGCTCGACATCTCGATCAAGTCGCCGGTGGAAGCGGTTCGCGTTTCACTCGAGCGTGCGAAAGCGGGTAAGGACACGATCTCAGTCACCGGCAACGTGCTGCGTGACTATCTGACTGACTTGTTCCCGATCCTCGAGCTCGGCACGAGCGCCAAGATGCTCTCGATCGTGCCGCTGATGGCCGGTGGTGGTTTGTTCGAGACCGGCGCGGGTGGTTCGGCGCCGAAACACGTCCAGCAGTTCGTCGAAGAAGGGCACTTGCGTTGGGATTCGCTCGGCGAGTTTCTCGCGCTCGCAGCGTCGCTCGAGCACTTGAGCATCGTCGCGAGCAACCCGCGCGCGAAGGTCCTCGCGGACGCGCTCGATCAGGCGACTGCGCAGTTCCTCGAGAGCAACAAGTCGCCGGGACGTAAGGTCGGCCAGCTCGACAACATCGGCAGTCACTTTTATCTCGCGATGTATTGGGCGGAGGCACTCGCAAAGCAGACGCAAGATGCCGAGCTGAAGCAGCGCTTCACCAAGTTGGCCGAGACGCTCACGAAAAACGAGACGAAGATTCTCGATGAGCTCAAAGCACAGCAGGGTAAGGCGGTCGATCTCGGTGGTTACTACCGTCCGGACGAGGCGAAGGCCGCGAAGGCGCTCCGGCCGAGCCCAACCTTGAACGCAGCGCTCGCTGCGGTGTGAGTGACGCGGGGCAGGGTGGCGAGCTATAAGCGCCACCCATGACCTTCCGTAAACTGCTCGTCGCCAACCGCGGCGAGGTTGCGATTCGCGTGATGTCTGCCGCGAGCGAGCTCGGGATTCGCTCGGTGGCGGTGTTCTCGGAGGACGACGCGCGCTCGCTGCACGTACGCCGTGCGGACGAGGCGCGCGCGCTTCCAGGGCGCGGCGCGCGAGCCTATCTCGACATCGATGGGCTGCTCGAGGTCGCGCGCAAGCTCGGCTGCGATGCGGTCCATCCTGGTTATGGTTTTTTGAGCGAAAGCGCAGCATTCGCAAAGGCGAGCGCCGAAGCAGGGCTGACGTTTGTCGGTCCGCGGCCGGAGACGCTGGCGCTGCTCGGCGACAAGACGCGCGCGCGTGCCCTCGCTCGCGAACTCGGCGTGCCCGTCCTCGCGGGTAGCGCGGGTCCGGCGACGCTCGAGCAAGCGGCCGCGTTCTTCGACGGGCTCGGTGGCGGCGGCGCGATGTTGATCAAGGCAGCCTTCGGCGGCGGCGGTCGCGGCATGCGCATCGTACGCAATCGGGCCGAGCTCGATGAAGCCTACGCGCGTTGCAGCTCGGAAGCGAAGGCTGCGTTCGGCGACGCCACGCTGTATTGCGAGCAGTTCATCGAGCGCGCGCGTCACCTCGAAGTGCAGGTGCTCGGCGATCGCACCGGCGCGGTGAGTCACGTCTGGGAGCGCGAGTGCAGCTTGCAGCGGCGTCACCAGAAGCTGATCGAGATCGCACCGTCGCCGTGGATCTCGCCGGCGCTGCGCGAGCGGTTGATCGCTTCCGCGCTCGAGCTCGCGAAGGCAGCCCGTTACGAGAATCTCGGCACGTTCGAGTTCCTGCTCGATCTCGAGGAGCCGGAGCGCGCCGTGTTCATCGAAGCGAATCCGCGTCTACAGGTCGAACACACGGTGACTGAAGCCATCAGTGGCGTCGACTTGGTCCAGACGCAGCTGAAGCTGGCGGCGGGGAGCACGCTGACCGAGCTCGGACTCGAGCGTGGACCGGTTGCCCCTCCGAGTGGTTATGCGATTCAGCTGCGCATCAACACTGAAGTGATGGAGGCGAACGGTGCGACGCGACCTGCGACCGGCGTGCTGTCGTCGTTCGAGCTCCCGGTCGGCCCCGGCGTGCGGGTCGACACGCACGGTTACGTTGGGTACGCGACGAGTGTGAGCTTCGATTCGCTGCTCGCCAAGCTGATCGTCTCGAGCAACGCGCCGGACTTCGCGGCTACGCTCGCGCGCGGCAGCCGTGCGCTGCGTGAGCTTCGGATCGAAGGTGTCGCTACGAACCAGAGCTTGTTACGCGCGCTGCTGGAACGAGAGGAGCTCCGGAGTGGGGCAGTCGATACGCGTTTCGTGGAGCGTCACGCCGCGGAGCTTGCGGTTCGAGACGAGGCTGGCTCGGCTGCTGCGGCAGCGAAAGCGGGTACTCGGGTCGACTCGAGCGATCCACTCGCCGTGCTCGCACACGGAAAACGCGGTGGCTCGGACTTGCAGCCGTCGGCGGCAGCGCTCCCGCCGCCACCGGAGCTGCCCGTGCCGGAAGGTATGCTCGTCGAGCGCGCGCCCGTGCTCGGCACGATCGTGAGCTTGAGCGTCGCGCCCGGAGACGCGGTGCGCGCCGGCCAAGCCTTGCTCGTGATGGAGGCGATGAAAATGGAGACCGTGATCGCTGCCTCTACGAGCGGCGTCGTTCATGCGTTTGCGGTCACGAAAGGCGACACTGTTCCGGAAGGCTACATGCTCGCGCTGATCGAGCCAGGTGCGGAACCCACCGCTGTCGCGGAGAAAGACCAAGCGATCGATCTCGATCAGATTCGGCCGGATCTCGCGGAGGTCTACGCGCGTCACGGCTATGGGCTGGACGAGCGGCGTCCCGACGCGGTCGCAAAGCGGCACAAACTCAGTCACCGCACTCCGCGCGAAAACCTCGCTGATCTCGTCGATCCGAACTCATTTCACGAGTACGGCCCGCTGGTGATCGCAGCCCAGCGCCGGCGGCGTCCAGTGCAAGAGTTGATCGAGCGTACGCCCGCCGATGGTTTGGTCGGCGGCATCGGCAGCGTGAACGGAGGTCTGTTCGACGACCCGCGCGCACGCACGCAGTGCGTCGTCGTGTCGTACGACTACACGGTGCTCGCTGGAACGCAGGGTATTCAGAACCACCGCAAGAAAGATCGATTGTTCGAGCTTGCGGAGCACTCGCGATTGCCGGTGGTGTTGTTTGGTGAAGGCGGTGGCGGCCGTCCTGGCGACAGCGATGGTCTCGGGTTCACCGGCCTCGATTGCATGGCGTTCGCGTTGTTCGGCAAACTTTCGGGGCTCGTCCCGCTCGTCGGCATCGCGAGTGGCCGTTGCTTCGCAGGCAACGCGGCGCTACTCGGCTGCTGCGACGTGATGATCGCGACGCCGGACACCAACCTCGGTATGGCGGGCCCCGCGATGATCGAAGGCGGTGGGCTCGGCGTGTATCGGCCGGAAGAAATCGGCCCGCGCGAAGTCCAGCTGAAGAACGGTGTGGTCGACCTCGCGGCCGACGACGATGCGCATGCAGTCCGGCTCGCAAAGCAGTACCTGGCGTACTTTCAGGGCTCCCTCCGTGACTACACGTGTGCCGATCAACGTGTGCTGCGCACGATCATTCCGGAGAATCGCAAGCGCATCTACGACGTACGGCAGGTGATCGAGACGCTCACGGATACCGGTTCGGTGCTCGAGTTACGCCGCGAGTTCGGCCTCGGCATGATCACCGCGCTCGCGCGCGTCGAAGGTCGTTCGATCGGCATCATCGCGAACAATCCGGGTCACCTCGCCGGTGCGATCGACAGCCCTGCTGCGGACAAGGCTGCGCGCTTCATGCAGCTGTGCGATGCATTCGACATCCCGATCCTGTTCTTGTGCGACACGCCGGGCATCATGGTCGGACCGGAAGCGGAGAAGACCGGCCTCGTGCGGCACGCCGCGCGCATGTTCGTGACCGGCGCGAGCTTGAGCGTGCCCTTCTTTACGATCGTGCTGCGCAAAGGCTACGGCTTGGGCGCGCAGCTGATGGCGGGCGGCAGCTTCAAGGTGCCCTACTTCCTCGTGTCGTGGCCGACCGGCGAGTTCGGAGGCATGGGGCTCGAAGGCGCAGTCAAGCTCGGCTTTCGCAAGGAGCTGGAAGCGATCGTCGATCCGGCCGAGCGCAAAGACGCGTTCGACAAGATGGTCGCTGCAGCCTACGACCACGGCAAAGGTGTGAGCGTCGCGAGCACCTTCGAGTTCGATGACGTGATCGATCCGGTGAGCTCGCGCAGCTGGGTGCTGACGGCGTTGAAGTCCGCGCCGCCGCCAGCTGCACGCGAAGGCAAGAAGCGCCCGTGCGTCGATACGTGGTGAGACGTCAGTCGTCGAACGACTGATACATCAGGGTCGGGAAGTCCGTGAATGCGAGGGGCAATCCGGATTCGTCGAACACGCGTTGACTCAAGAACACGCCGACCAAGTCTTCCCGCGGATCGATGTGCAGCAAGGTGCCGTAGCCACCGGCCCAGCCGTAGCTTCCGACCGGACTCGCGAGCTCGTCGCGGCGCGTAGTGACACCGACGCCAAACCCCCAACCGTTGTTGTCCCAAAACCCGGGGAAGAATGGCGACACGGATTTCTGTTCCGGCGTGATGTGATCGGTCGTCATCAGCTCGACCGATGGCCGCGACAAGATGCGCTCGCGGCCGTGCTTGCCGTAGTCGAGCAACATGCGGCCGAAGGCGAGGCAGTCGTCAACGGTGCTGACCAACCCGCCGGCGCACGAGCAGAATCCAGGCGGGCGGCTCCACTCGCTCTTGTTCGGATCATCGAAGACGTCGAGCGTCCGCGTGTCCGAGTTTCGCAGGTAGCAGGCAGCGAGCCGCGGTAGCTTCTCTGGCGCGATTCGAAATGATGTGTCCTTCATGCCGAGCGGCTCGAAGATGCGCTCGTGCATGAACGCCTCGAGTGGTCGTCCGGCGACGCGCTCGAGCAACACACCGAGCACGTCGAACGACGTGTCGTATCGCCACGCTTGTCCGGGCTGGTGCATCCACGGCAGCGACCCGATGTCGCGCGCGTACTCGTCCATGGTCGCCGCCGTCGGCAGCTTCGGACCGACCGAGATCGACGTGTCATTGATCGCGCGCTGGAGCGGATACTCGCTCGAAGGCTCCATGATCGCGCCGAAGCCCATCCGGCAGGTGAGCAGATCGCGCAAGTTGATCGGCCGTTTCGCGGGCTCGGTGTCCTCGAGCGGGCCGTCCAAACGCTTCAATACTTTGCGATTCGCGAGCTCGGGAACGAACGCGTCGATCGGCGTGTCGAGCCGAAGCTTGCATTCCTCGACCAAGATCAACGCAGCGACTGCGGCCACCGGCTTCGTCACCGACGCGATGCGAAAGATCGAGTCGCGCCGCATTAGCTCGCCCGTCTCGAGTGCTTTCACGCCGAGCGTGTCGTAGTGGGCCTCGCCACTGCGGCTGATCGCGTCGACGAGACCCGGCACGTCGCCGTTCTCGACGTGCGTGGCCAGCACGTTTCGCAGGCGTGCGAGACGCGTCTTCGACAGTCCTCGTCCACTCATACTCGACCTCCGTATCGACTCAGCCCGGCTCGCTTCACTAGCTCTACAAGCGATTCGTCGACTGCTTGTCTGCACCCGCGCGCGAGCGCGTCAATCCCCGCGCTCCCCGTGCGCGAGCTCGGCGAGCCAATCTGCCACGTTCGCATCCGAAGGCATACGCCAATCGGAGCGCGGCGACAGCGCGACCATGCCTACTTTCGGTCCATCCGGCGTGCACGACCGCTTGAACTGATTTGCGAAGAATCGACGCAAGAAGAGCTCGAGCCACTTTCGCAACGTCGCTTGGTCGTAGCGGTCCGAAAACGCCACTTCGGCGAGCGCGAGCGTGCTGCTCGGGCGCCGCCCGTAACGCAACATGTGAAACAAGAAGAAGTCGTGTAGCTCGTACGGCCCGATCTGAGATTCCGTGAGCTGCGCGATCTTGCCGGACTCGTCGGGCGGCAAGAGCTCCGGTGAGATCGGTGTATCGAGGATCGCGAACAGGATCTCACGCAGCGCGTCGCTATCGCCGGCGTTCCAAGTCGCCGCGCGCTCGTTGGCGACCCAGCGGATCAGAAACTGGATCAGCGTCTTGGGTACGGCGCTGTTCACGTCGTACATCGAGATCTGATCGCCCGCGTACGTGCTCCAACCGAGCGCCTTTTCGGAGAGGTCACCGGTTCCGAGCACGAGCCCGCCGATGTGGTTCGCAACCGTCATGAGCAACAATGTGCGAAGCCGCGCTTGTACGTTCTCGAATGCGACGTCGCCGAGCGCCGGGTTGTTGCGCACGCGTTGCAAGAGCTCGTCGACGCTGGCAGCGGCAGCGGGATGCCCGACGGCTTGCAGCACATCCAGACCGAGCTCGCGCACGGGGACGCGCTGAAACGTTGCACCGAGCGCCGCAGCCAGCCACTCTGCGTTCGTTTGCGTATCGTCGCTCGAGCCAAACCCCGGCATCGTCACGCACACGAGCGAGGTGCGCGGCCTCCCGAGCACGTCGAGCGCTTGCGCTGCGACGAGCGCCGCGTGTGTGGAGTCGAGCCCGCCCGACAAGCCGAGCACGAGCTTGGACTGGCTGCCGGTCGCTTCGAGGCGCGTCGCGAGCGCATGGGTTTGGATGTCGAACACTTCGGAGCAGCGAGCAGCGAGCGTCGCGGGATCTTTCGGAACGAACGGATGCGCCGGTACGCTGCGCTCGAGCGTTTTGGGCCAGCGTGTGTCGAATCCGATCCGGCGGAAGGTTCGCACCTCTTGCTGCGCGCAATCGGCAAAGGTGTTGGTGACTGCGCGCTCGTGCAACAGCTGTTGGAGATCGATGTCGGCAGCGAGCAGCTGCGACTTGCGAGAGAAGCGCGGTGCTTCGGCGGCGAGTCGACCGTTCTCGTAGATCATCGCGTGCGCGTCGAACGCCAGGTCGGTCGACGACTCGGTCGGGCCCGCGGCGACGTACGCATACGCGCACTTGCCGCGATCCGAAGCCGACGCACACAGAAGCTTTCGCAAGTCGCCTTTGCCGACGAGGATGTTCGAGGCCGAGAGATTGCAGATCACGGTCGCGCCGGCCGACACCTGATGACTGCTCGGTGGGATCTGAACCCACAGGTCCTCGCAGATCTCGATGCCGACGACGAGCTCGGGCGCTTGTTCAGCCGTGAACAGTAGGTCGGTGCCGAACGGAACTTCGGTACCGAAGATTGTCAGTCGACTGTTCGGTGCCACTTCGGTACCGGGGCGAAACCAACGCAGCTCCTCGAACTCGCGATAGTTAGGCAGGTAGCTCTTCGGCACGAGCCCGAGCAGCTTGCCGCGCTGGAATGCGGCCGCGACGTTGTAGATCCCCTTGGCCGTTCGAAGCGGCAGGCCGACGATCGCGAGCGTGGCGAGCTCGGCGCTGTGTTTGACGAGCTGGGCGAGTGCGGACAATGAGCCTTCGAGGAGCACACTGTTCGAGAACAGGTCGCG
>DASRXR010000460.1:0-9463 GCA_035687405.1 Polyangiales bacterium
AGCACGCGACCCGTCGATTGGTCGTGTCCTCCAAACAGGTTCCGCGCACGTCGCTGTAAGCGTTGCCCGTACTCCAGCATGCGTAGCTCTTCCGACACGCTGATCGCGACGTTCGAATCGGTCCCGATCGCGAACGCGCCGCCGGCTTGGTGAAACTCCACTCCGGGGAAGTACCCGTCGCCGAGGTTCGCCTCAGTCACCGGACACAACCCGGCCACCGCACCGCTCTTCGCAAAGCGCTGGGTCTCTTCCGAAGTCATGTGCGTCGCGTGCACGAGACAAAAGCGTGCGTCGACCGGCGCATGCTCGAACAACCACTCGACCGGGCGCTTGCCGGACCACGCTTGGCAAGCTTCGACCTCGCGCACTTGCTCCGCGACGTGAAGGTGAATCGGGTCCGCAGCCGCGAGCGGCAAGAGGATCGCTAGCTCTTCCGGAGTCACGGCGCGCAAGCTGTGCGGCGCAATGCCGACCCGCGCGTGCTTCAGCTTCGCGACGAGCGTGCGGTTCGCTTCGAGCAGGCGCACGTAGCGGTCGAGCTCGCAAATGAAGCGCCGCTGGCCTGCGACCGGCGGAATGCCACCGAAGCCGCCGTGCGCATAAAACACCGGCAGCAGAGTGAGGGCGATCCCTGTGCGCTCGGCCGCGTTCACGACGCGCGTGCTCATCTCGGCAGAGTCCGTGTACGGCTGACCATTCGGATCGTGATGCAGATAGTGAAACTCGCCGACCCGCGTAAACCCAGCCTCGAGCATCTCGACGTAGGCCTGCGCGGTGATGGCCTCGAGATCGTCCGGAGTCATGTGTGCGAGGAAGCGGTACATCAGCTCGCGCCACGTCCAAAACGTGTCGAGCTCCGTGCCGCGGTGCTCGGTCAGGCCCGCCATGCCGCGCTGAAACGCGTGGCTGTGAACGTTCGGCATGCCGGGTAGGCCCAGGACGGCGCGCTCATCGCCCGCCTGCGGCTGGACGCCACACTCGATCTGCGCGATCGATCCGTCGTCGATCGTCAGACGCACGTCGTGAGCCCAGCCTTGCGCGAGCAGCGCGCATTGAAAGTGCAGCCCCCAACCCTTCGGTGCGCGCGACGCTGTCTCCACTGTTGCCGCCCTCGCCCTCCAGCTATGGTTATACGCATGAGCGCCGAGGTAAAGCCCACGGCTGCTGGAGCTGCTGCCGGGAGCCGCGATGCGCCTTGATCGCATCTGGCACAACGCACGCCTAGCCACGATGGCCCCGAAGCTTGCTGCTCACGGCGGCGCACTCGGTGTGATCGAAGACGCCGTGATCGCCTGCCGCGATGGCAAGATCGCCTTTGCCGGTCGTGCGAGCGACTCACCGCCCGTGGTCGACTCCGTCGAGATCATCGACTGCGGGGGGCGCTTGATCACGCCCGGATTCATCGATTGCCACACGCACTTGGTGTACGCGGGCGATCGCGCAGAGGAGTTCGAGCGGCGATTGAACGGCGAGTCGTACGAGTCGATTGCGCGAGGTGGCGGCGGAATCCTGTCGACCGTTCGCGCCACGCGCGATGCGAGCGAAGCGGACCTCGTCGCGCAATCGCTGAAGCGGCTCGATGCCCTGCTCGCGGAAGGCGTGACCACCGTCGAGATCAAATCGGGCTACGGCCTGTCGGAGCCTCACGAGCGCAAGCAGCTGATGGCGGCCAAGGCGCTCGAACGCCAGCGGGACGTGCGCATCCTGACGACATTCCTCGGCGCGCACGCGGTGCCGCCCGAGTTCGAAGAGCGCAGTGACGACTACGTCCGCGAAGTCTGCGAAGTCATGCTGCCGAAGCTCGCCGCGGATGGCCTGGTCGACGCGGTGGATGCGTTTTGCGAGCGCATCGGCTTTTCGCTCGAGCAAACGCGCCGCGTGTTCGAAGCCGCAACAGCGCTCCACTTGCGCGTGAAGTTGCACGCCGAGCAGTTGTCGAGCTCGCGAGGCGCGGCGCTCGCGGCCGACTACCACGCGCTGTCGGCCGATCACCTCGAGTACTTGGATTCGGCCGGCGTCACGGCGATGGCCGCCGCGGGGACCACCGCCGTACTGCTTCCGGGTGCATTTTACTTCGTGCGCGAGAAACAACTCCCGCCGATCGAGCTCCTGCGCGAACGCAACGTGCCGATCGCGCTCGCGACGGATTGCAATCCGGGCACCGCACCGCTCACGTCGCCGCTGCTGGTGATGAACCTCGCGGCGACGTTGTTCCGCCTGACCGTCGACGAATGTTTGCTCGGTGTCACGCGCTCGGCCGCGCGCGCGCTCGGACTGTCGGACTCGATCGGCACGCTCGAGGTCGGCAAGTGGTGCGACCTCGCGATTTGGGATGTCGTGCGCCCGGCGGAGCTGGTTTACCGCATGGGGTACAATCCACTGCACTCGCGAGTCTGGAGAGGCCGATGAACACCGTCGTGCTCGAGCCCGGTGAAGTCACGCTCGATGACTGGCGAAAGATCTACGCCGGAGCAGGCGCCGAGCTCGATCGGCGCTGCACTCCCCGAATCACTGAAAGCGCAGCCGCGGTGCAGCGCATTCTCGCGCGCGGCGAACCGATCTACGGCATCAACACGGGCTTCGGCCGGCTCGCGAGCGTGCGCATCGACGCGGCGGATCTCGCGCAACTGCAGCGCAACATCGTGCTCTCGCACTGCACCGGCGTCGGTGAGATGCTTTCACCCGCGATCACGCGGTTGATGATCGCGCTCAAGCTCGCGAGTCTCGCGCAAGGTGCATCGGGCGTGCGGCTCGAAACCGTCCAGCTTCTCGCGAACCTACTGGCCAAGGACTTGCTGCCTTGCATCCCCACGCAAGGCTCGGTCGGCGCGTCGGGCGATCTCGCGCCGCTCTCACATCTGGCAGCGGCGCTGATCGGCATCGGCGATGTGTCGGTCGGCGGCGAACGCATCCAAGCTGCGCTCGCGCTCGAACAGGCGGGGCTCGCACCCGTGACACTCGGCCCGAAAGAAGGCCTCGCGCTCTTGAACGGGACGCAGTTCTCGACTGCGTGCGCGCTCGCGGGATTGTTCGAGGCCGAGCGGCTGTTTCAAACTGCGCTCGTGAGTGGCGCGCTCTCGACCGAAGCGGCCAAGGGTTCCGACACGCCGTTCGATCCGCGGATCCACCTGCTGCGCCGGCACCGCGGGCAAATCGAGACTGCGGCGGCACTGCGCGCGCTGATGGCAGGGTCCGAGATTCGCGCCTCGCACTTGACCGCCGACGAGCGCGTGCAGGACCCGTATTGCTTGCGGTGTCAGCCGCAAGTGATGGGCGCTGCGCTCGACGTGCTGCGTCAAGCGGCGACTACGCTCGAGCTCGAGACGAACGCGGTGTCCGACAATCCGTTGATCTTCGCCGCGACGGACGAGGCCCTGTCCGGCGGCAACTTCCACGCCGAACCGGTCGCGTTTGCAGCGGACATGATCGCGCTCGTAGTCTGCGAGATCGGCTCGCTCGCAGAGCGTCGCGTCGCGATGCTCGTCGATCCCGCGCTGTCGGGCCTGCCTGCGTTTTTGACACCGCGCCCGGGCCTGAACTCCGGGTTGATGCTCGCGCAGGTGACGGCGGCGGCGCTGGTCTCGGAAAACAAGCAACGCGCGTATCCGGCGAGTGTCGATTCGATTCCGACGTCGGCCAACCAAGAAGATCACGTCTCGATGGCTGCGCACGGCGCACGCCGCTTGTTACCGATGAACGACAACGCGATGACCGTGATCGGCATCGAGCTCGTCGCTGCCGCTCAAGGCTGCGACTTTCATGGGCCCTTGCGCTCGAGCAGCGCGCTCGAAGCGGTTCGCAGGACCGTGCGCGAACGAGTGCCTCCGCTCGGAGACGATCGCTTTCTGCATCCCGACCTGCAAAATGCGCTCGAGCTGGTTCGCACCGGTGCGATCGTGCGCGCAGCTTCGAGCATTCCCCTTCCCAGCGTGGCGGTGAGCCGATGAGCGATCTAAAGCCAGTTCCGTTTCTCGAGATCCATCGCGGTGACGCGCCGCTGATCGTGAGCTTCCCGCACACCGGCGTGGAGATCCCGAATGCGATCGAAGAGCACACCGTATCGGCGTGGCTCTCGCGGAAGGACGCGGACTACTGGGTGCACCTGCTCTACGATTTCGCGCGCGAGCTCGGCGCGACGACGCTGCGAACGACGATTTCGCGCACGGTGATCGATGTCAATCGCGATCCCTCGGGCGTGTCGCTCTACCCCGGACAAACCACGACCGGCTTGTGCCCGATCGAGACGTTCGACGGCGAAGCGTTGTACTTGCTCGAACGTGAACCGGATGTCGCGGAGATCGCACGGCGTCGCGTCACGTTCTTCGACCCGTACCACGCAGCATTGCGAACGGAAATCGAGCGGCTTGCCGCCGCGCACGCGCGTGTCGTGCTGTACGACGCGCACTCGATTCGCTCGGTCGCGCCGCGGCTCTTCAAAGGTACGCTCCCACATTTGAACATCGGCACGTTCGATGGGAAGAGCTGTGCTCCCGCGCTCGCGGGAGCGATCGAAGCGATCTGCGACCGGGTGGCGCCAACATTCAGCCGCGTCACGAACGGCCGCTTCAAAGGCGGCTGGACGACGCGACACTACGGCCAACCCGAGCGCGGCGTGCACGCGGTGCAGATGGAGCTCGCGTGTCGCGGCTACCTGCGCGAACCGGATGCGCCGCTCACGGCTGCAAACTGGCCCGCCGCGTACGATGCTGCACATGCCGCTCCGATGCGCGCCGTGCTAACAGACATTCTTGGCGCCTGTCTTGGCTTTGCCAATGAACCTTGAACCGGGAGCGGCGTATGACGCGCAACGACCCGTCTCGAACGATCCGAGCCGCAACCGGCACCGAGCGCACCGCACGCAGTTGGCTCACGGAAGCGCCGCTGCGCATGCTGATGAACAACCTCGATCCGAGCGTCGCTGAGCGCCCGGAAGAGCTCGTGGTGTACGGAGGCATCGGCCGCGCAGCGCGCGACTGGGAGAGCTTCGACCGGATCGTCGAGACGTTGAGGCGGCTCGAAGACGATCAAACGTTGCTCATTCAATCCGGCAAACCCGTGGGTGTGTTTCGTACCCACGCGGATGCGCCGCGCGTGTTGCTCGCAAACTCCAACCTCGTGCCGAAGTGGGCGACGTGGGAAAAGTTCGACGAGCTCGATCGCAAGGGCCTGATGATGTTCGGCCAGATGACGGCTGGCTCGTG
The DNA here is from genome assembly GCA_035687405.1 of Polyangiales bacterium. Taxonomy (GTDB): domain Bacteria; phylum Myxococcota_A; class Polyangia; order Polyangiales; family JAFGIB01; genus JADGRF01. Next base: position 5,202 of record DASRXR010000460.1, read on the forward strand.
GATCTACATCGGCTCGCAAGGCATCGTCCAAGGCACGTATGAAACGTTCGTCGAGATGGGCCGGCAGCATTACGGCGGAGATCTCGCCGGGCGCTGGCTGCTCACGGCCGGGCTGGGAGGCATGGGTGGCGCGCAGCCGTTGGCGGCCGTGATGGCCGGCGTTTCATGCTTGGTGATCGAGTGCGAGCAGTCGCGCATCGACATGCGGCTGCGGAACGGTTACCTCGATCGCGCGACGACGGATCTCGACGAGGCGCTCGAGTGGGTTGCGAAGTCGTGCGAGGCGCGCACGCCGCGGTCGGTCGGTTTGTTGGGCAACGCGGCCGATGTGTTACCTCAGCTGTACGTGCGCGGCATCCGGCCGGATCTGCTCACCGATCAAACTTCGGCGCACGATCCGATGCACGGCTACTTGCCGCGCGGCTGGACGGTCGAGAAGTGGCAGCAGTTGCAGAAAGACGATCCGGCACAGGTCGCGCGCGCTGCGAAAGCGTCGATGGCGATTCACGTGCGCGCGATGCTCGACTTTCAAAAGGCGGGCGTACCGACGGTCGACTACGGCAACAACTTGAGGCAGATGGCGTTCGACGAAGGCGTGCTGAACGCGTTCGACTTCCCAGGGTTCGTGCCCGCCTACGTTCGGCCGCTGTTTTGCCGCGGCGTCGGTCCATTTCGCTGGGTCGCACTCTCAGGCGATCCCGAAGACATCTACAAGACCGATGCGCGCGTCAAGGAGATCTTGCCCGACGACAAGCACTTGCATCACTGGCTCGACATGGCGCGCCAGCGGATCAAGTTTCAAGGTTTGCCGGCGCGCATCTGTTGGGTTGGGCTCGGCGTTCGGGATCGCTTGGGCCTCGCGTTCAACGAGATGGTTGCGAAGGGCGAGCTCAAAGCGCCGATCGTGATCGGCCGCGATCATCTCGACTCCGGTTCGGTCGCGTCTCCGAACCGCGAGACCGAAGCGATGCGCGATGGTTCGGATGCGGTGTCCGATTGGCCGCTCTTGAACGCGCTCCTGAGCACCGCGTCCGGGGCGACGTGGGTTTCGCTGCATCATGGCGGTGGTGTCGGGATGGGGTTTTCGCAGCACGCGGGTATGGTGATCGTAGCGGACGGGACGCCGGAAGCGGCGAAGCGGCTCGCGCGCGTGCTTTGGAACGATCCGGCGAGCGGCATCATGCGCCACGCCGACGCCGGTTACGAAGACGCGATCGCGTGCGCAAAACAGCACAATCTAGATTTGCCGAGCGTGTTTCCGAAGCGTTAGGCCACGCGGCCGATTGTTCGTTGTCCGTCGCGAAACGACGATTAGCCCGAGCCAACTGAGTGCATTGCGCTACTTTGGGGGCTGGGCATCGCAGTGGCAGACCTACCCCCAACGCACACGCAACACCGCACGGTCTGTAACCGCGACTGTCCGGATACCTGCTCGATCGTCGCGACCGTCGAAGCGGGACGCGTCACCGCACTTCGCGGCGATCCCGATCATCCAGTCACGCGCGGCGCGCTCTGCTACCGCACCAATCACTTCCTGACCACGCAGTACTCGCCCGAGCGGTTGATGCAGCCACTCCTGCGCAAATCGGGCGAGCTCACGCCGGTGTCGTGGGACGAAGCGCTCGACTTCGTCGCGGAAGGCCTCGAGCGCACGAAGCGCGAGTCGGGCGCCGCGTCGATCGTGCACTACCGCAGTGCCGGTTCGCTCGGGCTGCTGAAGCACCTCTCGGACTACTTCTTCTCCTTGTTCGGTCCTGTCACGGTCAAGCGCGGTGACATTTGCTCGGGCGCGGGCGAAGCGGCGCAGCTGATCGACTTCGGAGAGAGCGACAGTAACGACATCTTTACGCTGCTCGAGTCCAAGCACATCTTGGTCTGGGGCAAAAACCTCGTGACCTCGAGCCCGCACACGCTGCGCGTCGTGCGTGAAGCACGACAACGCGGCGCGAAGGTCGTGCTGATCGATCCGGTGTCGCATCCCACCGTGAGGCACGTCGATCACTATCTTCAGCCGCAACCCGGCGGAGACTTTCCGCTCGCGATGGCAGTCGCGCGCTTGTGCTTCGAGCACGGCTTCGTCGATCCGCGTGCTCGCGAATATTGCGACGGCCTGGCGGAGTTCCGCGCGCTCGCGGAGCGCGAGAGCGTCGAAGCCTGGTGCAAGCTCGCGGACGTCACACCCGAACAAGCGATGCTGGTCGCGCGAGCGCTCGGGCAAGGCCCGACGGCGATCATCGTCGGTTGGGGCATGGCGCGGCGGACTGACGGCGGCGCGATCGTGCGCGCGCTCGATGCACTCGGCGCGATCACGGGCAACGTCGGCATTCCGGGCGGCGGCGTGTCTTATTACTTTCGGCGTCGCGGCGCGTTCGACCTCTCGTTCACGCAGCCAAACCCCGCGCCGAGAACGGTCTGCGAACCCACGCTCGCGAGGGACATCGAGGCGCTCCGAGATCCACCGGCGCGGGCGCTCTGGATCACCGCCGGCAATCCGGTGGTGATGCTTCCCGACTCGGAAACGACCGTACGGGTGATTCGCGAGATGCCGCTCAGCGTAGTCGTAGACTCGTTTCTCACCGACACTGCGCGCATTGCGACCGTGGTGCTGCCAACCACGACGCTGCTCGAAGCGGACGACATTCTCGGTTCGTACGGGCACCATTACCTCGGCGTCTCACAACCGGTGGTCGCCGCTCCGAGCAGCGTGAAGAGCGATCTCGAGATCATTCAAGCGCTCGCGCAACGCGTCGGGCTCGGCGCGCAGCTTGCCGGCACACACCGCGACTGGAAGCAGCGCCTGGTCGCGACGAAGCTCAAAGCACACGGCGTCGACCTCGAGACGATCGAGCGTGGGAACTTCAAGAACCCGCTCGCACAGCCGGTCGTGTTCGAAGGTCAGAAGTTCGCGACGCCGAACGGTAAGGCGAACTTGATGCGCGAGGCGCCGCCGTTGGCGTCGCGCCCTTCCGCCCAGTACCCGCTGTTTCTGCTCTCGATGTCGACGCCGAAGTCGCAGTGCTCGCAGTGGGCGACCACGCCCGAGCTGCCGTTGCCGCTCACGGTGCATCCGTCAGCTGCAGGTGGCTGTGCCGACGGCGAGATCTGCGAGATCGAATCCGTTCTCGGACGGATACCAGTTCGGATCGAACACGACCCCGATCAGCGCCTGGATATCGCGCTCTTGCCCAAGGGCGGGCCGCGGTCGGCAAGCGCGTGTGGGAACATGCTGATCCGGGCGCGGACGACCGACCTCGGTGAAGGCGGTGCCTTGTACGAAGAGTGTGTCCGCATCGTTCCGCGAGCCACCCGCGACCTTGGACCCGAACCCGGATCCGACGAGCCGGCCCGCCCGGCCGACGAACGGTAGCCGCGGGCCGCCCACCAGCAACCGCGTGCGTCGCACGCGAAGGAGCGGTAGTTTCAGCAGAATGGCGAGCGGAGACGAGCCAGTTGCAGCTGGTTGGGCGCGGTCGCTGCGCGTGCTCAGCGGCACGCTCGTGATCGTGTTCGTGGTCTTGCTGCAGGTGCTCGTGCAGTACATCGCGAACCGCGACTCCGCGCGGCTCGGCTCCGTGGTGTTGCTCTTTGCAGTCGAGCTACCGACGTTGCTGATCGCGCTGTCGGCCTTGTTTCGCTGGACGCGTCGCGCCGGCATCTCGTGGCTGCTCTTCGTCGCGATGGGGATCGTACTCGCTGCAGCCATTGGCAGCGCCGCCGGTGCAGTGTTCTTTCTGATCTCGGAGCAGTTCCCGCAACTCGGATTGAGGCCGTTCAGCTCACCGCCGATCCATTTGAGCCGCGTCGTGTTTTACGGGCTCGCCCAAGCCCAAAGTCAGTTCGGGTTGTGGACCCTCGCATTCGTGCTGCCCGAGCTCCTGGACGACGCGCGGATGCGCACGCTGCACGCGGAGAAGCTCAAGGCCGAGAGCGACCAACTGCGCACGGCGGCGGAGCTCGCGCGCTTGCGCAGTCATCTCGAGCCGCACTTCTTGCTCAACACGCTGAATGCGATCGCTGGCCTCGTGACGCAAGAACCGCGGGAGGCGCGGCGGCTGCTATCGGCGCTCGGGGATCTGCTGCGTGATGCGCTCAAAGACGAGTCAGAGCTTCAGTCGCTCCAGCATCAGCTCGATTGGTTGCAGCGTTACGCGCAGATCCTCGAGACGCGGCATCGCGGCGATCTCTCGTTCAGTTGGGAAGTCTCCGAAGAATCGAGGAGCGAGATTTTGCCACGCTTGTTGCTGCAGCCGCTCGTCGAAAAC
>DASRXR010000461.1:0-5515 GCA_035687405.1 Polyangiales bacterium
GCTCAGAGCACGCGGCCGCCAAGATCGGACACCACTCGACGACATCGCCTCGATCGCACTGCAGATCCGGGACAGTCGACGGACGGTCGATCGCAAGTCGCTTCGACCGGGCTGATCGACGAGCTCGCAGCGAGCAGTCGAGACCGGGACCCGACTACGAATCGTCGGTGTTCAGATCGAGCTTGGTATACAGCGCCGCCCACGCGCAGAACCACCCGACCAAACCGAACGGCACGCACACGAGCGCCGCTGCGATCGCAAACACGGGCTGCTGAAAGCCCGAGCTCAGAGCCGCTGCAACGAACAGCATACCGAAGCCAAACCCCGAGCAAACGAACGGCCACGCCCAGAAGAGGCCCCACTCGCCGCGCTTCGCGTTGTTGCGAAGGCTGTCGATCCCGAACGACGCCTCTCGGCGTACACCGTGGCCGAACGCGACACCGCGAGGCTCGAGGACCTCGAGTCGGTTGAAGCGGTTGATCCGGTCCGCCAGCTCTTCAGGCGTCTTCGCGCGCGTGCGCCCACTCGTCACGAGCACATACGCAAGTGCGATGCCTCCGACCACCAGTGAGCCGAGGCCGAGTGCCAGCCATGCGAGCGGCGACATCCACAATGTCATGACGGCATCCCCCACTTCAGCGTCGCAGCTTGCCCAGGCGCACTCGCAGTGTCGAGCGCTTCAAGTATCACGCGTCACGGGTCAAGCCTCAAGCCTCGAGCGTTGCGCGCGTGATCTCGAACGCACGCTGCGTTCGAAGCGCGACGAGTAGATCGTCCTTCGCCGTGGGCCCGAGCATCGTGAGCGCAAACGCGACACCCTTGCGATCCAAGAAGCCCACGCGCAGCGCGACTTCGCTACCGCCGGCCTGACCCGTGAACTCGAACCCGCCGACCCAACCTTCGACCGCGATCGAGCGCGGGTCGGACTCTTCCGTCAGCGGCACGAACGAGCCCTCATCGGCAGTGATGCCAGAGCGCGCGAGGTGCAGAATCGCATCTGCCTTGCGCTCCTCGAGCGACGGCGCCGGTTGATCTTTCGCCAACTGCTCAGCCCTGACCTGCACGTAGCCGAGCAAGTGTTCCGCACTCGCGTCGACGAGGCGCACGTCGAGCGCACTCACGTGTTCCGGCGACGACTCGACCGGCTCGGATAACCAGCTCGCAGGATGCGCAACCGCAAAGCTCGGCTGCTTTTGCACGCGCGCTTCGAGCCACGGCTCCATCGGATCGGCGCTCTTCTGCAGCACTTCGAACGTCGAATGCGCGACCCAAAAGTTTTCCTTCGCCGCGTCCCAGCGCTCGAGCGCGCACATCGTGTTGACGCTGACGACGTCGTTGCCGCGCGCGCGCACGCTCGTACGCCGAACTTCAGGCTGATCATCCACCACACGCGTGCCGGTGATGTCGAAGTAGAGCCCCGCCGCCCCGGGAAACCAAAATGCCGACACGACTTCCCAGCCATCGTGCGCGAGGTTGGCGCGTGCCCACACATCGATCGGAATCTCGAACGGCGATTGCATGACGGTCACTGCGATCACCGGAGCACCAGGCTCCGACGCACCCGCAAAGATGCCGATGCCGCGCTCCGTGAGTGGCCCTGATCCGACCGGACCGAACTCTCCCGCCATCGCCCAGTTCTTCGGAACCATGAGCTCGTAGGCGAGCGCAGCGTCGTCGTTCGGCGTGACCTGCAGACGCACGTGCGTCTGCAGAACCGTCGCCTGCACGAAGGGCGCGGACTGGGGAACGTCGACTTTGATCGGGGGTGCCATCGGACTTCTCTACTTGCCAGACACGTCGAGACTGAACTTAGCGGACAGACCGCCGCCGAGATGCGCGCCGGCGCCCGCGCTCGTTTCGAACAGTTTTTTGCCGTCGTTCACTTTGACACTCGCGCCGGCCTCCGCACCCACACTTCCGAGCGTGCCCGTCGCCGAGACGCCGAGGCCGAGATAGTACGAAGTAAACGGAATCAGAAGCCGGACCTTGAGCGGGATCGTGCCCTTTAGAAGGGCAGCCGATCCACCGGCGACGACCTCTGCCGAACCCTTCTTGTTCTTGAGGTCGGCCTCGGCTCCAATCTTGAGCTCCGCTTCCGCCGCGCCCGCATCGGCTTCGGCGACCGATTCGAACAAGATCCACGGCAGGTCGTCGGCCGCTTCTTTCGGATCCTTCGCTCCAGGCGCATTTGGCGCCGGCGTGCCGATGAAGACGCTCGGGCACCCCTCGACGATCACGTTCGGACCGCCAGTGGGCTCGTTCACCCAATCGCCCATGCGAATCGCCGGCATGTTGTTGATCAACACGGAGGGCTCGCCCTTGGCCGAAGGACCCGCACCGTGTGGAGCGGCGCCCGGCGCAGCACATGCGCACATGTCGATGACGCCACGCCACGCGGGCATGCCGCCGATGAACACGTTCACGCTTCCCGGGCCCGGCGCGAGCGGTGTGCCGTGTGTAGTCTTGTCCATCAAGCGCGCAGCCATCGGCGAAAAGGGACCGATCGGTGGCGGCTTCGGGTCATCTTCGAAACCGAAGAGCTTCTTCACGAGCCCCACGAGGTCGACCTGTGCGTGACCGACGGTACCTTCAGCTTTCGCTTTGACGACCGTCGCCTTCGCCTTCATCTCGCTCAAGTTGACCGAGGCACCCAGCGCTTCGCCCGATGCTTTGCCGGACAGCGCGCTCACGAAGGTCTTGTCGTCGCCCGCCTTGAATGCGGCCCCTTCGACCTGCTTGTTGTAGAGCGACTTGAAGCCGACTTCGGTGGATGGCAGTGCGGACTTCTTGTCGTCCGCTTTCGGAGCCTCAGCCGGATCTTTCGGCTTACGGTCGCCGACCCCGACCTGTTTCTTGGGCGCCTCTTTCTTCCAAATCTCCTTTTCGGCAGACGCGGAAGGTTTGAACTCAGCACCCGACGCCGGAGGCTTACCGTCGCCCGCGGCGGCGGGCTTTCCATTGTCAGCTGGCTTGGTCGGATCGTCGCCCACGTCGTTACTCCACGCAATGTCACACGGAGCGCGACAAGACAAGCGCGACTGCACGCGGACTTCGACGTCGGTAGTGTCGGTGAGCGCGCGCTAGCCGGCCGATTTACATCCCGCAGCTGCGAGTCACGAACACCGGATCCGCAAACGGATAAGCCACGTAAGCGACGAGTGCGGCACGCGCGGCCGCAGGCATCGCGATGAAGCTGTCGCGCATCGGTTGGGCTTCGCCACCGTGCCAGAGGATCGCTTCGCTGATCGAGCGCGCGCGGCCGTCGTGCAGATACACGCCGCCGACTGGCGGATGACCATTTGGATCGAACGCATCGATCGCCGGATACATTACCGCAGCACCAGTGCCGTTCCCCCAGAGCGGACACGTGCGCCACTCATGCCCCGTCGCGGATCCCTCTTCGACGGCTGCGTCGTCGGCGAGGCCATCGCCCATGTCGTGCAACAGCAGATCGGTAAACGGTTGGATGTTGAGGTTCCGCAGCTCGGCGATCTCATAGTCAGATCCCGTGACGAGATTCGGCACGTGGCAACTGCTGCAGCCGGAGTCGACGAACAATTGTTTGCCTTCGATCGCTTGCGGGTCTGCATAGTTGCGGCGGGGCGGCACCGACAGCTCGCGCAAGTACGACTCGAGGTGATCGAGATCGCTCGCTGCCAGTTGAACCGCCGCGTCTTTCACCGTCTCGAGACAGCCGGGTTGAAGCGGCCCGCAGCGGTGTTTCGGATAGAGCGGCGACGTGATGCCGATGTCATTCACGAATGCGAGCGCTGCCTGCTCCTTGAGCGACGTCGTTCCGGACTTCCAACCGAAGCGACCGAGTGTGGGCTCACCGGTCGCGGGATCCGGAATGAAGTTCGCCCGACCCGAAATGCCATCCTGATTCGCGTCCTCTGGATCCGCGAGTGCGAGGAGCGTCTGCGCGGGCACCGCTTCGAGAAATCCCAAGCCGAAGACCGGCCGCGGGATGCGGGCCGACACGCGCGTCTCCGGCGCGAGCGGTCCGTCGCGCAAACCATCGAGCGCGAGGAGCGGCTTGCGCAACGCGTACGGCGTTCCGTCCGCGAAGTTTCCGTCGATGGTTTGCCAGGTGACACTGGCCCTGACTTCCGGCGTGCCGCCCTTGGCTGCACGCGGATCCAGCACCGAGCCGTAGACGGGATCCGGCTCGGAGTGCTCGCCGCGCACCGAGAACAACTTGAGCAGCATCGCGCCCATGCCGTTTTCGTCGGGTGGCGGACCCTTGCCGTCGAGGTGATGGCAAGTGAAACATGACGACGCCGTGTAACCCGGCCGCACGAGCTGAGCGAGCGCGGGATTGCTGTACGCGTTGCCCGCTTTGAACAGCGGGCTCGGCGGCGGCGCGGTCACGATCGTAGGGACCTTCGTGCCGGGCTTCGCGCCGCGCGCGCAGTCGAACGTCGTGGATGGGTTGTACCCCAACAGCGACTCGAAATCGGCTTCGAACAACACCTTGCCGCGGATGAAGTCGCTCAGCTGCGCGGGCGTGATGTTCGGAACATGTTGGGCGTACCCGAATTCGTCGACGGTGACATCCGTGACCGATTGGTCGCCCGCTGCGTGTGCCCACGGATGTTGTACTTTGGGCTGCAGCCGTCCGCTTCCGACGAAGTACTGGAACCACTCGCTGTAATAGGTCCGCGAGCGAACGAACGTCAGCTCGAAGTCGACGAGTTGTCCATACGCGAGCTGGTCCACGCGCGCTTTGAATGTCTCGCCGGCGGCAGTTGCGCGTACGCCCACCGCTGCGAGCGCGGGGGGCGTGAAACATAACGGCGTAGGACTCGGAAGTGCGCCGCCCATACCCGACCCGAAGCACTCGTAGGTTTTGAAGTCGACCGCTTCGACTTCCATGCTCGGCTGCGGAGCGATCGTGACGTCGAGTGCGTCGCCGTGATCGATCAGTGTCAGATCGAACGTGGGGCCGGCGAAGTAGGTATCGACGTAGTGATCGTAGCGTTGCTCGTTCGGATGGCGGTCGCGAAAGCGGCCGGCCAACTGCACGGTGAGTGGATATGCCGGCTCCGCCTCGCGCGGCTCTCCGATGATCTGGTGAAACCACATCGTGTCGATCAAGGGCTGGGTGTCGGGACCGGACTCGATGAGCTTCTGTCTCGCAGTCGTCTGATGGAAGTAGAAGTCGAGCGCATCGCCACGTTTCAGCTCGGACGACGCATAGGTAAACGTTCCATCGCCTGCAGCTGTGAGCTGCGCGGTCTGGAGTTCCGGTGCAGCATTCAGGCGATATTTCAACTCGACGGCGACTGTTGGCGGCAACGGACCGGTCGCTTTACCGGGCTTGAACGTCACGCGTGTGGTCGCGCCATCGAGCAGGACGCTCCACTCGAACCCGCGCGCGGATAGCCCCTTCGAGCGGGCCGGCGTCGCGCTGCCCGCCGTCGTGGAACATGCGCGTGGACGGCAATCCGGGCCCATCACCGCAGCCTCGAGACATAAACCGGCGCAGCGCACGAAGTTCGCGGGACAGGTGCCT
>DASRXR010000462.1:0-6706 GCA_035687405.1 Polyangiales bacterium
AGCCGCGAGCTCGTTCGTGACCTGACCGGTCAACGCGCGCACGAGCGCATCGCCATCCGCAGGCACACCGGTCACCGGGTAGCCCGCAGCCGCGAGCGCGCGCAAGATCTCGATCGTCGACGCAGGCGTATCCAGCCCCACACCGTTTCCGATTCGACCATCGCGCGCCGGATAGTTTGCGAGCACGAGCGCGATTCGCCGCTCGACCGCAGGCGTGCGCGCCAACCTCACCCAGCGCGCAGCGAGCTCGACCACGAACGCAGCGCGATCGGGCTCGACTCGATACTCGACGACGTCCGTCTCCGCGCGCTCACTGCGTCGAAGCCGGCCCTTCCAACTCACGGCGCGCGTAATGATGCGACCATCCGTCTCGGGCAACACCACGCTCATCGCGAGATCGCGCGGCGACAAGCCGCTGGAGCTCTCGCGCCAGTCGTCGAGATTGCCACCACTCATGATCACTTGCAGCACGGGGCGGTCCAAACCGAGCGCACCCGCGCGCGCACTCGCGGCAAGGCCATCGAAGCTCGAGATCGCGAAGCCAGTCGTGTTCAGCACGATCTCCGCAGCCGTGCGCTGCAACAACGCTTCGACCGCAGCCCGACAGCCCTCATCTTTCAGCGACGAGGTCGAGATCGGAAGCGGATTCATGCCCGACGCCGTCAACTGCGCAATCAGCGCATCGAACGCCGCGAGGTTCCCTGCCTGCAGGTGCGCGCGATAGAAAATCAACGCTGCTACGGGCGCACCGTCACGCCACTCGCGCTGCCAATCCGACAGCTCCGCGAGCCCGATCCGCGGATGGTAAAGCGACACGCGTGGCACGACCCGCGGCGCCGCCGGAATCTCACCGCGGGCGAAGAACCGCGCAGCCAAGAACTGCAGCAGATTGCTCGCGTTCTCCGGCCCGCCCTCGCGCAAGTAGCGCCAAATGCGCTGACAATCGGCCGAGCCCACGGTGCTCAACCGTGCGAGCTCTGGATCAGGCGCGTCGTCGCCGGGCACCAACACGAGCTCGAGTTGGGAGTCACGCGCGTGCTCGACGAGCCGCTCGACGCCGTACGGCCAATAGCTCAGGCCGCCCATCATCGCGACGACGACTACACGTGCGCGCTCGAGCACCGTATCGAAGTACAAGTCGACCGAAGCGTTCGATCGCAGCGCGAGCAAACTCGCAAGCCGCAGCGAAGGGAGCGAGGCATCCGCTCGCTCGCACGCTTCTGCGAGCAGCGCGAGATCCGTATCGGCCGCCGACAAGATCACCACGTCCGCCGGCGTCTGCCCCAGGTCGACGACTCCGTCGCCCGAGGCGTAACCGCCCGGCCGCGTGGCGAGAAGATGCAAAGCTCAGCTCTCGACGGCCGCGAGCAACGTGCGCATCACGCTGTCGCGATCCAGATGCGAGCCGATGACTACGAGCTCGGTCGTGCGCGCCTCGTTCGGCGCCCACGGTCGATCGAAGTAGCTGTCGAATCGCCGCCCTACTCCCTGCACGACGAGCCGCATCGGCTTGTCGCTCACGGCGGCAAAGCCCTTCGCGCGATACACCTCGTGATCGCGCACGACCGCGGCCAACCCGCGCAGCAGCGCCTCGCGATCGAGCGAGCCGAGGCGCAAAACCAGCGTATCGAAGAGCGAGTGGCTGTGCGGTTTCCCGTGCTCGTGGTCCTCGTCGTGATGCGTGTGCCGTCCGTCGATCGTCGACTCGGTCGCGCGCTGCAAACCGAGCACCACGTCGAACGGCAGCTCACCGTATTTCGCGACGACGACCTTCACGCCCGGGCCGAGGTGCGGCGCGATCATCTGCTGCACCCGCGCGAGTCCACCTTCCGGAAGCTCGTCTGCCTTGCTCACGATCACGAGGTCCGCCGCCGTCAGCTGATCCTCGAACAACTCTTGAAGCGGCCGCTCGTGGTCGAGGTTCGGATCGTCGCGACGCTGTTGATCGACCGCCGCAGGATCACTCGCGAACTGCCCCGAGAGCACAGCCGGCCCATCGACCAGCGCGATCACCGCATCGACCGTGCAGGCCGCGCGAATCTGCGGCCACTGAAAAGCCTGCACGAGCGGCTTCGGCAACGCGAGCCCGCTCGTCTCGATCAAGATGTGATCGATCTTGTCGCGCCGCTCCATCAGCGTCTCGAGCACCGGCACGAACTCTTCCTGCACGGTGCAGCACAAACAGCCGTTCGAAAGCTCGTAGAGCGCGCCGGCGCCGCCCTCCGATTCCTCGCAACCGACTCCGCACTGCTTGAGCAGCTCGCCATCGACGCCGACTTCACCGAACTCGTTCACGATCACCGCGAGCCGGCGACCATTCGCGTTTTGCAGCAGGTGCCGCAAGAGCGTCGTCTTTCCACTGCCGAGGAACCCAGTCACGATCGTGGTCGGTAACTTGTTCATACACTTTTCTCGTTGTCGCTGGGAAGTTCGGCAGGCACCGGCGGAAGCCGGCACAAAAAATGACCGCGAACGCCGGCCGGCCACGCCTTGAAAGGCACCGCGCCGGTCTCGCTTTGCGCGTACATCGACGCGTACTCGAGCAGCGCTTCCGCCGCATCGCGCGTGGGATCGAAACCGACGAGCACGTAGCCAGGACGACCGGGCGCGCGCAGGTGCACGGCACAACTGCGCTGACAGGCCCACAAGCAGCGCACGGTCGAGAGCGTGACTTCGTTCCCGACGCCCGCAGCGCGCACCGCGCGCAGTTCCTCGATGAAACGCTCACCCGCAGCCCGGCCTTGGGCATCGCGATCGGCCGGACGACACGTCTCGCACGCGATGAGCGTCGCGCCCATCAGAACTCGATGCCGGCCTGCGCTTTGATGCCAGCGCGGTACGGGTGTTTGATCATCTTCATCTCGGTCACGAGATCCGCCTGGTCGATCATCGCTTCGGTTGCGCCACGGCCGGTCAGCACGACGTGGAGATCACTGCGCTTGTTCGCGAGCGCTTCGAGCACGCGCGACTCCTCGAGCTGATGCAGACGCAGCGCGACGAGCACCTCGTCCAGCACCAACATGCCGAGCCCGGGTCGCGTCATCAGCTCGGACGTGACCTCCCAAGCGCGCTCAGCGGCGCGGCGATCGAGCTCGGCGTCCTGCGTGATCCAATGAAACCCTTCTCCCATGCGATGCCACTCGAGCTGCGTGCCGAACCGCTTGAACGCTTCGGTCTCCGCGGTTTCGATCGCACCCTTCACGTACTGCACGACCGCCGCTTGCATGCCGTGTTGCAACGCCCGCAAGAGCATGCCGAACGCGGCAGTGCTCTTGCCCTTACCCGAGCCCGTGAACACGCAGATCAAGCCCTTCTCTTGCGTCGCAGCGGCTTTGCGTTGTTCGTAGCTCTCGCGGATCTTCTCGACTTTGCGTTGGTACGCGTTCGGATCGCTCTCCATCGCAGTCCTCCGGCTTCGGGTGCGCCGCAGAGTGTCAAACCGACTCGGGCTGCGCAAGCTGCGAATCGGGCTGAGCGGTTGCGGAATTTACGCGCCCGGCTTCGCAATTCTTCGCAAGAGATAAGTATCGAAGATCCAGCCGTGCCGGGCCCGGGCGGCCGATCGGGTCCGCTCCAGCTCGGAGCCGACTTCGCGCACCACACCGCGCAAATTCAGCTCGTGCGGCGTTCCGAGGTACGCGCTCCAGTAGATCTCGAATGCGTCCGGATCGAGCGCTTTCCACGCGCCTTCGCCGTCGAGCATCACGACCACGTCGTCGTTGCCTGCTGCGATCGCCGCTGCGAGCCGCCGGCCAGTGGTGATGTGCACCGAACCCCCGACTCGATTGAGCACGATTCGGTGGCTCGCCGCGAGCGCTGACAGACTGCTCACGCCGGGTATCACTGCATAGTCGAACGTAATTCCGCGACCTTGCACCTGATCGAGGATGCGCAGCGTGCTGTCGTAGAGCGCAGGGTCGCCCCAGACCAGAAAGCCACCGCAGCCGTTCTCGCCGAGCTCGCGACCGAGCGCATCGGCCCACAACTCAGCGCGCCGCTCGTGCCACTCTGCCACGCGCGATTCGTAGGACTCGACGGCGGGGTCGCGCAGAGGATCCGCGATCTCCACGATTCGCAACGAGCGTTCGCCGAGATGCCGCTCGCAGATGCGTTTGCGAATCTGGACGAGGTCCGCTTTCGCGGCGCCTTTGTCCATCACGAACAGCACTTCGATGCGCCGCAGCGCCTCCACCGCTTGCACCGTCAGCTGGTCCGGATGACCCGGCCCCATACCGATCACGAGCAGGCGTCTCATTCTCGCGGAGCCTCGGGTCGCACCGCGTGCCTTTACCGCAAATTCGCGAGATTCGCGCGCAAAGCCGGCATTGATTCGCAGAAATTCGGGGCGTATGGTCGGTCGCGCGCGTGGCTTCCAACTGCGAGAGGTGATGGCGCGCGGATGAACCGAGTGACCGGCCAGCGGCGTGGATTTTGCCCGAGCCTGTGGACGCCGATGGAATCGGGCGATGGTCTGCTGGTGCGCGTGCGGCCCGCGCATGGCGCGCGCGGCATCGATGCGGTGCAGTTGCGCGAGCTCGTGCGGCTCGCGAGCACGCACGGCAACGGATTGATCGAGGTGACACGCCGAGCGCGGTTGCAGTTGCGCGGCGTGCGAACCGACTCGCTGATCGCGTTGCAGATGGCGCTCGTGCGGCTCGGCCTCGCGGAGAGTTCGGCAGCGCACGCGTCTGTCGGGCCTGTCGCACGTGTCGCACGTGTCGCACGTAGCGCAGCGTTGATCGTGAATCCCTATTCGGGCTTGTCGTGGCAGTGCGCGCAGCTCGATCCGATGGCCGAGGACCTCGAACAAGCCCTCGCGGCGAGCCCCGAGTGCGCGAGCTTGTCGGACAAGTTCGGAGTCGTGCTCGACAGCGGTTACGCATTGAACGACATCGCGGCGGACATTCACCTCGATGTGGCTGCAGGCAATCCCGGGCGCGTGAGCGTCCACGTCGCGACTCACACCGGCGCTTGGGCGTGGCTCGGCGAGTGCCGCCCGCTGCATGCGGCAGCGATCGTGGTCGAGCTGTGCCGCGCGCTCTCCGAAGCTGGAAAGAAGCGCCGCATGCGAGATCTCGTGGTTGCGCAAGGCATCGAGCGCCTGCGAGAACGCGTTGCGTCGATGCTGCTCCGAGCTGCCGGGTCGCAGCTGCCAGCGGCAATCTGGACCGCCGTCGGCTTCCACCAAGGCCGCACTCCCTGGCTGGAGCTCGGAGTTGCGTTCGGCTCGGGTGGCCCCGAAGTCTGGCAGTCGATCACGGAGATCGCGTCGCGCCTCGGCACCGGTGAGATTCGCTGTACGCCTTGGCGGAGCGTGATCCTGCCTGGCCTGTCCAAGGCCGATCGCGAGGATGTGGAGATCCTGCAAAATGCAGGGCTGATCATCGATTCGGACGACCCGTTGCTTCGCGCCGTCGCGTGTTCGGGTGCCCCCGCGTGTTCGTCTGCGCAGGGTGAAACGCGTTTGATCGCGCGCGAGCTTGCGCCGCTGTTGGGTTCGAGCGAGTCGCTGCACATCTCGGGTTGCGCGAAGGGTTGCGCGAAGAGCGACGCGGCAGACGTCACACTCGTGCTCGCGCCGGACGGCTGCGCTTTGGGTTTCGACCAGTCGGTCGCAGAAACCAAGTCTGCGGCTGTCATCAGCCTGGCGGCCGCGCGCGAGGAGATCGCACAGCTGCAAGCCCGCAGCGGGATTCAGCAGAAACCGGCACCGCTCGAGCTATCGACTCTGCTGCCGGATCTCACGCTGCCGGAGTCGCCGGCCGTGACCCAAAACAGCATTTCCTCGACACGTGCGCTGGCGCACGAGACCTCGCAGGTTCAAGCTCGCGGCCCCGCGACCCGGCGAGACTAACCAACTAACCGACTGACTTCCGCCCATGGCATCCAAGTACGACTACGAACGAGAAGGAGCCGAAATCTATCGGCGCTCGTTTGCGATCATTCGCGCCGAGGCGGACCTCGCAGGCTTTTCGGAAGCCGAGGAACGCGTCGCGGTGCGGCTCATCCACACGAGCGGCATGGTCGAGCTGGCTCGCGACATCCAGTTCTCGAACGGCTTCGTCGATGCCGCGCGCACTGCCCTGCGCCGTGGAGCTCCGATCCTGTGCGACGCCAAGATGGTCGCGAGCGGTGTCACGCGCGCACGCCTGCCCGCGAACAACGACGTGCTGTGCTTTCTCGATGCACCCGAAGTTCCGACGCTCGCACGCGAACAACGCACGACGCGCAGTGCGGCTGCGCTCACGCTCTGGCGAGATCGCCTCGAAGGCGCGGTCGTCGCGATCGGGAACGCCCCGACCGCGCTGTTTCGCTTGCTCGAGCTGTTCGACACGCTGAAAGAGCGACCCGCAGCCATCATCGGCGTGCCAGTCGGCTTCGTCGGCGCAGCGGAATCCAAAGCGGCGCTCCTCGAGGATCGACGCGTTCCATGTCTGATCGTCCGCGGTCGCAAAGGTGGCAGCGCGATGTGCGCTGCAGCCATCAATGCCCTCGCGAGCGACGAGGAATGAGCACATGACGAGCGGAACTTTGTTTGGCATCGGCGTCGGACCCGGCGATCCCGAGCTGATGACAGTCAAAGCGGTCCGCATCCTTCGCGCAGCGAAGGTCGTCGCGTTCTTCGCGAAACGCGGCAAAGTCGGCAACGCCGAAGCAACCGCGCGCGCGTTCATCGATCCGAACGCGGAGCAACTCGCGCTGTGTT
>DASRXR010000463.1:0-3246 GCA_035687405.1 Polyangiales bacterium
TCGCCGTTGGGCAGCTGATTGCGAAACAGGTCTTGGGCCTCCTGCAGCAAATCACGCACGCGTTGGCCTGCGGTGAACCGAATCTTGTAGCGACCTTCGCTGATCGGTACCGCGGGTTCGCGATTGGAAGGGTGTGGCGCCGGGGAAAAGAACAGCGCGCGTTCGTTCGTTCCTGCGCTTCGATCGATCTCAGATCGCGCGAGGCAGGTCGGCGCCACGATCGCGGGCTGACTCAGCTCACTTGAACTGATCACCGTCTGGACAGCCGCGCGTGTTGCGTCTGTTGCGGGAGTCGATCCTACCGCAGTGGTCCTGTGATTCGGAAGCCGAGCTGGGAGAAGCGCCGCCGCATTCTCGCCGTCGGCGACTACCGTGAAAGCGTCAGGCCGTAACGCAGCGGTTCCATCGTCAGGGAGCCGCGGCGTCGCATTCTCACCGTCGGCGAGTACCGTGAAAGCGCCAGCGCGCTTCACATTTGCGTTCGCGAAACGCGCGGTGGGCAAGCGGCGCACGGCATCGGGCACATCGGGCTGAGGGCAATGTTTTGCGATCAGCAGTTGGATTTCCTGCTTGGTCTTGAGACACGCCATATTCATCAGCTCGGCGTTCGCGGGCGTGAGCACCGGAGCGAGAAGCTTCATCGCGGTCAGGTGCAGCTCGCCGCGACTCAGCATTTCAAGCGAGGCGGGGAACTTGCGAGCGAAGCGCGCGGCGTGAAGTCGCAGCCCTGCTTCCGAGTCCGACATATGCAGCACGCGAACCGCGTACTCGAACATCGATTCATACCCCAGGTCTCGATGCAGACCTCGCGCTTCGATCTCCCCCAAGTGCGCGAGCAATTGAGCCGTCACGCGTCGGTCTTCGCGAACGCAGTGGCGCACGCGCACAACAAGCTCATCGTCTGTCAGTCGTTTAACAATCTCGAGTTCTTCCATGACTCCTCCCAATCAACAAAACATCTATAACACGGGTATTTTCGAGCTCCGACGTTGCGCCGTATGCCGCGAGAACGCGTGGTTTGGTTTGCGCGATCAAAAAATCCGAAAGCGCGGCAAGCACGACCAACTCGAGCAAGCAACGGTGACTGCTGCTGAGAGCTGCAGCGCCGTGCGAGAGGTCATCAAAAACTTGTCAAGCGCGATCGAGTGCAATTGCAAAAAATCGACAATCGATCATCACAACGCAACTGCACGTCCATCCGTCCGATGAACAAAGCACAACACGCAAAACCAGCCTGCAGCCATCAGCGGCACGAGTAAGCTACCGAACACTTCAACACGTTCCAGACCCGAGAGGCTCGCTGCATTCGACGCCAAGCATGACAACGAACGACAGTGGTGGCCTCGATGCCGAAGCCACGGAGACGAAACGACCGAACCGGTCCTGCGCGGCGCGCCCGGCGCGACTGCCGGCGCGAAGGCAATCGCAAACAAGCTCATCACCCACGTCGCCCACGTCACGCACGTCACGCACGTCACGCACGTCACCCGCGTCCGCCCCAGGTCAGGGCGGAACCCTGCGAGCGAAGCGCGGCCGCTAAGCTTGCAGCAGGCTCCGTCGCGATTATGCGCCCGCGAGCCCTTCGCCGTGCAAAGCCGCGGCTGCGCGCAAAGTTCGGCTCGCGGCGACTCCGGATCAGGCGTCGCAACGTCAGCACAGCGCGCAGGCGCAAGCGCGCCCCGTAACAGCCTCCACGCGGTCACGCCCATCGATTGGAGTGCGAGCGTCGAACAGCCGCGAAGCTTCCAGCAGGCTCCGTCGCGATCACACGCCCGCGAACCTTTCGCCGTGCAACCAAGCCGCTGCGCGCAAAGCTCGGCCCGCGGCAACTCCGAGTCAGGCGTCGCAACCTCGGCACAGCACGCAGGCACCAGCTCGCCCCGTAACAGCCACCACGCGGTCACGCCCATCGATTTTTTCACGAGCGTCGAACCGCTCGAAACTTCCAGCAGGCCCCACTGCGATCACACGCCCGCGAACGGGCGGAACGCCCACGCGTATGGCATCAGTTCGCGCGGCGCCTCATCGGTCCGTCCCGATGGCTTCGTCGCTTGACCCACGCAGGCTGCGCCGCGGTCTGCGGCAGGGGTGCGCGCGCGGTGCGGCGCGTGTCGAATCGCAGGCTCACCCGCCAAGGCTTGGCTCGAGCGTCGTGACCCGAGCGATGTTTCCATACATCTGTGAACCTGCCGCGCGCCGCTAATGGCTGCAGTTGCCATGAACTAGAACCGTTCGATGTACGCGTGTGCCCACGTTTCTTGGCCGAGTGTGGCGCGTCGCCGCTCTTGATACGATGAAGTGTGTCCAGACACTCGACCTCGTCTCGAGCTCCGTCACCGCGTTTCATCGAACCGCCGTGGGCCGAGTTGCTCGACGCGGAAACTGAGATCGCAGCGATCCCCGAAGACGCGCAAGTCCGCGGATTGCTGATGGCACCGATGATCGCCGACCTCAAGAAGCGAGGTGGGAACAAGTCGTTGCCGCGGGAGCGCTACGTCGGGTTCAACCTCTACCCGCTGCGCGAGCACGCGCGACTACTCGTCGACACGTGTCACATGTTGTTTCCAGATAAGCCGCTGCGGGAAGGCCTACGGAAGCTCGGGAGAGCGGCGCCTTCGACATTCGGCGCGTCCGTGCTCGGGAAGGTCACGCTCGGAGCCGCAGAGGGGATTCACGACATCGTGAGCGCGTTCGCGAAAGGTTACGAGCTCAACCTGCAACCTGGGCGCGCAGTCGTCACCGAGAGTCATCGCCGCCGCATGATCGTGAGTTTGGACGACATTCACCACTTCATCGACAGCCATCACGTCGGTGCGTTCGAGGGAGCGCTGAAACGCGCGGGTGTGCATGGTCACGTGTCGATCGCGCGACGCGGGCCCGCTGCGGCCGAGTTGCTGTTGCAGTGGTAAGCGAGCGCCGGGATGAACTCCAAACACGAGCAGGCTGCCAGGTGCGAGCCTAGCAACCTGTTCGTGCGATAGGCTGCGTTTCAACGAGTCGTGGCGGCAGCCGCTTGCGCGGGAACTACGCGTCGCCACAGGTCGTTGAAAACAATGCTATCGAAGAACGCGTGGGCGCGGACAACGCGGCCGTCTCGCATGTCCCAAAACCACGCGTACGTGTTGACGTAAGGTTTGCCGTCCGTCGCAACGCCTCGCGCATCGAAGAAAATGACGACCGAATCGCCTACCGCGTAGATCTGGCGAATCGAGGGCTTTAGCTTTTCGCGCATGCGCGCGTTGAACG
>DASRXR010000464.1:0-12802 GCA_035687405.1 Polyangiales bacterium
GGTCGCTCCGGCACGACACTGATACGCGTGCGCCTTCGCGCATCGAAGTAGCGTTTCGCAACCCGTTGAATGTCTCGCGCCGTCACCGCACGCAGACTTTCGAGGCGGCTGAACAACGCTGCGCCGTCTCCCATCACGATCTCGAAGAATCCGAGTTGCTCGGCTTTGCCGGACGCAGTTTCGAGGCCCTGCAAAAACCCGAGCTCCATGCGGTTCTTCACCTTTTCGAGCTCCGCGCGCGTCACCGGCTTGCGGCACAGCTTTGCGAGCTCGTCTTCCACGATCCGCAGCGCGTGATCGGGGTCTTTGTCCGGCCGGAGCGACAACCAAATCTCGTACAAACCGGAGTCGGTGAACGGCGCAACCGAGCCGTGTGCGTCCGTGACGAGCTCTTCGTCGCGGAACAAACGCGAGACCAAGCGCGACGAACGGCCGCCGAACAAGATGTCATTGGCGAGCGCGAGCGCTGGGTAGTCGCGATCGCGAAACGAAGGCGCGCGATAGCCGAGCGCGAGCTTCGGCGCGGGCGTCGGCCGCTCGAGTTGCACCGCGCGCTCACGGCGCTGCGGGGGTTCTGCCGGCGGCGCATACCGCGGCAGCTTCGTCGCCGGGATCTTGCCGTAGTGCTTCTGCACGAGCTCGAGCACGGCCTCTTCTTCGACGTCGCCCGCGATCACGAGCGTGGCGTTGTTCGGCGCGTAATACGTCTCGTAGAACTGCTCGCAATCTTTCGGCGTGAAACCTTCGATATCCGCCATCCAACCGATCGTCGGCCAATGATACGGATGTTTCGTAAAGGCCGTCGCGTAGAGCAGCTCGCTCACTTGGCCTTCGATATCGTCGTCCACGCGGAAGCGACGCTCGTTTGCGACGACCTCTTTTTCCGAGATCACCTGCGGCTTGCGCAACACGAGGTGCTGCATGCGATCGGCTTCGAGCCGCACGATCAACGGCAGCTCGCTCGAAGGCAGCTCCGAGTGATAGTGCGTCCAATCCGTCCACGTCGCGGCGTTCGTCTCGCCACCTGCACTCTCGATCAAGCGATCGAGCTGGCCGCGCTTCACGTGTTTCGTCTCGTTGAACATCAAGTGTTCGAACAAGTGGGCGAGGCCGGTTTTACCGGGGCGTTCGTGCTTCGAGCCGACTCGATACCAGGTGTGGTAACTCAACACCGGCGCGGAGTGGTCGACGAGCAGCAGCACGCGCAGCCCGTTCGGAAGCGAATAGCGACGGACGCGAAGGTCTCCGTCACCGAACGCAAATTGGCCTGCTCGACGCAGGCGCCTCGATGTTTTTTTAGTTGGCGATGCGCTCACTGCATGTGCCGAATTGAACCGAAGGGACCCGAGCGTGGAGCTAGAAACGGTCCGAGTCAAGCAATCGCCTGATCGCCTCTCGGCGTGAGTCGAAGCCTACCTTCACCGCATGCCAGTCAGTGTTCCCGATGTATGCTGCGCCCCGCTTTGACGACGTGGATATCACTGCTCCGTAAAGTCACTGTCGACCAGTGGCTCGCGATCGACGCTCAATATCGAACGGAGACGCTGCCAGATGTGCGACCTGCCGCAGTGCTGGTCACCGCCGCACTCGCACTGGTTTTGCCGCGGTTCTTCGGCCAGGAGCGCGCACTCGCCGACTACCCGCAAATCGCCGCGTTGTTCGCAGGTTTGCCCTACCCCTCACTACATCCACACGTATGGTGGGCGTTGTTCAAACTGTTCAATTACGGGCTGTTGCCGCTCTTGTGTATCAAGCTCGTGCTGAAGCGGCCGCTCTCGGACTTCGGTGTGGTCTGGGTCGAGAATCGCCGCGTCGTCGCGATGTACGCGTGCATGCTGCTCGTGGTCGCACCGTTCGTGTACTGGGCTTCGACGACGAACGCGTTCTTGCGCACGTACCCGAAGTACGACGACGCCGGTCAATCACTGCCGCAACTCGTGATCTGGGAGCTGGCGTACGCGCTGCAGTTCTTGATGCTCGAGTTTTTCTTTCGCGGGTTTTTGATCTTCTCGCTCGCGCGCTACATCGGCGGGCTCGCCGTGTTCGTGATGGTCGTGCCGTACGCGATGATCCACCTCGGCAAGCCACTCGCGGAGTGCCTGGGATCGATCATCGCAGGGGCTGCGCTCGGAACGATCGCGCTCCGGACCGGATCGATTTGGGGAGGCGTCGTGGTGCACTGCGCCGTGGCCTGGAGCATGGATTTGCTCGCGCTCGCGCGAACGGGGAAGCTCCAGCACTTGTTTTAGAACGCTGGCTTTTCGTGACCGGCCGAGCACGATTGCACTCCCCCGCACAGCAATGCTAACGGCAGCGCCATGACCGAGGTCCGCGTTCGTTTTGCCCCGTCTCCCACCGGTTATCTGCATATCGGCGGTGCCCGCACGGCTTTGTACAACTGGCTCTGGGCCCGGCAGCGCGGCGGTAAGTTCGTGCTGCGCATCGAGGACACAGACCGTGACCGAAGCACCGAATTGAGCGTAAAGGCGATCTTCGATTCGCTGCGCTGGCTCGGGTTGGACTGGGACGAGGGGCCTTCGGTCGGAGGCCCGCACGGCCCGTATTTTCAGACCGAGCGGCTCGCGACATATCAGACGTACGTGGCGAAGTTGATCGCCGCACGCGCGGCATATCGCTGCTATTGCACGAAGGCCGACCTCGATCGCGCTCGTGCCGAGCACAAGGCCCGTTCGGGATCCGAGCAAGGCTTTCGCTATCCGGGGACCTGCCGCGATCGCACGGACACGCCCGACCTGCCGTTCGTGATTCGGTTTCGTGCGCCCGAGACCGGTGCGACCGCCTGGGAAGACCTGATCAAGGGCCGGATCGAGATCCAGCACGCGACCTTGCAAGACTCCGTGTTGATGCGCGGGGACGGCATTCCGCTCTACAACCTGGGCGCCGCGGTCGACGACATGACGATGGGCATCACACTCGTCGCGCGCGGCGATGATCACGTGATCAACACGCCGCAGCAGATCCTCATCTACGCAGCGCTCGGTGAACCAGCTCCGCAGTTCGCGCACTTGCCGATGATCCTCGCCCCGAGTGGCGAGAAGCTGAGCAAGCGTCACGCCGCCGTGTCCGTGATGGACTATCACGCGCAAGGTTTTCTTCCGGACGGCGTGTTGAACTACCTGGCGCGGCTCGGTTGGTCGCACGGCGATCAAGAGATCTTCTCGCGCGAGGAGTTGATCGAGAAGTTCAACTGGGAGCACGTCGGCGAGACCGGCGCGCGCTTCGACATCAAGAAGTTCCAATACGTGCAAGCCAATCAGCTGCGGCGTTTGACACCACAGTCACTCGCGGAGCACGTCGCACCGTTTCTCGAGCAGCGCGGTCTGACCGTCGCGCCGAACCTTCCGCAGCTGATAGCCGCAGCGCCGCTCGTCGCGCCGCGTGCGACGACGTTCGTCGATGCGGCGGATGCGCTCGACTACTTCTTCCGCGAGCCGCCGGTGTTCGATCCAAAGGCGAAGGCCAAGTTCCTGGGCGCTGACAAGCTGCCACTGCTCGCGAAACTCGCCGAAATCGCGGCGAACACGGAACCGTTTCAAGCGGCGCCGCTCGAGACTGCGGTGAAGGCGTGGTGTGAGGCCGACAAGTTGGAGCTGAAAGACGTCGCGCAGCCAGCGCGCGTCGCACTGACTGGGCGTTCGGCGAGCCCAGGCTTGTTCGAGGTCATGGAAGTGCTCGGCCGAGACCGAACCCTCGCGAGACTCCGCGCGCACGGCTGAAGCGCACGCGCTGCATTTTCGCCCCAGGTTTCTAGTCGTCGCTGCTGTCGGGCGCACCGCCGGTGCGAGCGAGATCCGAAGCATTGATCTTGTCCGTCTTCATCCCTCGCGCACGCTTTTCCATCGTGGTGAGGAGCTCGTCGAAGCTCGGCAAATCGCCTTTGATGAAGCGCAGCGGGTTGATCCGCGCGACGACGAAGCTCTTCAAGTAGGGGCTCGTCAAACCCTTCTCCTTGAGTCGAGCGACCGCGTCGTTCACCGCGTCATCCAAGCTGAGCAGCTTTTCCGCGCGCTTTTCGCGCTCCTCGATCGCCTTGGCAAAGTTGCCCTTCACCCAACTATCGACCTTCTTCAACGCGGAGTGGTAGGCGCCGCCAGCGAGCCGCCCGCGCTGCTCGTAGCCATAACCGAGCGTGACCAGCGCGGGCTCTTCCAGCTCGAGCTCGAAGTCCGCTTCACCCCGGGGCGTATCTGCGAGGTCGCGTTCGATCCGCACGACTTCCATCGCGCGCTCGCGCAAGTTGTGAGCTTTCTCGATGTTGAGCGCGAGCACTTGATAGGCGACCTCGACCTCGGGCACGAGTAATCCGATCACCGCTTTCGAGTTGAGCTCGCGCAGCGCGTGCAAACGGTGATTGCCGTTCGGCGTCAAATATTTACCGTCCTTGCGGACCATGATCACCGGATCCAAGAACCGCTTGGTCTTGTCCATCGCGCGCACGAGCTTGCGAACATGCGCGTCCGACACGTCGCGCTGAAACGGAGTCGGCTCGACGAGCTCGATCGGAATCGCCACGAACAGCAGGTTCTTCCCACCGAGCGGCTCACGATAACCACCGATCAACGCGCCGCCATCCGCCTTCACCGCGTCGATCAGCGCTTGCTCCGTTTCCTCGAACGTTTCGAGCGGAATCTCGGCCGCGCTCAGTGCGACCGCTTCGATTTTTACGCCTTTGCGCTTCCGCTTCTTCGCGGGCGCGGTGGTCTTGGGTGTTGCCCTGGGCTTGGCCATCGTCTGGATTCGATCGCACGGCGGCGGCGCCCGCGTCAACGTGCGCTATCGTTCCGCATGTCCTTCTCACAACTCGAGTCGCAGTTTCGCCGCATCGCGCACCTGGAACACGTCGCCGCCATCCTGAGCTGGGACGAAGCGGTGATGATGCCGGAAGCCGCGGGTCACGCTCGCGCCGATGCCATGTCTGCACTCGGGGTCGTCGTGCACGAGCACCTCACCGCACCCCAACTGAACGATTGGCTGGCTGAAGCTGAGCACGAAGCCGGCGCGGGCAAGCTCGAAGCTACACAGAGCGCCAACTTGCGCGAGATGAAGCGGCTGGTGCGGCGTGCGTCCGCGCTGCCGTCCAAGCTCGTCGAGGCCGCATCGCGTGCCCAGCTGCGTTGCGAGCAGGCCTGGCGCAAGCAGCGCGCGAAGAACGATTGGGAAGGCTTTGCACCCTTGCTCGCCGAAGTCGTGAAGCTGAAGCGGGAAGCCGCGGGCGCACTCGGGCAAGCGCTGAACGTTCGGCCGTACGACGCGTTATTGGATGAGTTCGAGCCGTACGGTTCGAGCAAAGACATCGATCAGTGGTTTGGCGATCTGCGCGAGTTCCTGCCGGGCCTGATCGATCGGGTGATCGAGCATCAGAGCAAACAGGCGTTCGAAGCCCCGAAGGGTCCGTTCGCGCGCGCGGCGCAAGAAGCGTTGGGTCGGCAGCTGATGGAGGTCGTGGGCTTCGACATGCAGCGCGGCCGGCTCGACGTCAGTCACCATCCGTTTTGCGGTGGCGTGCCGACCGACGTGCGGGTGACGACTCGTTACGACGAAACGGACTTCAGCAGTGGCTTACTCGGCGTGCTGCACGAGACCGGTCATGCGAAATACGAGCAAGGGCGCCCGCTCGACTGGATCGATCAGCCGGTCGGCCAAGCGCGCGGGATGTCGATTCACGAAGGCAATAGTCTGCTTCAGGAGATGCAGATCAGTCGCGGGCGCGAGTTCCTGCGCTTTGCGGCGCAGCACATCGCCAAGGCGTTTCCCGAAGCGGCTTCGGCGCAGCCCGGAGCATTCACGGCGGACAACCTCGCTCGCCTGTTCACGCGGGTGCAGCGCGGCAAGATTCGCGTCGGCGCCGACGAGGTCACGTATCCGTGCCACGTGCTGCTTCGTTACGACCTCGAGCGCGACTTGATCGGTGGCAAGCTCGAAGTGTCGGACATTCCGGATGCGTGGGATGCCGGCATGAAAGAGCTTTTGAACATCTCCACGGCCGGCGACTATCGCGACGGCTGCATGCAAGACGTTCACTGGCCGTCGGGCGCGTTCGGCTACTTCCCGACGTACACGCTCGGCGCGATGACTGCGGCGCAGCTGTACGCGGCGGCAGTGCGCGCGCAGCCTTCGATCCCAAACGACATTGCGCAGGGCAACTTCAGCGCGATCAACGCGTGGCTGAAGGAGTCGATCTGGTCCAAGGCCAGCTCACTCACGACCGGCGAGTTGATGGAGCAAGCGACGGGTAAGCCGCTCGATCCGACCGACTTCAAGCGGCATCTCGAGCATCGCTACCTCGAAGAGGTTTGAGCCGCGCTCAGCCCGAAAACGAAATCGCTGGCCTCGGAAGTTCTTCTTCTTGGCTCTCTTCCGGCGCAGGCGCGAGCCAGCCTCGCATCCGCTTCGCCAAGCGAACTTCCAGTCGGCTTTGTCTGCATCGGTGAAATCGCCAGCTGAGCAAGAACACGATCAAGCTGAGCCCAGACGCGCGCAACAACGGCTTGTGCTGCGTGAACCAGGACAGGTAACGGAACACGAGCACGCCCGGCAAGAAGAACAGCGCGCGCGGAAACGCGATGACGAACGCGCCGACTGCCGCAGCCCAGGCGATTCGCTGCAGACGGGATTCGGGGTCGCGTCGCAGCACGAGCATCAGCACTGCTGCTACGAAGTAGAACACCCACTCGTACGTGAGGCTCCATGAGCCCGAGACGATCAGCGTGCCCGGCAAGAGCGGAGGCAGCAGGAACACGTTCGCGAGAAACATTCCGAGCGCGTCGAGCGGCGCCAAGTCCATGAACATCTTCAGATTGAACGCAGCGCACACCAACGTGACGATCGTCAGGATCGGAAACCACGCCGAGAAGATGCGGACGAAGCGATCGCGCAGGAATCGGCCGATCGTCGCTCGCCGAGCGAGACTGATCGGGATCACGAACCCGCTGATCATGAAGAACATCTCCACGCCGTAGCGGAACGACGACAGGACGAACTCCGCGGGCGCCCCGAACTCCGAGAGCGTGATCACGCGGGCATTCACGACGTAGTAGACGAACACGAAGAGCGCGCACAGGCCGCGATAGCCGTTGATCGGAACGTTGAAACCAGATTGACCGCGCAAAGACTGTTCCCCCCGGAGAAGTCAAACCTGACAGCAAGGTCAGGAAGCTGGGACAAGAACTTTCGCGGTGCAAGTGACATTTGTTAGACGCCACGAACTGTTAGTTAGTCGGCGCATACGTCGCGCGCGCGACGTGTCGTGCATGTTTCCCGCGGTGGGCCGCGAGGGCGAAGTCGCAACGGAAAAACTTTTACGCAGCACGGATGCGTCACGAAAAAAATGAAAAAGGCCGGCACCACTCGCGTGGCACCGGCCCAGTTCAAATGAGATTCGCTCGCGCGTTCAGCTCTTCGGCTTCAGGCGTAGCAGCGAGTTGTTCAGGTCGGCAGTCACGTAGAGCGTGCCGTCTGCAGCGACTGCGACGCCCGTTGCGAGGTAGCCCGGCGGCATTCCGGCGCGACCGGGCAAACCGATCGGCAGGTTCTCGGCGATGACGCTCTTCGCGCCCGTCTTCGGATCGACCTCGGTCAGGCGCTTCGCACCCGTCTCGGCGATCACGAACGTTCCCCACGGAGTTTCCGAGAGGCCTTCCGGCATCGCGAGCCCTTCGGCGGCGGTCGTCTTCACGCCGGTCGTGAGCTCGATCCGCGTCAACTTGCCGGCGGCTTCCGTCACATACACTGCGCCGTCTTTACCCAACACCATCTGGTTTGGGCCGACGAGATCTTTCGCGATGACCTTCCGCTCGGCGTACTTCTCGCCGGAGGCTTTGAGGAGCGAACCGGTTCCGACCTCGAGCACGAGCAGCGAACCGTCGTCGAGCGGGATCGCGTCGGTCGGCGCCTTGAGCCCGTGTACCGTCTCGACCTCTTTTTGCGTCGCGCGATCGAGCAGTTGCACCGAGCCGGTCACCCACGACGACAGTGCGATCAGCTTGCTGCCCAAACCGACGGCGCCCGGGTACTCGATGTGCGACGCGTGCGCGCGATAGATGTCGCGCACGTCGCCCGACTTCGTATCGACTGCGCGGAACGAAAACACGTCGGCCACGTAGAGCGTGTCACCGTCGAGCTTCATGCCGGCCGGCACTGCGAGTTTGCCGCTCAACAACGTCTTCGTTTCACCGGTCGCCGGTGCGACGCTGACGATGGAGTTGTCGGCCATGTTCGAGACGTAGATCATTCCGTCTGGCGCGATCGCGAGGTTGTCGAGCGAGGTCGCGAGCGTCTTCACGTCCGTGCGTTTCGCATTCGCGAGCTCGATCTTCGAGAGCACGCCCGTGAGCGTGTCGATGACCCACAGGTTCAACTTGCCGTCGAGGTTTGCTGCCGCCGGTGTTTTGAAGCCTGCGTTCAGCACCGTGACGTTGCCGTTCGACGGATTAATTTTGACGGCCTGGCCTTTGAACCACAGCGGTCCGTACAGCCGACCATCCGGTCCAACTTCGAAACCATTGAAGCCGCCGAGGTCTTTCTTGATCAGCCGTGGCGGCGTCGTGCCGGCGACGTCGATCTCCCAAAGCGCATCGCCGTAGAACACTTGCGACGCATAGAGCTTGCCGGTGCGCTTGTCGAACGCGAGCGAGTTGATGCCGGGCAGATCCTTTGCGAGCTCGCGGATCGGCGCGGTGTCGTTCTCGCGATACCGGAGGATGCCTTGCGTGTACGACGTCCACGCGAGTTCGCCCTTCGGGCCGATCGCGATGTCGTCCGCCTCACCTTCGGGAGCGGGAATGAAAACCTTCGCCGCGCCGGTGGTCCGGTCGATCTCCCACATCTCACTACCTACGACCGTGCCCGCCAAGAGGCGGCCCTGCGCATCGATCGCGAGCCCGTGCACACCGTGAAAAGACGAAGCCGCGACTACGACTTCAGGCGCCGACCACGTGTGGCCTGACGGCGCGGGTGGTTTTGCGGCTGCCGCAGCCTCCGTTGCAGCGATGTCGTTCGGCGTCGTCGAGGCCGAAGCTGCGGGCGGCAGCGTATTCGAGCACGCGCTCGCCGTGATCAAACAAGCAAAAATGAAAAGCCTAAGTGTTATCCCCATCGAATTCCCTCCTTCAAACGCCCTCGGTGTACACGCTTTGTCAGTAGCCTGCTAGGTGACTTGCGCCGGCGTCAGATGGAACGGCTAGCGATGCCATGAACGATCATGGACGTTGTGGCGCAACGCAGCGACGGACGAACCACCGCGACTGGTGACTCTTGTGTTTGCACCCATTGCAGCGCTGTGTGTGCGTCGATGTTCGCCGGGTTTCGCTTGAGCGCCCGACAGGTGCTGCTTCGTTGCGGCAAAGTCGCGGCGTTGCGCGAGCTCGATGCCCCAGCGCAGATAATTTTTGTGAGTCAATCGGAGCGACGAGGGACCCCTCGATCGTGCGGATTCGGGGACTGATCGCGTGCGCGACAACGAGTGCGATCAGCGCGAACGCCACACCGCCGAATGCCCACGTTTGGTGGCGTAACTGGACCGGCCGTTTGGAGTCCGAATCGGCTGCTATGGCTTCATCCGCCTTCGGTTCAGGCGCACCAAAGTACAGTGCCGAGCGTCTGCCGGTAGAACGGATTGCCGAAGCGCCAGAGAAACGCGTCCAGCACGGAGTGGACGACGAAGAAGCTCCGAGTGCGGATTTCAGCCCGGCTTCGTTCCCGCAAACGTCCCGGCAAAATCCAACTGGTGTGCGATGTACACGAGTTCTGCGTTCTCGAGCTGCGCGGTGCGCGCCGTCATCCATTCCGCTAACTCTTCGCGCTGCACATCGGCGTGACGTTGCAACTCTTCGTCCACTGTTCGCAGGATGTGCCGCACGAACTCCCGCTCGTCCGCGGGGTAGCGACCGCTGTCCGCAAACACGACCCAGTCGCTACTGCCCGCGCGCGCGATTTGCGCGCCCGCCGCGCGCAAGTGTGCGAACAGGCGCCGCCCAGTCTTACTGTCGCCGGCAGGATGCTGCGCGTGCATCCGTTCATCCATGCTCCGGTGGTACACGCGCATGAGTCCCTCGTCGTACTGGTGCGCGGGCAAGAAAATCGTTTCGCCGTCGAAGTTCACCGAAAACCAATACATTCCGCCGGGCACGAGCAATCCCAATAGCTGTGGCAGAGTCACCGGAACATCGACCAGATCGAGCACTGCATTGCCGATCACTACGTCGTACGCCTCGCGACTGCGCGAGTCCGTCAGGTAGCTTTCCACCTCGGTGTGTACGAATCGCAGAGTCAGTGCGGTGTCGTGACCGGTGACGACGAGCGCCTCAGCCTCGCGTCGCGCAGCAAGCTCGTGCGATGTCGCCCATTCGGCCAACCATTCGCGAGCTTCGGAGAGCAACTGTGCTTCGGAATCGAGCAGCGTGTACTCGGCGTGTCGCAAACCGCCGAGTTCGTGAAGGCGAGCTGGCATAGTTCCGAGTCCGGCGCCGATCTCCAGCACCCGCGTCGGGACCGCCGCCGTGCACTGCAGCTGCCCGATCACCCAAGTGAGCACGCCGGCATTCAGCGCGCGATCGTCCACGCTCTTCTTGGAGATGAGGTATTGCCCGTATTGCGATAGCTTCAAGATCACTCCGAGTTCGAAGCTCAAAGCTTACCGCGAAACCACGTTCACTGACGTTGGCGATTGGGGCTCGGCGATGCCGAGTGCTCGCGGGAGCGGGAATCGAGTGCGGGGTCGTGAGCTTGAGGGCTCGCCAGACGGCATTGCTCCGGTGCTGGCGGACCCCAACTCACGAGTGATCGATGTCGCCTAACGTCGGCTCAACGAATGCAGAGATCCATTTGGTCTGGACCCAGCCCAATCGTGGGAGCGCTTACCGATGTTCCAACGGAAGGCCCTTCGTCTTCTCGCGCTGCTCCGTGCCGTGGCGAGACCCGCCTCTCTCGCAATCGTGCGCTTGGCGCACCACCTCGATCCGCGATGCGTCGCTTCACGAGCGCGCGACCGTAGTCTCGCTCTGCGACCAGTGCATTGAACGAGCGACACATGAGGCAGATG
Source organism: Polyangiales bacterium (assembly GCA_035687405.1). Lineage (GTDB taxonomy): Bacteria > Myxococcota_A > Polyangia > Polyangiales > JAFGIB01 > JADGRF01. The sequence goes on from DASRXR010000464.1 coordinate 11,060, forward strand.
TTATCGAGGGTTGCCTCTCCACCGCGTGCAAACGGAACAATCTGGTGAAACTCGAGCTTGCCGCGTGCGCGACATCGAGTTCCATCGGGACTCACGAAGCGACAGCGCCCCGCGTCGCGAGCATAGACTTGGCGACGCAATGCGTGCGGGATATGCCGGCTATTCGGGTTCGACGGCTGACGGTCGGCACGAACCGTCGACGCGGTGGGGTCAGCTTCGTCCGCGGGCGCCTCAGACGACGCGTGCGCGATGTGCCGGCTATTCGGTTTCGCCGGTTGGAATTCAGCGCGAACCACGGACGCGGTGGCGTCAACTTTGTCTGCGGCGGCGTGAGATTCGGAAAGCCGTGGCACCCGAGGCTTGTTCGTTTGCGCGAAGCGCTGCTTCTTTCGCTCCGCGATCAAAAGCGCGAGCGCACGTTCGAGGATGCTGGGTAAGTCCCCGGTCGGCAGTTGGTTGCGGAACAAGTCTCGAGCCTCGCCGAACATGTCGACCAAACTCTGACTCGCCGTGAACTGCACCTTGTAACGTCCTTCGCGCAACGGAACGATCGAGCTTGGTTCGGGCGCGCGTAGCAGTGACGGCCCGCTGGATGCCACGGCATGCGGGCCTCGCACGGGACCAGCCGGCCATACGTCGCTCTGGACCGGGGCCGCAGCCGAAGGCACGGAGTCAGCCGGCGATGCCCCGTTTTGGAACGGGACCGTAGCCGAGGGCATCGCATGTTCGGACGAGTGTTGAGTCGCCGCCTGTGCGGCCGAGAGCATGCCAGGTTCGGCGTCCGAGCCTTTCGCTGCGCGGCATGGATGCGTTTCGCTGCTTGCGAGCTGCACGTGGTGAGCCGTCGCGGATGCTGAAGCCGATGCAGGTACCGCCGCGAGTACTGAAGCCGGTGCAGGTACCCCCGCTGATCCGGGTGCCGGTTTGGGAGTGGGCAGTTTTCGGATCGCGCTCGGAACATCGGGCTGCGGAAAGTGCTTTGCGATCAACGTCTGGAGCTCCAGCTTCGACTTGAAGCGCGCCTGCTCGAGAAGCTGGATGTTTGAACGTGTCAGCACTGGAGCGAGCAACTTCAGTGCGGTCATGTGCAACTCGCCTCGCGCGACCATATCGAGTGCGGTCGGAAACTCGCGTCCGAGTCGTGCGGCGCGAATCCGGAGCCACGCCTCGGATTCGGACATGTGCAGTGCTTGAACTGCGTAGTCGAACATCGAGCTAAATCCGAGATCTCGGAACAGTCCGCGAACGTCGACTTCACCCAGGTGAACGAGCAAGCGTGCGGTGACGTCTCGGTCTTCCTTCACGCAACGATTCAGTCGAGCGATGAGCGCGTCGTTACTCAGTCGCTTAGCGTTCTCCAATTCCAGTACTTGCATAACACACCCCCGAGTTGAACTAACGTTCGTATAGCACGCAGGTTTTCGTGCTTCGCAGCGTGCAGCAGGTGTCACGTTCGTGATGCGGCACGCGTCGCGAATCAAAAAGTGGATTCTGCGAGCACACGAGCGAACCTCGGCGGAGCGAGCACGATTGCCAGCGTGCGCTGCAACATCGCGCCGGCAACACACCAAAACCTGTCAAGCACTATCTGAAAAAACTAACAATAAAAAAGGACACAACTCGAATCGACATGGGCCGATGCCCAAGACGGCGCGACGAGGATGAACGCTCTTCGAGCCAAGAGCCGAGCGGGCGAACATCAACGCATGCACAACGAATGGAGCACGCAACAGCAGATGGGCG
>DASRXR010000465.1:0-15075 GCA_035687405.1 Polyangiales bacterium
GCGCAACAGCTTCACTCTTAGCCCGCTGCGCCGTCGCGACTGACACGGGCTTACCACCCGGGGAGGGGAGCTGAAAGCAGACCCAAACCGCGATATCGTCGGCGTCGCATGCGCATTCGAACCTTCGCCGCAGCGCTGCTCGCCAGTTGGCTCATTCTTGGGACTGCCAGCGCCGAGGCCCAAACTGCGCAAACTCGTGCAAACGATGCCGCCTACCACGAGGCGATCGGTCGCGCGCTGCAGGAGTTCAACCTCGGTCACTGGACCGAAGCGAAGGTGTTCTTTCGCGAGGCGCACGCGCGCAAACCCAGTGCGCGCACGCTGCGTGGCATCGGGCTCGCTTGTTACGAGTCGCGCAACTACGTCGAGGCCATCGATTTCCTCGGGCAATCACTGCAGAGCGGCGTGCAACCCCTGACGCCAGACATGCGTTCGGCTGCGACGAAGCTGATCGAGCAATCGCGCCAATTCGTGATGCGTGCCGAGGTCGAGCTCGCCCCGAAGAACGCTGAGCTGTTCGTGGACGGCAAGCCCGTGAAGCTCGCTGCCGACGGCAGCACGCTGCTCGACCCGGGTGAGCACGAACTTTCTGCGATCGCCGCCGGTTACACGACGGTGCAACGTCGCGTGAACACAGAAGGCGGCAGCGAACGGCAGCTGCACTTCGTGTTGAAGCCGAAGTCGGGCGCCGTCGCGGCGGCATCGGTACCTGTGCCCCAGCGAGCCGCCGCGCCCGTGGTCGCCGCGCCTGAAGCTGCGGAACCGCAGCCGAAGCTGGCCTTGATGGAGGTGGAGGCCGAGCCGGCGCCCGAATCCGATTCAGGGTCGGATTCGCTGCTCCCGTGGCTCGCGATCGGCGGCTCGGTCGCCGTTGCAGCTACTGGCGGCGTGCTCCTAGGCCTGGGCTTGTCGGACAAGGCTGCGGTCGAGACGACGCGAGACGGCGGCTCGTGGCCGAACAAGAAGAGCGCGAACGAGCGTGCGGTGCCGCTGCAGACCGCCGGTGGTGTGATGTTGGGTGTGGGCGTCGCTGGTCTCGCGGCAAGCCTGGCGTGGCAGCTGTGGCCGTCCGAAGAGCAGGCTGTGTCGCTCCAGGTCGGGCCGGGAGCAGTCACGCTGCGCGGTCGGCTCTAGCGTCATCATCAAAAATAGAACGTGTTCTATGTTTGACGTTCTTTGGGTAGGCTCCGCCGCATGAGTAAGCTCTGCGCGGGTCGAGTCGTGATCGTGACGGGCGCAGGCCGGGGCATCGGCCGCGAGCACGCGCTGGCCTTCGCGCGCGAAGGTGCAGCCGTAGTCGTGAATGATCTCGGTACATCGCTCGCGGGAGAGCAGACGGCGAGTCAGCCTGCCGAGGAGGTCGCCGCGCTGATCCGCAGCTCGGGCGGGCGTGCCGTCGCGAGCGCCGACGATGTCGCCGACTTCGCGGCCGCCGGGCGCATCGTCGCCACCGCCATCGACGCATTCGGAAGGCTCGACGTTGTCGTGAACAACGCGGGCTTCGTGCGCGATCGCATGTTCGCAAACACCAGTGAAGCCGAGTGGGATGCCGTGCTGCGCGTCCACCTCAAAGGCCATTTCTGCGTGACCCGGCACGCCTGCGGCTACTGGCGCGAGCGTGCGAAAGCCGGCGACGCTGTCGATGCGCGCATTCTCAACACCAGCTCGGGCGCCGGGTTGCTCGGAAGCATCGGACAAAGCGCGTATGCGGCTGCGAAGGCCGGCATCCTCGCACTCACGCTCGTGCAAGCCGCGGAGCTACGCCGCTACGGCATCACCGCCAACGCCATCGCACCGGCCGCTCGAACGCGCATGACCGAAGACACGTTCGCCGAGATGATGAAAAAGCCGGAGCAGGGCTTCGATGTGATGGACGCGAGTAACATCTCACCGCTCGTGGTCTGGCTCGGAAGCCGCGCGTCAGCGCACGTCACGGGCCGCGTGTTCGAGATCAAAGGTGGAGAGTTGTGCTTGTACCCGGGGCAGCGACCCGGTCCGAGCGTCGACAAGGGAGCCCGCTGGGATCCAGCGGAACTCGGCGACGTGGTAGCCGACTTGCTCGCGAAAGCGCCCGAGCCGCTCGCGGTGTACGGACAGAGCTGAAGCGCGAGTTTCAGAGCACTACTGATTGAACTTCGTCGTCATCGACTCGCCCTTGGCACCGCTCGATTGGCTGACACCTGCTTCGCCAATCTCGATCTTCGTGCTCGGCGAGACGTTCATCGACGCCTGACCACCGGCCCAGACGCCGTAGCTGCTTCCACCCGCACCACCACCGCCCGGGCCGCCTCGGCTGCCTGCACCACCGCGACCACCCGCTGGGCCAATGCCGCTGCCCATACCCGCGATGCAACTGATGGGGATGACGATGCCGCCGTCCAATATCGGGCGTACCGCTACATTGCCCGCTGCCGCAATCTCTGCTGCCTGCACCTCGGTATCCGTATCCGGGCTCGGAGGCGGCGGAATGATCGGACCGGTGCCCTTCGTCGTGATGCACATCGTGCACGCCGGGCCGTTCACACCCGCGCTGCCGTCGCTCCCGATGCCACCGTTCCCAGGATTGCCTCCGACACCACCGCGGCCGCCGTTGCCGGTCCTGAACAGACCGCCGATGACCGTGACCCGCGCCGCCCAGACGAACAGGCCGAAGCTCGAACCACCCCCGCCGCCGCCGCCGCCACCAGCTGCAGCTGCGCCGCCGCACCCCGGCAGCCCGGGCGTGCCACACGACTGCGCTCCCGTGGGCGTGACGCCCGTGCAGGTCGTCGTGTCGCAGCCCTCGAAACACGCACGGCAAGTCGGCTGAAGCATCGTGCCGTTGTGTCCGGGTTGGCCCTGCGCCCCCGGAGAACCATCGCCAGGCACGTAGCCACTGCTGTCGATCGTACCGGTGCCTGCCCCGGTGCCAGGTGCGCCGTCGCTCACGCCGTTCGCCCCGTCGCCCGCGGTCGCACACGTGCCGCTCCGCGGTGCAGGGGTCGCGCCGGAGTTACCGGTCTGGCCATCGCCGCCCGAAGCGGCATGCACCTCGACGTCACGCAACGTGAGCTGCGTCGTTGCGCCGCGTGCAAAGACTCCGTACGTCGAATGACCCCCCGGCACTTGGGCCATCGTCGAGACAGTCAGTGTCTCGAGCTCTGCAACGCCGTTGTATTCGGCCCACACGCCGACTTCAGTCGACGACTCGAGCTGCGAACGCGTCGCGCGATTGTTGTCGCAGCTGCGCATCCAAGTATCGCCACTGCGCTCGTAGCCGCCGCGAATCGTGAGGCCTGCCCGCAGGGTCAGCGGCTCCGGGTACGTGCCGCTGTCCAAATAGATCAGGGTGCGGGCGAGCTCGCTCGCGCGATCCATCGCTTGCAGAATCGTCGAGCACGGATCGGAAGCCGAGCCGCAGGTTGCGCTCGCTGATCCGTTCAGCGAGACGAACACGCCGTGAGTTGCATCCGCTGCATCGGGTGTGCAGTCGGGATTCGTCGGAGGGTTTGTCGTCCCACCCGCGCCGGCCTCAGCACCAGCCGTACCGCCGCTGCCCGCTGCGGGCGCACCGGCGACTCCGCCGCCGCTCCCAGCCGCAGGCGCTCCCGAAGCACCGCCGCTACCCGCGACAGGCTTGGGCTTCATCACGGGAGAACCGCCCGTGCCAGAGGACCCATCCAGATCCGACGTGCCGCTCTCGATCGACTCGCCCGCATCGGGCGAGTTCGACATCGAGCCATCACGATTCCGGATCGCGTTGAAGTCGCTGCCTTCCGGATAACAACGCTTCGCTCCGTCCGCGTTCAGCGCGCAGCTCCAACCTTCAGGGCAATCAGCATCTGTGGAGCAACGGAACCGCCCGACCGGCAGCTGTGGTGCACAACCCCAGAGCGCAATCGCACCGAGCGCAGTGAAGGCGCGAAGGTTCGCTCCAGCGAGGAGCCACTTTGGCGTGAGCTCGGACATTTTGCTGCTAGGCCTCGCGCGGGCCCTCCCGCGAGGCATTGTGCAAAACGTCAGCCCACTTAGGCAACCGAGGTCCAGCGCGTGTGCGCAATGCGGCTTCGCGCACTGGCAAAAGCGTGGCAGCACGCCACGCATTTTGCAGATCACGCGGTAATCGCTACACCTGGCGCACCTGCAATCCAGCTCGCGAGGTGTTCGGCGTCGTTTCCGACACCACAGAAGCGACCCGAGCCCCACGTGTACAACCACGGCAGGCCTAGAAAGTAGAGTCCCGGCTCACGCGTGACGCCACGCGAATGGTCCGGATAGCCGCTCGGATCGAACACCGAAAACTCGATGAACCGGTAGTCGAGCGAAAAGCCCATCGCCCAAACCACGGCGCTGATGCCCGCATCGCGCTTGCTCATCCGAGCTTCGTGCTTCTCCGGCTTCCACACCGGCACGTAACGCGCTTCTTGCGGTGCATCGATTCCGGAGCGTGCGATGTAGTCGTCGATCGTGTTCTTGATCCGATCGTCGGTCGCATCCGCGCGATCCAAGTTCTTCGCCAGATCGTCTCCGAACTCGAACGCCGACTCGTCGATGTTCAGCAAGCGTCCGTGGAGCTGCATCCCTTCGCTCGCGAACTTGCGAAGATCGATGTCGCGTCCGCCATCGCGCCCAGTGACGTAGTGATTCGGTTTGCGGCGGACCGCTGCCCCATCCGGATGGCGATCGATCGGCATGTCGTAGTGGCCGAGTTGCTCGAGCCAATACACCACGTCGCGACCGCGATAGCGGCGTGCGACGCGCGGCGCACTCCCGAGGCACAAGTGAACTTGCTTGCCTTCGAGGTGGAGGTCCTCCGCGATCTGACAACCGGATTGCCCGCTGCCGACGACCATCACGGCGCCGTCCGGCAAGCTCTTCGCGTTCTTGTAGGTCGCAGCGTTCAGCTGCACGACGTCGGGATCGAGTGCAGCTGCGAGCGGCGGCAACTTCGGCTTGTGGTAGCCGCCGGCAGCGATGACCACTTGATCGGCGAGCCACGTACCTTCGGAAGTCTCGACCTCGAAGCGCGAGCGGGTCCCCGACTTCACGCGTTGCACTTCCACCCCTTCGCGAACCGGCGGCGAGAACGACGCGACGTAGTCATCGAGGTACTTCACGATTTGGCCTTTGACCATGAAGCCTTCCGGATCGGACCCGCTGTACGGGTGACCGGGCAAGCGGCACTGCCAGTTGGGAGTGACGAGGCAAAACGAATCCCAACGCTGCGAGCGCCAGGCGTGCGCGATCCGGTTTCGTTCGAGAACGACGTGCTGGATGTTGCGCTGGGTGAGGCAGTAGCTCATCGACAGGCCGGCTTGGCCTCCGCCGACGATGACCACCGGGATGTGACCGAGGCTGAGTTTTTTGTGTAGTGCGGACATGCCCGGCGCCTAATCCAAGAAGCATGCCGCGAGTGGCTGCAACGAAAATCCGGGACGATCGTCGCCGCCGAGCTTTGTAAAACGCCCGAAGATACTTCTCAGAAACATCCCTCGCAAAAACTGCTGCTACAAAACACAAGATCCTGCGACTGAATCTTCGATGCAGATCGAAATGCTGCAATCTCTCGCGCTGTCGGTAGCGCAAGCACGTTCGCCCGACACGGTTCTGCGTGAGATGGTCGAAGGGCTCGGGTTGAACGAAGGCGTCGCCCTTGCGCGCGTGTGGCTGATCGAGCGCGACGCCGAGGGCCAAGCCTATTTGGGGCTGAAAGCGAGCGTCGGCGGCTCGATCGTCGATCCGAGCATCATCTGGAACAACATCGAAGGCGGGCACGCGAAGGTGCGCGTCGACTTCGGAAAGATCGGCCGTATCGCGTCGACGAGCGCACCGCTCCTATTGCAGCGTGGCTCCGGGGACTGGTTGCTCCAGCGCGATTGGGCCGAAGCCGAGCAGATCCAGTCATTCGCCGGGCAGCCCCTTTGTTTCAAGGGCGAAGTGTTAGGCGTCGTCGCCGTGTTCAGCCGGCGCCGCATCGAGCGGCGCGAGCTCGGCTGGCTTCGGGTGTTTGCCGATCACGCTGCGGTGGCGATCGCGAACGCACGCGCGTTTCAGGAAATCGAAGACCTGAAAAACCGGCTCCAACGCGAGCGCGACTACCTCCGAGAAGCCGTGCGCGACGCGTTGCACCCGGGCGAGATGGTCGTCGAGAGCCACAGCATGAAGCAGCTGATGCGACAGGTGCGTGCGGTCGCGCGCACCGAGTCGAGCGTGCTGATCACCGGTGAGAGCGGCGTCGGCAAGGAGCTGATCGCGTCTGCGATTCACGACATGAGCGGGCGTGCAGATGGCCCGCTCGTGAAGGTCAACTGTGCGTCGATCCCGCGCGAGTTATTCGAGAGCGAGTTCTTCGGCCACGTGCGTGGCGCATTCAGTGGAGCGTCGCGCAACCGCGAAGGGCGCTTTCAGCTCGCACACAACGGAAGCTTGTTTCTAGATGAAGTCGGAGAGATCCCACTCGAGCTGCAGGGCAAGCTGCTGCGTGCGCTCCAAGAGCGCGCGTTCGAGCCGGTCGGTGACGACCGCACGCGCCACGTCGACATTCGTGTGATCGCCGCGACGAACCGCGATCTGGAACAGGAAGTGGAACGCGGCCGCTTTCGGCTCGACCTGTTCTATCGCCTCGGTGTGTTTCCACTCGAGGTTCCGCCGCTGCGCGAGCGCCGTGAGGACATCATCCCACTCGCGCGGGAAGTGCTGCGCGCGGCCGCGCAGAAGTTCAGCGCCGATCCACCGCCGCTCACGCCCGAAACCGAGCGCGCGCTGCTCGAGTACGACTTTCCCGGCAATATTCGAGAGCTTCAGAACATCGTGGAGCGCGCCGTCGTACTGCAACGCAGCGAAGGTGGGCCGCTCGAGCTTTCGTTGACGCGCCGCTCCGGCCGCACGAGCACTCCGCCGCCCGCAGTCGTTGCCGATGCCGTGCCTGCGGAGCAGGCGGCCGACGGCGGCCCCGACGTGATTCCGATCGCGCACTTCCGCGAGCTCGAGAAGAAGAACATTCTCGCCGCGCTCGAGAAGTGCGCCTGGAAGATCGCAGGCGATCAAGGTGCGGCGCGCCTCCTCGGGATGAAGCCGAGCACGCTCGCCTATCAGATGAAGACGCTCGGGATCGAACGCGCAGCTCTCAGAAATCCGTGAGTCACTCCGAAAGATTTGGCTCGCGCAGCTTTTCGTGATGTCGGGTGTGTAACAGCGCGATTGCGACTCGACATGAACGAGCCGCATTCGCGCAGAACGCGCGGCTTGCAGCCCTCAGCAGCAACGCGGCACGGCCTTCGCATAGTGGTGTGTTCGAACGACACGCTACGGAGGAAATCGCATGCCGAAAGTAAATCTGCCCGCTCACAAGACTGGAGACTATCTCGTCGATTACGAGGAGAAGGTCTTCGAGGACGTCAAAGCCCAGCCCGGAGAAAAGGCGCTGGTCACGTTCCACACGGTCGCATTCGAAGGCTCGATCGGTCTCGTGAATCTGCTTCAGGCGACGCGCCTGTTACGCAAGGGTTTCGATACGAGCGTGCTGCTCTACGGCCCGGGCGTCACATTGGGTGTGCAACGTGGCTTCCCAAAACTCGGCGACGAAGCGTTCCCCGGCCACATGGCGATGAACAACCAGTTGATCAAGTACATGAAGGAAGGCGGCAAGGTCTACGCCTGCCGCTTTGCGCTGCAGGCGTTGTACGGCCATGGCGAAGCATCGCTGATCGAAGGCATCCGCCCGATCAATCCGCTCGACGTGTTGGATCTGATTCTGCTTCACCGCAGAGACAACGCGTTCATCATCAACACCTGGACCATGTGAGCGAGTGTCATGCCCAAGTCCACGCTGCTCGCAGCGGCAGTGCAACTGAGCCCGGTGCTCGGTAGCCGCAGCGAAACGACAGCCAAAGTCTGCGAAGCGATCTACACCGCAGGCAAACGCGGCGCAGGGTTCATCGTTTTTCCCGAGACGGTGGTGCCTTACTACCCGTACTTCTCGTTCATCCGGCCACCGGTCAGCGCTGGGGCCGAACATCTGGAGTTGTACGAGGAGTCGGTGACCGTTCCGTCCGAGACCACCGATCAGGTCGCGGCGGCGGCGCGCGCTGCGGGCTGCGTGGTCGTCTTGGGTGTGAACGAACGCGATCACGGAAGTTTGTACAATGCGCAGCTGATCTTCGACGCGGATGGCACGCTCGTGCTGAAGCGTCGCAAGATCACGCCGACTTATCACGAGCGCATGTTGTGGGGGCAAGGTGACGGCTCGGGGCTCCACGCGGTGGATACGCGCGCCGGCCGCGTGGGTGCGCTCGCGTGTTGGGAGCACTACAACCCTCTCGCGCGTTATGCGCTCATGGCCGACCACGAGCAGATCCACGCCGCGATGTTCCCTGGATCGCTCGTCGGTCAGATCTTTGCCGATCAGATCGCAGTCACGATTCGGCATCACGCGCTCGAGAGCGGTTGCTTCGTCGTCAACGCGACAGGTTGGCTCGACGAGTCGCAAGTCGCGAAGATTGCGAAAGGCAGCGGGCTCGAAAGCGCGCTGCGGGGTGGGTGTCATACGGCGATCGTGTCGCCCGAGGGAAAGCTGCTGTGTGAGCCGCTGACCGAAGGTGAAGGCATCGTCTACGCCGAGCTCGACTTCGACCTGATAACGAAGCGCAAACGCATGATGGACAGCGTGGGTCACTACGCGCGGCCCGAGCTGTTGTCGCTCGCGCTCGACTCGGGGGTGAAGACACCGCTCCGAGAAACCCTGCAGCCGATAGCTGCAATCCGCCCGCGATCCGAAGACGGTCTGCAACCTGATGGAGGTAGTTATGGTCCGGCTGCGAGTTTTGGAGCCGCCAACAGTTGATCTGTTCGAGCTGTTGACGGAGTTGCAGACCGCGGGCATGCGCTGGTCGGCGGAGGGAGGTTTCGGTCTCCACCGCCGGGGTGGCGCGGGGCCGTCGGATCACAAAGCCGTGAAGCTCGGGGGCAAGGTCGTGATGGTGCCGATTCACACGGCACCGGCGACGACTTCGCGATTCGAAGTGCGCGGTGCACTCGGCGAGACGCCGGCGTTGTTTCGCGACGGTCAGGCCCTCTTGCCGATCGAGGTTGCGCCGGTGCCGCGGTTTTACGAGCGCAGCACCGCCGAGGGGATTCCGTACTGGAAGATCGCGGCATTGCATTCGACCGACGTGCTCGCGAGCACACTCCTGCAAAAGTGTGTGCGGTACGGCAATCGCGCGAAGAGCTGTCAGTTTTGTGCGATCGGTCAGTCGCTCGCGAGTGGTGCGACGATTCTGGAGAAGACGCCCGAGCAGCTCGCGGAAGTCGCGCGCGTCGCGGTGGAGCTAGACGGCGTGAAACACGCGGTGCTGACGACCGGTACGCCGCCGACGTCGGATCGCGGCGCAGAGAAGCTCGCGCTCGCGACGGCGGCAATTCGTGATGCGGTGAACCTTCCGGTCCAAGCGCAGTGCGAGCCGCCGGCGGACTTCGGTTGGTTTCGACGTTTACACGATGCAGGTGTCGCGACGCTCGGGATGCACCTCGAAGCGGTCAGCGAGCCCGTGCGCAAGCGCATCATGCCGGGTAAGGCCGAGATTCCGGTGTCGGTCTACCTCGAAGCGTTCGAAGCTGCAGTCGCGGTGTTCGGTCGCGGCCAAGTCACGACCTACATCCTCGCCGGGCTCGGCGACACCGAAGACGCGATCGCGTCGCTCTGCGAGCAGGTCGCGGAGCTCGGTGTGTATCCGTTTGTCGTGCCGTTCGTGCCGATCGCAGGCACGCCGCTCGAGAGCCACTCGCCGCCATCAGCGGCAATGATGGCGAGCCTGTTGCCGAGAGTCGCCCAGAGTCTGTCGCGCCATGGGCTCGCTAGCTCCGACATCGCCGCTGGCTGTGGGCGTTGCGGAGCTTGCTCGACGCTTCGCAGTGCGGAGGTGGCCCGTGCTTGAAATCACGCGTCCGTTTGGAGCGCCGGTGCGCGCATACGTGAGCCCGTTGATCGCGCACGGCGTCGCGCGCGAGGCCTGGGAGATCGACGCGTACTGGCAACTGCGGCGCGAGATCTTTTGCGCTGAGCTCAACATCTTCGCCGGGCCGGCGAACGAACGCGATCCGCACGATCTGCGCGCAGTGCCGATCGTCGCGGTCTCGCACTCGGCGGGAAACCCGGAAGCGGTCGTCGGTGTCGTGCGCATCTATCCGGCTGATGCCGGCATTTGGTACGGCGGGCGACTCGGCGTCGTGCGCGAATACCGGGCGCGACCGCAAGTGGGCTCCGGGCTGATCGCCTGCGCGGTCAGAACTGCTGCAGCGCAGGGCTGCGAGCGGTTTCTCGCCCACGTGCTCGCCGAAAACGCGACGTATTTCGGCCGGCAGCACTTTCGCGTGCTGAACGAGCTCGAGCTCTGGGGTAGGCCGCACGTGCTGATGCAGGCGGATCTCGCAGCTTTCGGCGCTCGCACTGTTCGGACTCGATCCGGGCCGCGTCTCCAGACGCAAGGGCAAGCCGCGTGAAGCTAGCGCCGCATACGTTTCGGCCGCTGATGGCTGCGTTGCGCGAAGCGCGGGGCCTCGCTGGTAAGCGCGAGATTCAACCGGCGGCGCGCGCGTTTGGTCGCAACCCGGCGGGGATCTTGAACGGAGACGACGCGGCGGCCCTGCCCGATGTCGACGGTGGGTACACCCTGCTCGCGGCCGAAGGCATGCAGCCGAGCTTCGTCGATGCCGAGCCGTGGTTTGCCGGGCTGTGCGCCGTGCTCACGAACGTGAGCGACATTGCAGCCATGGGCGGCAGGTCGCGCGCGATCGTGGATGTGCTGCTCGCGAGCGACTCGGCCACACATACCGAGCGTGTGCTCGAAGGATTGCAGGCCGGGGCGGAGCTGTTCGGTGTACCGATCGTCGGCGGCCACACCGGCCGGAGTGCCGGCGGAGCATGTTTGAGTGCGGCCGTGCTCGGCAAAGCGCAGCGGCTCATCACGAGCTTCGATGCGCGTCCGGGCCAGCAGATCGTCGCTTGCATCGATCTCGGTGGAAAGTATCGCGGCGACCGGCCGCACTTCGACGGGCTCACCGGTGGTGATGCGAAGCTCGCCCGCGCGCGGCTCGAAGTGTTGCCGCAGCTGGCGGAGGCGGGCCTCACCGCCGCCGGCAAAGACATCAGCATGGCCGGGCTCGTCGGGACCTTGCTGATGCTCCTCGAGACTTCGGGCTGTGGTGCTCGCCTCGACCTTGCGGCGGTGCCTGCGCCGGCCTGTGCTGAAGCCGAGCCAAAGCGTTGGCTCGAGTGCTTTCCGAGCTTCGGCTACTTGTTGGCGGTCGAGCCGCACGATCTGGCCGAAGTCACTGCGCGCTTTGCAGCCGTGGGCGTCAGCGCGGCCGCGATCGCGACCGTCGACGATTCGCGCGCGCTCGAGGTTGCGTACGAGGGCGCGGCTGTTTGTTATTGGGACCTATCGAGCGAGTCGCTGATGGGTTTCGGAGTTCTGGAGACTGCCCATGCCTGAAGTTCACTTTCGAGTTCAATGGCCGGATGCGAAAACGGCCGAGTACTACTCGCCGTCGACTGCAGTGCACGCACACTTCAAGACTGGTGAGTCGTATCCAGTGCCGGAGTTTCTCGAGCGCAGCCGCAAGGCGATGCAGCAAGCCTCGGAGCGGGTGCGGTCGAAGTACGGCTACTACTGCTCGTCTGCAATGGACACGCTCTCGCAGATCGAGGCGACTGCTGGAGCATTTGAGAGCCAACCGGACGCCCGCGTGAAGATCCTCGCTTGCGGTTAGTCAGGGCGGCGTCTGCTGCAAATCAGGCGGCGCGACGGGCGGCGGAGGCGGCTCCGGTGGCTTCTTCGCATACACGGTGAAGTCTCCACGAAGGTTCCGCACGATCGTGAACTGCTCGCGGAGCATGGTCTTCAGCGGGTTCACGATGTGCGTGCCCCTCTGCACGATCACCGCATCGGCTTTGATGACTTGCTCGTGCCAACGCCTTTTGTCCTCTGCGAGCGGCTCCTCCGGCGCAGCGTAGCGGCGTTCCCACTCCGGTAAGAACCGAATCGTATTGAGCGCGGTGATCGGATAGAGACCATCGGCATAGCCCCGTTGTCCGATACTGATGACGCGGAAGGGTGCAGCTTCTGGCGGCGGCACATCCGGCATCCGCGTGATCCGCAGCGCACCGATGTCCTGCACGGGCACGGCGTACTTCGTGACGAACGTGTCCCACAAAACCTCTTCTTGCGAGGTGGGTGCTGCGGTGCCGTCCGGCAAGTCGATCAGGTGCGTGATCCCGAACGTTCGGAAGTACTTGTACAGCTCGAGCGGCGTCTGAAGATGGTTGTAGTGGATCAGACCTTGAAAGCCCGTCATGTCGAGCAGCACTTCCCGCTTGATTCCGAGGCTCGTGAGCTCGGAGTGCAGGAGCACGCGCGCATCCGGCGGTAGCGCCTTTGACGCGTTCAAGTGCCAAGCGCGATAGTCGGAGAAACGCTTGTGGGCGTTGCCTTCGTATCCCGACTTGATCAGGTCCATCGCCTGATTCAGGCGCTCTTGCTGGCTGAAGAAGAGCGCGTCGCCGCCCCAGAAGAGCTGGAACCCGACGAGAGGCAGAATGCCGATTCGCGCCCAAACGCCCATGCGCCAGCACGCGACGACGATCGCGCCCGTCACGCACACGAGCACGGGAAAGAACGCCTGCAAGTTGCGATCGACGTTGTAGATCATGCCCCACACGAGCACCGAGCCCGCCGCGATCGCGCCGAACAACCACAAGCGCGGGTTGCGAATGAACGCGATGCACGGGAAGAGCAGGGTGAAGAGCGATCCGAAGATCGGCATCTCTTTCGTGAACGAGTAGTGCGGAATGAACGAGAACGTCACGAACAGCTCGGCGGCGTGATAGAGCTTTTCGACGAACGTGCCTTGCGGTTGGTAGAGCGGATCGGCGAGCGCGCGCGTCACCAAGTACGCCGCGTTCGGGACGGTCGGCGTGCTGCGCAGGAACACGTCCTGCAGAAACGGATAGAACGGGTTGTTATAGAACACGAGCGCGCGGATCGCGTGCGGTGCAAACGTGCCGAGTCCGACCACGATCACGATCGCCGGCGCCCACCACAAATCGCGCAGCGAGCTCGGAGGCGGCTCGGTGTGTCTACGTCGCGCGCGAATCTGCCGCGCCATCTGCAACAGCCAGTTGAACGCGAGGACTAGGCTGACCGGCAAGACTAAAAACAGCGCTTGCAGCTTCGTCAGCACGGCGCCCGCGCTGACGAGCGCGAGTAACGCGGCCCAACCGGGTTGGAAGCGCTCACACGTTCGCAAGGTCGCGAGTGCGATCGGAATCGCGAAGAACCCGCATACGTGATCCGACGCGCCGCCGAGGTTGTGGTCGTAGACGAAGATCACCGGGAACAAAAAGAAGCTGACCCAACCACGCCGCAACGACGGGTCGTTCAGGATCGCGCGCAGCGCTGCAGCCACGCCCGCGAGCGTCCACAGCCAGAGCGAGAATTCGCTGTGCAGCACGAACATCCAGCGCAGTGCTTCCTTCGTCTCGGGAAGCAGGTAGCCCCACGTGTAGATCAAGCTCGCGAGATGCGGGACGTTGCGGTTGTAGTCGGCGAGGAACGGGATGATGCGTCCGGCGCGCGCGTATTCTTGCGCGATCACGACGTGCGACCAGGTCGCGTCGTAGTTGAGCGCATCGGGGCTCAGCACGCCGAGGTACACGATCCCGGCGCACACGACTCCCGCGACGCCGATCAAGCGTGCGAGCAGGCGTGGCTCTTCCGGGGCGTGCCACTCGGCCCAGAGTTGTTTTGCAACGGGCCAAAGATCGCGCGCACCGATCGCCGTCATCAGGAGAGTGAGTGAGATCGCAAAGAACGTCGTGTACCAGCCGAGCGCGCCCCCCGCGTACATTCCGAGCGCGAACATCACGACGCCGCTCGCCATCGAGAGCACGGCCGACTCGAGCGCGGGCACGTCGCGCAGCTTGAGTACACGCGTCAGTAAGAACTGACCGAAACTCAGACAGCCGAGGTTCCAGAGAAGAGTCCAGAACCAGAGTGCCGCGAGTCTCCAGACTAACCAGAGTCGGATCGCATAAATATCGTCGACGAATCGCGCGAACGCGTAGACCCCCAGGAGGCTGACGACCGTCACCCCCAGTGCTGCAAGTCGCGGTCGCCCGCCCAAGGCTTTCCACCGCTCTTGGAGTTCCCCGAACACCGGCACGCGTCTAACCCGTTGTTCCGTAATGCGCAATTCTCGGCTTGTCTCCTAGAGCGGCATACATCAAGCTGGCCGACAGAGTTAATTTCAGGTGACTGCGAAACGTGTGCAATCGACGTCGATCCCCGCCGTAAGCCGTGGGCTGAGGACCGAGGGACTCTCCTCGGATGGGGATGAGGTGGTGCCACTCGCGGGCCCGCCGCGAGTACGAGTTGCCGATCGCGTTTTCGAGGCGCTCCTCGGCGCCATTTTGCGGGGTGAGCTCGAGCCGGGTGAACCGGTGCCGACTCAGCGCGCGTTGTCGCGCGAGTTCGGTGTCTCACCGCTCGTCGTGCGGCAAGCGATTCATCGGCTCGAGGAGCTCGAGCTCGTGCGTGTGCGGCAGGGCAGTCCGACGATCGTGCTCGATCCGAATCAAGCGGCCGATGTGCGTTTGATCCAGTTGCAGCTGGAAGCGGCGACACCGGGCGATGCACTCGCGCTCGCGGGTCTCGAAAATCGCGCATTGTCGGCGTTGCCGCTGCTCGTGCTCGCGTCACGTCGCATCACGGACGAAGAGCTGCTCGAGTTGGATGATCTCGTCGCGGGCCTCGGCGATAACCCCTCTGCGCGCCAGCTCGAAGAATTCGAGACGTTGTATTGGACGGCGGTCGCCAACGCGACTCGCAATCCCTTGATGCAGCATCAGGTTCGGTGGTGGTTTCACACGTTGCCCGGGCTGCGGAAGTCCACGACCGGGCAAGTCGAGTGGGTGCCAACACCGCTGTATCGCAAGTTGAACGACTCGATGCGCGCGCGGGCCGCCATCTTGGAGTCGTGGCTCGCGCTGCTCAGGCAGCTGTTCGAGTGGACCGAAGCGCAGCCTGGGCACGCATTGAATCA
>DASRXR010000466.1:0-19273 GCA_035687405.1 Polyangiales bacterium
GATCGCGCGGCGGTTCGACTTCGGTTTAGCAGGAGCCGCGGCGGCCGCGGGTGCGGGTGCAGGTGTCGGCTCGACTGAAGCTATCGGCTGCGGGCCGGTGACGTCCTCGCCAGCGGCGATCTTCGTGACACTCGAACGGGCAGCTCTTCCGGTGTTCATGACTTCTTCCAATCCCTCATCCACAAAAGCAACTCTCAGTTGCCATTGTGCAGCGGAGGCTTGACGAACGCAACTGGCTGTTGCCATAAATGTGAGAGCGACTGGGCCGCTCGGAGCCGGCGTCGGCTACAAAAAGCCAGTCATTTCAATGAACCGACCCTCTATCTCAGTGCGAAGGACCGAAGGCAAGCGGGTGCACGGACGCAGCGCCCGGGTGCTGGAGGCCGTCCTCGACGCGGCCCTCGAGGAGCTGGGTCGGGTGGGCTACGGAGCGTTCCGAATCGAGGACGTCGCCGCCCGGTCGGGGGTGAACAAGACCACGATTTACCGGCGGTGGCCGACCAAGGTCGAGCTCGTAGCGGCGGTGCTGACGCACGCGAAAGAGCCGCCGAGCTCGTTCGACACGGGGACGCTCGAGGGTGACGTGCGCGCGTCGCTGTTCGAGATGCGAGATCGGTTGCGTGACACGCGTCACGGCGCAGTCGTTCGCATCGTGATGGCCGAGCGAGCGCAGCCCGAAGTAAACGAAATCGTGACGCAGCTGCGCGAGCGTTACGGCTCGGTGCGGCGGAAGATCTTCGATCGGGCGATCGAACGCGGCGACCTGTCACCCGGCACTGACACGCGGGCGCTCGTCGAGTTCATGAGTGCACCGCTGGTCACGCGGATGGTGCACCAGGGCGCAACGGTCGAGGACGACTACTTGGAAGTCCTGACGCGATTCGTGTGCGCGGGTGCAAGGTCGTTCGGCTCGCACGCCTGAACCACCGTCACTCGCACTCATTGGCGCGCGCGAGCAAGCGTTCACGCATTCGCAGGTTTTGCGTGAGCGAGGCCGCACGTAAGAACTCTTCTCGCGCCTCGTGTTTACGACCTAGCTTCGCCAACAGATCCGCTCTCGCACTCGAGACCGCGACTGATCAACAAAGGATCCCAACGCGACCGATCTTGAGCGAGGAGCAAGATCGGTTCGCCGCTCGCATCGGTCCGCGCCGGCGCGCGCGACGCATTGATCTCCATCAACGCGACCAAACCGTGCACTTCGGGCTCGTTCGGTGCGAGCTCGGCCAACATTCGCCCGAGCCGCAGCGCGTCCTCGCACAAGGCGGGCCGGATGTGATCGTCACCGGCCGTCGCCGAGTAGCCTTCGTTGAAGATCAGGTAGACGACCTCGAGCACCGACGCGAGCCGCTGATTCAACTCGGCGCCGCGCGGGACCTCGAACGGCACTTGCTTCTCCGCGAGCGTGCGCTTCGCCCGCACGATGTGTTGCGAGATCGTGGGCTCCGGAACCAAGAATGCGCGCGCGTTCTCCGCTGCTAACAACGCAAAGCGTTCAACGTGCGGGAATGTCCGCCGCATCGAAGACTTGCAGGACCTCCCCCTCGCCTTCGCCCGCGATCGCCATGAAGCGCTTTGCGACCGCGAGTGCCTCGTCTTGCGACGACACTCGGATCAACGCGAAACCGTCGATCAACTCTTTCGTCTCGGGAAACGGCCCGTCCGTGACGGTGTACTTGCCGCCCGCGTAGGTGATCTTCGTGCCTTTCGAAGGTCGCACCAGCCCACCGGTCATGAGCAGCGTGCCGGACTTCGACATCTCCTCCCCGAATTTGCCGAGCGCTGCCATCGTCTCGGGCTTCGGTTGCCGGTCTACGCCCTGATACGTCATCAAGAATTTCATCGTTTCCTCGCTGTTTAGGCCGCTGCCGGCCTGTGCCTCATCCTGTCGTCAAACCGGAGCGACCGAGATCGACATTCTCGCCCGGATTTATTTTCGAGCCGCGAATCTCGGTCCGCGAGGCCGAATCTGGAACGTCGCGCGCCAGTCCAAGATCGGCCATACTGGTCGCGTATGCAGTGGACCTGGAGCGTTGCGTTCGTGACCCTGTTGTCGGCCGGCGCATGCGCGGCGCCTGCGGCTCCAAGCGGCGAGGCGCGCGCAGCAGTCGAGCACCACGAAGAGCACCTGCACGAAGCGCACGAGCCCCAAGCAGCGCAACCCGTGCCAGCGCAGCCAGCAGCTGCAGAGGTCCCGGCTGCAGCCGGCGCGCTCACGCGGATCAGCGATCACGGTGGCGTGTGCATGTTGAGCAACCGATACCTCGGCGAGAAAGCGGACGTGCCGATCGAGGTCGAGGGCAAGACGTACCGAGGTTGCTGTGCGAACTGTGCAGCGCGCCTCGGCAGCAATCCGGAAGCGCGAACGGCGAACGACCCCGTCACGGGCAAACCCGTCGACAAGGCGACCGCGGTGATGGCGCGAGATGCAACCAATCGCGTCTACTACTTCGAGAGCGAAGCAACGCTCGCGAACTACGCAGCGCGTTGAGGGCGGCCACATCGATTGCGGGTCGCTTGGACGCTTCCTGGACCCGGCCTCGTTCCGCGCGTCTGGTTCGTGCAGCCCTCTTTCGAGGAATGAATGCGACTGCTGGCGAGAGTTCGATGCTCTACTCTCGCACCATGGAAAAGGCGCGCTGCGTGGTCTGGTTGTCGGTTATTTTGCTCAGCGCTTGCCCCGACGCCGGCGCTCACAAGAATCCGCCGACGCACTGCACCAAGGCCTACGAGAAGTGCGTCTTGTCTTCCGGTGTACTCGGCGTCTGCAACCCCGTGGAATGCACCGGTGACATGCCCGAACCGTGTCTCGTGTGCCGCTCGCAGCACTGAGCCGCTCGCTCACACTCGTGCGCAGCATTTGCGTTGAGGTGGGCAGTGTGGGCCTCGCTGACCCAATGAGCGCAACGCTTCGTGCGCTCGCCCGCGCGCCGTATCATAGGCAGACCAGCCGCGCGCGCCGAGGTCTATGACGAGCCCAGCCGATGCCACGAAGCCCACAACTCCCAGTGCTGCCGCACCTGCCGCACGCTACGAAATCCACGAAGAGCTCGGCCGTGGTGGCATGGCTTGCGTGTATCGCGCGACCGATCGCGCACGCGGACAGCAAGTCGCGCTGAAGCAGCTGATCGTGAATGCAGCCGCACCGGAACGCCTGAGCGTCGCGGCGCTGTTCGAGCGCGAGTTCCACACGCTGATGCAGTTGCGTCACCCGCACGTGATCGCAGTGCACGACTACGGGATCCAAAGGGACGGCAGCCCGTTCTACACGATGGAGCTCCTGGACGGCGGCGATCTGCGCGAGCGCTCGCCGATGGGCTGGCGCGAGGCCAGCCGAATCGTATTCGACGTCTGCTCCGCCCTAGCGCTACTGCACTCGCGACGTTTGCTCCATCGCGACATCAGCCCTCGCAACATCCGTTGCACGCAAGGTGGCCAAGCAAAGCTGATCGACTTCGGTGCGATGGCACCGATGAGCGCTGGCGGCGCAGAAGTTGTGGGTACGCCTGCGTTCACGGCTCCGGAAACGCTGCAGCGGCTCGCGCTCGATGCGCGCACCGACCTCTACTCGCTCGGTGTCACGCTCTACTACGCACTGACCGCGCGGCTACCCTACTCTGCGCGATCGTTTGCCGACTTGCTCTCGGCGTGGGGCGCCAAACCAGTGCGCCCTTCCGCGATCGTCGCGGACATTCCTGCCGCGCTCGACGATTTGGTCCTGAGCTTGATCAGCGTCGAGCCATCGTTGCGGCCCGCGAGCGCATTCGACGTGATGCAGCACTTGGCGGCATGTGCGGGACTGCGGATCGAAGAAACGGAGGCGGTCTCGCGCGCGTATCTCTCGACACCGACGCTGGTCGGGCGCGAGGACGCGCTGGCACGGCTCCGCGAGTTGATGCGGGAGTCGCGTCTGCAGCGTGTGAGCGGCGTGATGATCGAAGGCCCGCCAGGCGCAGGCCGCTCACGCTTGCTCGATGCCTGCGCGCTCGAAGCGCAGACGCGAGGTTTCACCGTCCTGCGCGCGACGGCCACAGGCATACGCGAGCCCTTCTCGATCGCACGCGCACTCGCCAGTCACTTGCTCAATGCCCTCGGAGTCGGCAGCGCCCTCACGGAGTACCCCGAGCTGTTCGTGAGCGCGGCAGCGGCACCTGCCAACGACAACATCCCTGGAGCGCAGCCGGTACTTCAGAACTTCGCGGATCGCAGTGTCGATTCGGCACGCGTGCAACGTGCGATGCGTCGCTGGCTGCTCAACGTGAGCCGCACGCATCCGTTGCTGATCGCAGTCGACGACGTGCACAAGATCGACCAGCCGTCCGCGGCGCTGCTCGCCGAGCTGATCGACAAAACGAAGCGCGGCGGCATTTTGGTCGCGCTCACGGCAGACACTACGGACGCAGGTGACGATGCATTGAACGCGCTGTCGCGGCGTTGCAGCGTCCTGCCACTCGCTCCGCTCACGAGCGATCAAACGCGAGAGCTGTTCGGATCGCTCTTCGGCGACGTCGCGAACCTGACGATGCTCGCGAACGAGATCCATCGCGTCGCGCTCGGCAATCCTCGCCAATCGCTCGAGATGGCTGAACACCTCGTCGCTCGAGGTGTGATCCGATACGCATCGGGAAACTGGACCTTGCCGAGCGCCCTATCGGCCGATGATCTGCCGCGCAGTGCAGCCGCTGCGATGTCTGCGCGCATCGCCCGCATGTCACCGCACGCGCGCTTTTTAGGCGAAGCACACGCGCTCGCGTACTACGAGACGCTCACGGACCAGGACTACCGTGCGATCGCCCCCGAGGTAACCTCGCAAGACTTCGATCTCGCGTTGTCCGACCTGCTGACCGCCCAAGCGATCGTGCGCGATGGGTCCGTGTATATGCTGGCCAATCGCATGTGGGCGGCCGCGTTTCTGGCCGAGCTCGATCCCGAACAGACGCGGCGCTGCCATTGCGCGCTCACTGAGGTGTACGCGGCGAAACAGAGCATCGGTGTCATCCATCACGCGTTTGCCGGTGGGCTCGATCAACGAGGGCTCGAAGCCCTCGACCAGCGGAAGGACGTTCGCCGGTCAGAAGCCGACTACCTGGCGTTGATCGATCAGAACCCCAGCAAGATGATGTGGTGTTATCCGCGCGCGATCGCGACCTCGCGCGCGCTCGGTCGCGGTCCGCGCGACCAATACGACCTCAGACGCTGGCAGTACCTCGGCGCGCTCTTGCAAAATACGCTCCCGGACATCGAGTCACGGCAACTATGGTTCGAACAACTCGCGCACGACTCGGGACTGACTCTGTACCGCGCCGATACGCAGAGCACGAATCCAGGTGAACGGCTCACGCGCGCGTTGACGGTTGCGAACGAGCGCTACCTTGCAACGCCCGAACACGACCGCGTATATCCAGTCGACGAGGCCATCCGCCTGCTCGGCGAATACGTCGTGGTTTCGATGGGTCTCGGCGGACGCACACTCGACACTGCGCTGATTCGCAGCCTGGCCGACGCGCTCGAACCGTTCGTGCCGCTATCGCCGCTGCTCGACGCGATCTGGAACAACGCGTCCGCAACGAGGCTGGCCCACTGCGAATGCCTCTACGAGCTCGCACGCGAGCGCTGGATTGAAACGTTGAACAAGCTCGACGGCCTCAAGGACACCGTAGACACCGGAGAGCACTTCGTCGGCGCGATGAGCAACGCGATCGCGCACGCGCTCGGTTTGATGGATGCGCACCTCGGACTCAAATCGGCGGACTCCTGGGCCACGCGTTTGGACGCTGATCCGTTTCAACGCGTCAGCGCGCTCAACTTGAGAAAGGTCGTTCGGCTCGAACAGGGCGATGCCGAAGGGGCCGAACGATTGCGCCGTCAAGCTGAAGTGCTGTCGTTGCAGATGCGCACGCCGTCGATGTTCAAGTCGCTCATGACACTCGAGCTGGCGTCGTACGCGAAGTCTCGTGACCTCGCCGGCATCTCCCAGGTGATCGAAGAGATGCGCGGGGTCGCAGCGCGTTATCCGGCGTGGATCTCCAACTTGCTCGTCGCCGAGGCGAGCTTTCATCAGGTGCGTGGAGACTACGATGCCGCAAAGGCAAAGTTCGAAGCCTGCATCGAGCTCACGCGCCTCGACGCGGAAGGCGGCTCGTCGAACCTCGGGATGTGGATCAGCGCGCACGCCGGGCTGGCCGAGTCGCTGCTCGGACTCGGCCGCGATGAAGAAGCGCGCGTCGTTGCCCACACTGCTCTGCGCATATGCGATGCGAAAGGCGTCCGGGCAGTGGCGTTCGATCTGGTTCGGATACTCGCGCTCGCCGAAGCCAAGCTCGGGATCGCGACGGCAGCGGAGCGGCTGGAAGCGCTGATCGCGAAGCAAAACCAAGTCGGCTCGACCGGGCTACGAATGGGACTCTCCTACGAAGCGCGGGCGCGAATCGCGATTTGGAGCGCGGACGCCGACGCATTCGAGCGGTTCTCCGAGCTCACTGCGCGCGAATACCGTCACGGAGCGCGCAACTCGCTGGCTGCACGATACGAGCGGTTGATGAACGAAGCGTCGCGAGCCGGACTGCGCGCCAAGGTTTCGCTCGAGGAGTTCGAGGCGCTCGCCGCCGACACGAGTGAGATCGGTGGCGATCAGCTGATGACCGTGATCACGCGCAGCATGGCCGAGCACCGCGGCTCGGACGAGCGCACGCAGCTCGCGCTGAAGATGATCTGTGCGGCGCATGCTGCCAGCGTAGGCCACTTGTACTTGATCACGCCTGCGGGCCTGGTGCTGCGCGCCTCGCAAGGCGTCGAGAGTCCGGCGCCCGAGCTCGCGGAACGCGTCTCCAACTACGTGAGCGAGAAACTGCACGATGCCGACGAGATGGACGACATGGTCACGGGCGATCTCCCCGACGACGACGCGTTGACTTCGCTCGTTCAAGCGAGCGGCGGCAGCTATGAGCTGCTGCCACTCGGCTGCGCGATCGACGCGACGAGCACACTCGCGGGCGTTGCGGTCGTGCGTGTCGACGAGGCCCACGCTCGCAATCAAAAACAAGCGCAACTGCTCAATGCGCTCGCGACGAGCTTGCTCCAGACCGGTGACAGCCAAGGGATGCGCCTGACGTCGGCCGATTCCTGAGGTTGTGGGATACTCACTCGCGTGAGTAGCCAGCGTAGTCAGCTCCGTGACAAGTTTCGCGCGGTCGGAAAGGAAGTCTGGCAAGAGTTCCTGGACGACCGCTTCTCGAACGGCGCCGCGATCCTGGCCTTCTGGACGATGCTCGCGCTCTTTCCGACCGCAATCTTCGCCTTGAGCTCGCTGCGCTATCTGCCTGTACCGAGCCTGCAGCAAGCCATGTTCGATCTGCTGCAGGAAGTGCTGCCGCCCGCAGCCTCCGATCTGTTCAAGAACACGATGCAGGACATCTTGTCCAAGCGGCACACCGGGCTCTTGTCCTTCGGATTGGTGTTCGCGGTCGTGTCGGGCTCGAGTGGAATGTATGCGGTCATGCAGCAGCTGAACGCGGCGTACGGCGTGACCGAGCACCGTTCTTTCTGGGTGACGCGACTTGTCTCCGTGGGGCTGATGGTGTTGTTTTTCCTGATGTTGGTCGTGACTTTCGTCCTCGTGATCTTCGGAGGTGTCTTGCACGACTGGCTCGCCCACGAGCTCGGTTGGAGTCCTCTCTTGGGCCTGACCTTCGCCCTGTTTCGTTGGCTCGTGATCTTGCTTTTCTTGCTGGCGGTGTTTGCGATCACGTATCGCTGGGGACCCGACGTACCCGGTCCGCTCAAACTGTTCACGGTCGGCAACTTGTGCGCGACGTTCGGTCTGCTGTTGGCGTCGTCTGTGTTCCGTGTCTACGTCAGCAATTTTGGAAGTTACGACGGTATGTACGGCGGCCTCGGTGCGGCGATCGTATTGCAGCTCTGGTTGTTCATCGCGGGCTGGACGTTGTTATTGGGTGGAGCGATCAACGATGCGCTGGGCAAACACCACCGTGAGAGGGCCGAGGCCCCCTCACGGTCGAGTGCTACGCCGACTGCTTGAAACGCGACATTTCGCGCAGCTGCTTCACCATCGCTGCTGGCGCACGCGCGGGCGAACCAGTGTCGAACGGCGGCTTCGGGTCGTATTCGATGCCCAACTGAATCGCCTGCGCGAGCTCGGCTGAACGCAGCTGCGCCGCGAGCGCTATCGCCATGTCGATCCCTGCCGACACCCCCGCCGAGGTCACGAGCTTGCCGTCGAACACGTAACGCGACTGCACCGCGGTTGCTCCGAATTTCGCGAGCTCGTCGATCGCCATCCAGTAGGTCGTCGCCTTTTTGCCGCGCAACAAGCCTGCCGCTCCCAGCAGCAAGGCACCCGTGCACACTGACACGGTCCACTTACCTGCAGCCTGCGCCTGCTGGAGCCACTTGATGATCTCGGGGTTGTCACGCGCTTGAAGCTCGCCCGCACCACCCGGTACGATTACGACGTCGGGGTTCGGAACCTCGCTGATCGCAGCCTCGGCGACGAGTGCCACCCCGCCACCTTCCGACTTGATCGGCCCTCGCTTCGTTGCGACGAACGTGACCTTCGAGTTCGGGAGCCAGCGTAGAACCTCGTACGGCCCGCCGACGTCCATCACGTCGAAGTCTTCGAAGAGCAAGATGGCGATTTGAGTTTGGGGCTGGGACATGTCTTTCTCCTGTCAGTGAGCTGGTCAGTGAGCTGAACGAAACCGGACTCGGTATTCGGAGGGCGTGACGTTGAGTCTTCGCAGAAACGCGCGACGCAAGATCTCCGCGCTTCCGAAACCGCACAGCGTGGCGACTCGATCGAGTCCGTCCTGCGACTCGACGAGCCTGCGCCGTGCCGCTTCGAGCCGCGCTGTCTCGACGTAGTGCGCGGGGCTCACGCCGACTTGCTGCCGGAAGCAACGCGTGAAGTGCCTGACGCTCATGGCTGCACGGCGCGCGAGCGCATCAGTCGCGAGATCTTTGTCCGGATACTCCGCAATGAATCGCTGGACCTCGCGCAGCGGCTCGCGATCGGCTTGTTGCAGTCGCAGCTGCACACTGAACTGGGCTTGGTTGCCCGGCCGACGCAGAAACATCACGAGACCGCGCGCGATCTGAAGGGCGATGTCGCGACCGAGATCGTCTTCGACCAGCGCGAGCGCGAGATCGATGCCGGCGGTGACACCCGCGGAGGTGTAGACGTTCCCGTCTCGCACGAAGATCGGTTCATTCTCGACCTTCACTTTCGGATGTCTGCGCGCGAGCTGGGCGCAACGGCCCCAATGCGTCGTCGCACGTCGCCCATCGAGAAGGCCGAGCTCGGCGAGCAGAAATGCGCCGCTACACACCGACACGACGCGACGCGCACCTTTTGCGAGCCGCGCAATGCTGCGCAACAACGGCCGATCTTCGACCGCTTGCTTGAAGCCCGAGCCCCCGGCGACGACGAGCGTATCGATCGACCCACGCCAGCGCGCGATCTCGAGGTGCGGGACGATGCTGAGTCCACTCTCGGTCGCGATCGGGTCGCGCGTACTAGCGACGACGCGGACTTCGTACGCGGGCGGTTGCCCGGCGAGCTCGAGTACTTCGTTCGCGCCGGCAAACACTTCGAACGGCCCCGCGAGGTCGAGGCTTTGAATGCCGGGATAAACGACGATGGCGACACGTTTCGGGGTCATCCAGCCAGAGCTTGAGCCCCGGCCCGGCTGGCCGCAAGGACGCCGATCCCACGATTCCGGCCAGCTTGCCGCGCGAAGCTACGGCGCCTGGGCGCTGCCCGGCGCAGTGGCTGTCCAGTGGCTCAGTGCACGTCTGCGAAGCTACCGGCTGCGACCTGAACCGGATGGTCCGTCCGCGGCACGTGCTGCCCGACCAACATCCCGTCTCGGAATTCGAGCACGCGATCGGTGATCGCTGCCGCGCGCGGATCGTGTGTGACCATGAAGATTGCGCAACCTGCATCGCGCGCGGCCGCCTTCAGCAGTGCGAGCACGTCCACACCCGACTTGGAGTCGAGATTGCCGGTCGGCTCGTCCGCGAGCAACACCGGTGGACGCGCAGACAGCGCACGCGCGATCGCGACGCGTTGCATCTCACCGCCACTCAACTCGTCCGGCGTGTGCTCGCGCCTCGCCGCCAGGCCCACTAAAGCGAGCAGCTCATCGGCTCGCTCGTTCGCATCGTCGAGTGACACACCTGACAGCAGCAACGGGAGCGCGACGTTCTCTCGTGCAGTCAGGAGCGGCAGCAGGTTGAAGAATTGAAAAATCAGGCCAACTTTTTCGCGCCGCAACTGAGTCCGGCCAGCGTCATCAAGCGTAGACAATGCCGTGCCTGCGATCACGATTTCGCCGGAATCTGGACGATCGAGCGCACCCAAAAGGTTGAGCAGCGTCGATTTGCCTGAGCCGGAAGGGCCGACCATCGCCACCATCTCTCCGGCTTCGATCGAGAGCGATACACCTGACACTGCACTGACTTGGATATTTCCTCGCCGATAAGTCTTACGAACAGAATCGGCAACGACGACTGCGCTCATGCATCACAACCTAGATGACAACAGTCGAAACTGAAACCTCCCATCGACGATGGGATCGCAGCGTCACTGCGTCGATCGCGCGATGTGCGGGCGACTGCTCACAAAAGATCCTATTCGGTCTCGCGGCACTCTGCTGGTCAGCGTGTGGCACCGAGCCGACCCCGTGGAGTGGTTTCCCTTTATTTCCTGGACAAGACGCGTCTGTCTCGATGAGCCAGCCCGACTCCGGCTGGCCTACGAAGAACCAGCCTGCAGCTCCTAGCGGAGGCACCAGTGCGTCGTCTGCTGCAGCTGGTAGCGGCAGCGGGGACATCGCGGGCGCGCCTGCTGTCGCCACGCCGAGCACGCCGATGGGCACTGCAGCCGGAAGCGGCGCCGATATCGCTGTGACGGTCCCGCCGGCTCCACCTGTCAGTGATGCGTTTCGCATCACTGAGCTTTACCTACGTGACCCGCATCTCTTCGCTGGAATCAGCGATCTCACCGAGCGGCCGGTGCTGAACGTGTCGATCAATCAAATCTTGATTCCCGACAAGATCAGCATGGACGCGGATCACGACGGATTTCTAGATCTATCGATCCTCTTTCTGATGTCGTCCGGCGCAATTGCCGCGAGCAGCACGCTCGTGTCCGTGGACGGCAAGTGCGCCGCAAACGCCCCGCTGCGCTGTGTGCCTGACCTAGATTCAGGCGTCCGAGCCACATGGGAGATCGAGACACGCACGACCGGCAATTGCCTCGAGCCGTTACCAGGCACGACGTCCGGCTATCAACCCAGCATTAGCGTACCCAGTGCACCTTGCTTCGCTAGCTCAGTCAGCGAAGAGCTCGTGTTCAATCTCGGTGGTGTCGATGTGCCAGTGATCGGCGCTCGCGTCAGCGCAACCTACCAAAGCCAACCGGCGACGGCGCTCGTGAACGGTCTCATCGCGGGCTTCGTGACGAACACCGCAGCAATGCGGGTCATTCTACCTGACGAAGCTGGCCCGCCTGCTGCAGGCAGCTCACTCGGAGACTACGTGAGGCAGCAAGACCACGATCTCGTGAGCAGCCCGACCGGTGAGGATGGATTTTGGATCTACATGAACTTCGTAGCCGAACGGATTGAATACACACCATGAAGGCGCACTTCGATCTCGAGCTATTGATCTCGGTAGTGACACTCTGTGTTCTCGCCGGCTACGCACACGCAGACACTGGCAGCCTGACCGCTGAACAGATTGCGGAGCGTACGGTGCGGCCGGATGCGCTGACGTGGAACGGGGGCCGCGCGCGCGTGCGCATGGTGCTGACGGATTCTGAAGGAAAGAGTCGCGAGCGCGGAATGGAGATCGTCGGCCGCGAGAAAGACGGTTTGTATCAGAGCCTCGTCCGCTTCCTGCAGCCGGCCGACGTCGCTGGAACCGCCTTTCTGATGCTGGAACGCGGCAAGGAAGATTCGGAGCAGTACATCTACTTGCCCGGCATCAAGCGCACCCGGCGAATCGCCGGCCGCGAACGCGATTCCAGTTTCATGGGCAGCGACTTCACCTACGCCGACATGCAGGGTGTCGACTCGAAGCAGGCGAAACACGCGCGGCGAGCAGACGAGAAGGTCGGCAGCGAAAGCTGCTACGTGATCGAGTCCACGATCGATCCGAGTCTCAAAGTCACGTACGGTAAAGTCGTGACTTGGGTTCGCCAGAGCGACTTCATCGCGCTACGCACGAAGTTCTACGATCACACCGGCAAGCTCGCGAAGACGCTCTACACACGTCGAATCAAGAATGTCGACGGGAAGCTCGTGGTGGTCGAAGCACGCATGCAAAACGAGCAAGCGTCCCATGCGACCGACATCTTCATCGACTCGGTCGAGCGTCGCGACGATCTGCCCGACTCGCAGTTCACGCCTTCTGCGCTAGAGCATCTCTGACTTGGCGAGTCGCGCTCGAAGTCTGCTGTTCACGTGCGCGCTGAGCTTTGCGGTTGCGGGCCGCGCCAGCGCGCAAGACGAGCAGATCATCGACGACCCGGAGTTGTCGGAGCATCCGTCGGCGTCGTCGTCCCCGAGAGTCACCACAACTGAAGCGCCCGCGTTCGTGAGCGAGGCGCGGCTCGGTTTGCATAGTCGGCTATCACTCGACTATCTCCACAGCGATCCGCGCGAGGAGACGTGGGAAAACACGACGATCGCGACACTCGAGGCGACGGTTCGCCGCTCTGAGCGGCTGCGCTTCGTGGTCGGCATGCGCGCGCGCTATCACATCTCGTTTCTGAGCCAAGACGTGCCTGACGAAACGGCACAACGCGTCGAGCTGGATGCTGCACCGACGGCCGGCTACGTCGATATCAAGCTCGCCGAGGGCGCGAACCTCCAGCTCGGCTATCAGCCGGTGCACCTCGGACGCTTCGAGTTAGTCTCCGCGATCGACGTGCTTTCGGTCGGCGACTTTCGCGACGGGCCTGCAACGGTGCCGGAAGCCGTCGACGTCGCACAGCTCGGTGTGCGCCTCGACTATGACCCCACGGGATCGCTCTCGTTTCGCGTGCTGTACGTTCCGTTCTTCACACCCCACATTCTCTCGGTGAGTGAGAGCGACTATGCGCTGTTTCGCCTGACTCAAGCGCAGGCCTCAGCCGGGTTCTCGACGCTCGGCTTGGATGGCAGCGTCCTCGCTTCGAACTTGTCGCGGGCGGATCGCGAGCGCCTCGCCGAGAGTGGCTTGGCGGCGTTCGCGCCCGAAGCGAACCTCAGGTCTCAACAAGCAGCGCTACGCGCGACTCTGCACGGCGCTCTCGGCGAGCTGTCGTTTTCAGCCGCAACGGCGCTCGAGCACCTGCCGGCGTTCTACTTCTCGCAGGAAGCGATCGACTATATCCGGGACCCGAGAACGGTCGAAGTCGCGGAACGCTTCCAGCGTGCGACGCGACCGATCCGCGTCGACTACGGGCGGTTTGCTCTGCTCGCGCTCGATGGGTCGATGGATCTCTCGCCGTTCTCGGTGGGCTTCGAAGCCGCGTACATGCTGCATCGAACGCTGTACACGCTCGGCACCGGGACCTACCCGGACACCTTACCGCTACCTGACACAACCGACGTAGTGCAGGTCGGCGCGCGGCTCGAGTACGTACTCGGAAGCCAGTTCCTGAGCACGCTCGAGGGATTCGGTGCGTACGCAATGTCCACTCCAAACACTGCGAATCGCAGCTGGATGTTCCTCGAAAATGGCCGATACATCGCGGGTATAGTCGCCGCAGCCGCGTGGCAATCCGACTTCGGTTTGCGGCTTGGTCTGGGCGTCCTAGCGATGACTGGATTCACGGTGATCCTCGCGCCACGTGTCGCCTACGAGTTGTTCGACGGCTTCGAAATCGAGCTCGGGTCGATCATCATCGAGGGGCCACCACCGCCGCTCGACGTGACACCGCACATCGCACTCGGCACGCTGTACGACACGACCGATCAGGTGTTCGTCGGGCTCAGCTACGCGCTCTAACTACTCGTACTGCAACGCGTCCACGACTTCGAGCCGAGTCGCCCAGCGAATCGGCCACCACGCCGCGAGCACTGCGATCGGGATGGCGAGCAAGAACGCTTCAGCGAGGACCCAGCCGGACAAGTGAAGCCCGATGTGCCAACCGACTTCGAGTCGCAGCGCTTCGAGCACCATGTAGGCCGAGAGCGCCACTCCGAGCAGCGTGCCGAGCACTGCGGCCGTGCAAGCGATCAACACAGCTTCCGCCAAAACGATGCGACCGACTTGTTTGCGATCGGCGCCGAGCGCTTTGAGCACGCCGATCTCACGGCGGCGGTCGAGCACTCCGACGAACAATGCATTGATGATCCCGAGGCCCGCGACGACGACTGCGACCAGCTCCGTCGCGCGCGCAAGTGTCATCGTGCGGTCGATCACACCGACGAGGTCGCGCTTGTACTCCTCGCTGCCGAGCGCGAGTAGCCCGTATCGCGCGCCGAAGGTCTGCGCGATCCGTGCGCGCACCTGTTCCACCGATGCGTGCTCGGACACGTACACGCTGTACAGGTCGACGAGATCGTCTCGAAAGATGCGCTGATAGGCAGAACGGGTCGTGAACAAGATGCCGATGTCGGCGCGATAGTCGGTGTAGACGAGCGCAATTCGAAACGGCTTCGGACCGTCCGGCGTGTCGAGCGTGACAGAATCCCCGAGACCCAGCTTGAAGTTGCGCGTGAACGTCTCACTTGCAGCGATGCCAGTTCCTGCTTCGAGCTCGGGCAGCGCTCGCGACAGATCGCCCGCGACGACTGCGAGCTCGTTGTACCGACGATAGCCCTCGAAGTCCTCTGACACTAAGTAGAACGGCTGGCCCTGGAACGTTCGGCGAGCCATTCGGAACGCTTGGACGAACTCTACGTTCGGGATGGCTCCGAGGGCGCCTCGCAGCGAGCTGGGCAGTGGATGTTCGAACTTCGCGTGCACTTCGGTGCCAGCGAACACGAAGACGTCGGCGCGAAACGAGCGACCGAGCCAAGCGTCAGTCGCGGCTTTCATCGAGCCGATCAACGTATCCGCATTTACGACGTTCGCGAGGGCGAGTCCGAGTGCTGCGATCGCGACGGTGTTGCGACCTCGATTGCGCGCGAACGCGACCGCACCGAGCAACGCTGCGGGACCGAGACGCAGTGAGAACCGCTGCGCGATCCGACCGATGAGAGACGCGAGCGGCGAGGCGAAGAACACGCCGGAGATCAAGATCAGGCACGCGACTAAAATCGCGAGCGACATCTGTTGAAAGATGTGCGCAGCCATGGCCATGAGTGCAGTCACGATCAACGTGGCACACGCGGCCTGAAGCGATGTGAATGAGAGCGATAGCGCGACGTCTCCGGCCTGAATCGTGCCGCGCATCGCACTGACTGGATCGATCGACGACGCGCGCCGCGCCGGAACGAAGGCAGCGCAGACAGCGGAGGACACACCGAGTCCCAACGCGATGCTGACGTCCGTGGCAGTCACGACGACTGTTCCGACCTTGATCGGCATGTAGAGTGACGAAACCGCAGCCGCGACTGCGCCGAGCGACGCGCGTGCGAGCAGGAATCCAACACACAGGCCGAGCGCCGACCCGGCGAGGCCGATGAGGAGTCCTTCGCCCACGAACAAGAGCAACACTTGCGCGCGGGTCGTGCCGAGCGCCCGCAGGATTCCGATGTCTCTGCGACGCTGCGCGACCGCGATCGCGAGCGAGTTGTAGATGATGAATCCGCCGACGAAGAGCGCGACCAACGATGCGAGCGAGAGTGCGAGCCGATAGCCGGCGATCAAGCGTTCGGCTTCCTCGGCGCGGCGCTCCGCCCGACTCACCGGAACCTTGTGGTCGAGTGCGCGCTCGATCGCACTTGCAAGCTGATCGGGTTTGACGCCGTTTGCAGGGATGACATCGATGCGATCGAAGCGCCGACCGCGTTCGAACGCGACTTGGGCTGCGTAGACGTCCATCAGCAACAAGTCGCCGCCGTAGACCGTGGCGATGCCTCGCGGTTCGAGCGTGCCGTGAACCTTGAACTCGGTTCGACCTTGCGGCGTGTCGAGAAGCAGCGTGTCGCCGACTTTCACGCCGGTGCGTTTGGCGTAAACAGGTGTGATCAGAACACCGTGCGGATCGTTCAAGAACGACACGACATCATCGATGTGTGCGTCGGTTGATGCGACGTCGTAACCGCGCGCGGATGGGTCCGACAGCGTATCGAGTGCCAAGACCGCGAGCTGCACGTGCGCGCGGACATCGCGAACCGTCAGCTCGATGATCGGGATCGCGCTATCGACACCCTGGATCGCACGGACGCGTTCGAGCAGCTCCTCATCGACTCCGACCTCGGCACCGACACTCAGCTTCGCTTTGCCGGTGATGTTCGCGATGCTCTGCCGGAACGCCCCGAGCACTGACGCGTTCACGAGGCTGACCGAAAATACGACGGCGACGCCCAGGACGATGCCCAGGATCGTGAGAAGGACGCGGCCACGAGCTGCACTCAGGTAACGGAATAAAACGAGGCGCACCAACTGCCGCACAATCGGACCTTCCGCGGGTGGAACAGGGATTCAGCCGTGGCCCGCTCGGGTCATCTTACATCAGACCTGCCCGGCTGCGGCGGCTGCAGCTCCCAGCTGACTCGATCCCTTCTCAGCGCACCCCGGACGCCCCTTGCACCCTTCCCATCACGCGCCAAGCTGAGCAAGTGCAAGACCCCGCACGCATTGCGCTCGCTCTCGAGGAGATCGCGAGCCTGCTCCAGCTGAATGGCGAGAGTCACAAAGCCCGTGCTTATGCTCGCGGTGCCACGATCGTGGTCACCCTGGGACAGGAGCTGGAGTCGCTCGTACGCGACGGGCAGCTCACCGAGGTCGAAGGCATCGGGCCCAGCCTTTCGCGCCAGATCAGCGAGCTCTGGAATACCGGAAGCTCTTCCTTGCTCACGCGGCTGCACGCGACGTTTCCGGAAGGATCGGCCGAGTTAGCCAGCCTCCCCGGAATCACGCCACGCCGCATGCAGGCGCTGCGCGAAGCGCTCGGGGTTCACACGATCGAGGCGCTGCGCGATGCATGTTTGGCCCAGCGCGTCCGCACGCTGCGGGGTTTCGGCGAGAAGACCGAACGTCGGTTTCTCGAGTCGATCGAGGCGCGCGAGCATGCGCCGGAAGTACCGAAGCGTATGCTGCTCGCCGATGCGCTCCTGATCACACGCCGCCTACAGCGGCAGCTCGTCGGGCACGGTTACGCCGACCAACTGGTACTCTCGGGCGCAGCGCGGCGCGCACAGGAAGTCCTGACGGAGCTCGACTGGGTCGCCGTCGGCGCGCGCAAACAAGAACTATTCGATCAGCTCGCGCGCTCGACGCTCCTGATGCGCGTGGACCGTGAACGAGGCACCGCTGCGACGCCCGAAGGGGTACCGGTGCAGCTTCATTTCGCCGACAGCGAGTACGCGGGCGCAACCCTGCTCTGGGCAACCGGCAGTGAGCAACACCGCGCCGCACTCGTCGCGCGTGCGCGCGAGCGCGGGTTGAGCCTCGATGCAGACGGGCTGCGCGACGCCGGAGGTGACCGCGCGAGCGCGAGTGCGGACGAAGCCGCGATCTATCGCGCACTCGGATTCGACTACGTTCCACCCGAGCTGCGCGGGACAGCGCGGCTGCCTGCAGCGGATAGCGGCGAGCTCTCCGAGCTCGTCGATGCGAACGACGTGCGTGGCATGGTTCACTGCCACACGCTGTATTCGGACGGGAAGAACAGCATCGAAGAGATGGCGCGTGCGGCCGAAGCGCTCGGGATGGAATACATCACGATCACCGATCACTCGCCGGCCGCGCACTACGCAGGCGGAGTCGACCTCGACCGTCTCAAGGAGCAGTGGGACGAGATCGCAGAGGTCCAAGAGCGCGTCCAGATCCGCATCCTACGAGGTACCGAGTCTGACATCTTGATCGATGGCAGCCTCGATTACCCGGACGCGGTGCTCGAACAGTTCGACGTGATCATCGCGAGCATTCACAATCGCTTCAAGCTCGGTCGGGCCGACATGACCGAGCGTCTCGTACGTGCGATGCGCTTGCCGATATTCAAGATCTGGGGCCACGCGCTCGGGCGGCTCCTCTTGCAACGCGACCCGATCGACTGTGACGTCGATGCGGTGCTCGGAGCGCTGGCGAGCGCGCCCGGCGCGATCGAGCTGAACGGGGATCCCTATCGGCTCGACCTACCCCCGGAGTGGGTCCCGGCAGCGCGTGCTTTGCAAATTCCATTCGTGCTGTCGGTGGATGCACATTCTACGGCCGGTTTCGGTGCGTTGCAGTATGCGGTGGCGATGGCCCGCCGCGGAGGGCTGCAGCGGGGCGAAGTGCTGAACACCGCGCCTGCGAGCAGCTTCATCGAGCGCGTACGCCCGACGATCGCGGAACGCGCTGATTGAGCTGCAGGCGCGAACAACCTCGAGACGTTACTTCTCGACACGTTCCTTCAAGCGCGCGATCGCTCGATCCCAGCGATCCGAGATCTCATCCAGAAAGCGCTGGGCGTCACGTAGCTGGCTCGGCGTCAGCTCCCACAACGTTTGCCGTCCGCTCCGAACGCTCTGGACTAGGCCGGCGTTCTCGAGGACGTGCAAATGTTTGGTGATCGCTTGCCGCGTCACCTCACTGTCTGACGAGAGCTCGGTGATCGACAACGCACCACCGGCGCACAACCGCTCGACGAGCCGCAACCGCGTCTCGTCTCCCAGTGCCGCGAATAGCGGCGCGGACTCGGGCCGCGCCGCCTTCTTCGCGTTGCGCTCAGGACGTTTTGGCAAGGTAGGTCTCGATGTTCGTCAGCTGACCGGCCCAACCCTCGGTGTTCGAACGGAACGCCTGGGCCCGACGCGCGATCGGGAGCTGATCGAATCCGGATTCGGTCACGCGCAGGAGCGTCCCATCCTTGCGTTCCTCGAGCTCGAACGTCACGAGCGTCTTCGGTTCCTTCGAGTAGTCGAAGTTGGGCTCGATCGCGTGCGGATGCCAGCGATACGAAAACAGCGTCTCCGGCTTCATCTGCTCCACCGTAGCTTCCAGCGTCACGTGTTTGTAGCCATCGATCGTGACGTTTCCGCTCAGCGTCGCGCCTTCCTTGAACTCACCGCGCAAGTCCACTCCGAACCATGCGCTAAATTCCTTCGAGTTCGTGAGCGCCTTCCAAACCCGCGACCGTGGAGCCTTGAGAACGATTTGCTTTTCGATGCGA
>DASRXR010000467.1:0-4434 GCA_035687405.1 Polyangiales bacterium
TGTCAACGTCGCACCGGAAGCGCGTTTGGGTACCAGGCGCATTTTCGAAGCGGCGAAGTTCAGTTCTTCGGTAAGTCGACCACATACGTTCGCGTCGCCGAGAGCGGCAACCACGTCACATTTTATTTCTGCCCTGTCTGCGGGGCGACCGTTCACTACCGAACAGATGAGTACTCAGAGCTGGTTGGCGTTCCTGTTGGGGCATTCGCTAGTCCTGGCTTCGAAATCCCCATGTTCTCAGCTTGGGAGGAACACATGCACCCGTGGCTTCGTAAATGAATGGGTCGTGGTGCAGGTGACGCGTCGTCGGTAGAATTGCTTCCCTACTGCCCTGCTCCCCCGGCGCAGCTGTCGGCGGCGGCGAGGTCGTGAAGCAGCTGCGCGAGCGCAGAGCCGATCTGCCCATCGTCTTGATCAGTGGATACGGCACCGAAGAGTAGGCGAGCTCGGACCCTAATATCGTCCGACCCACGACTCTGGCGCGCAGTCCGACAGCTGCTACTCGGCTGAACGACACGAGCGTGCGCGTCGCGATCGCCGTGAGCGACGCGTGTGCCAACGGAGCCTTGTTCAGTTTCTGCATGCTCCTGCTCGCGGATCTAGTCGTCCAGCGAGCACCGCGTCACGCAAGCGCAATATCGATTGCAACGCACACCCGCCGAACCCACCGGTCCGACGTATACAATCGGGCGCCCGCTTTTGCGGCGCACAGAAGGATTTGGGTATCTGCCCACCCGACTCCAGCGCCGGCATAGGTTCGCGAGTGTCGTTCAATGAACGAGCGTGTTTCTCGCGCTGTCGGGCTCGGCAACTTCGGCAGCGCTTCGAGATCTTGCGCGAACGTCTTTGGGAGTCCTGAGCCAAGCAGGAGCTCGCCGATGACGACGTCGCACGTGCGTATGCGCTGCTGTCGGAGCAACGCTATGAGCCGCGTGTCAGCCTTTCGCAGGTGCTGTATCCAGGCATTCGTGTCAACGAGAATCACAGTTTCTTCCACGCCGAGCGCTTGGGTGCTCGCGCGCGCGGTGCTTTGCCGCCAAGCTTCGCCAGTCTCTCGCTCGCTTCACGCGCGAGAAGAGCTCGCAGCCCTTCCTCTACGAGCGCTGTCTTGGTTACGCCGGGATGCGCCTCGACGACCTCGTCCAGCAGGGCCTTGTCGATATTCATGGTCATACGCACCGTATGCATCGGTGCAGTATAGTCGTACATACGAGGGCACGCCACACCCGTCTGCGGGCGTGGCCGCAATGCTATCGTGAGTAAGCACGAGAGTGATCGAGCTTGCCCGACCCTCACGTCGGCACGGGCCGGAAGTTTCTCACTTTCTCGATCTCTGCCTTCACCTCGGCAAAGTCGATTCCCTTGACGCACTTGCACTGAACACAGTTGAGTCGAGTCTTGTCGTCGCCCGGATATCCGAAGATGTCGACGCCGTGCTGCGTTTGGCCGCGACGACCGTTGCGCGTGACGCTCGTCGGCAGCTCGTCCAAGGGCTTCAACACGACTGATCACGTGCACGGGCTTGCGAAGCGGACTGAGCACGCGAGTCATCGCGGGCTCCCAGCGGTCGCTCAACTGCAACGCTCGCAGCTGTAGGCTGTAGGATCTCGTTGCCGCTTTGATGCTTCCAGCGCGAGCCGCAGCGCTTCATGCGGATGCTCACAAGCGATTTGCACGTTGCCTCCACAGCGCCGCTGCCTCCGATCTGCAATCAGCGCGATGAGGTCACGCGTTTCCCGTTCGGGAAAGTAAGCGTTACCAAGAAAAGCGAAAGCCAACCTGCCCTTCATCAAACTTGTGCGACCGCCTCTAAGCAGTGCGGGTGTGACAAGTTGAGCAAATCAGCCTACATGGCCGGCGCGTCTTTACACACTTTGCAGCCGCCGACAGCTGCAGAAGGGTGCGACGTTCGGCACATCAGTTGCATCGACCCACCAGCGCTGCGAGAGTTTCGCGGTTTCTAGCTTTGAGAAGAGGTTGTCATGGGTGGAAACGGTGGTTCGTGCGGGAAACGTTTGCAGCTGCTGGCGGCAGTCATGTTGTCGCTGACAACGTTCGGCTGCGCGGCGAACTCGGAGAACGACGCCGCCGGGCCGGGCGAAGCAGCGCAAACCGACAGCTTCGGTGAGGTGCGCGCATCGGAGCACGAACACGCCTTCGACACGCTCACGCTCACGCCCGCGACCGCCGACACCGACTCGGAGCTGCATGCAGCGCCGGAGACCGCGTTCGATCGCGACGCTTTGCACGCGGCGGAGCCTAACGCCCCGCTCCCTGCTGCAGACCCGGCGGTCGCCGCGTCGCGGCCCGAGCCTATGATGGTAGAGCACGCCGAGGCAGCGGATTCTGCGCAGACGTCAGAGGAAACACCGATGCCGGTGCAAGCAGCGCAGCCAATGGCTGCAGCGGAGCCGCTGGAAATGCCGAAGCTAAATCCTGCGGCGGGGCCGTGTGAGGTCAGCGCGTTCATAGGCTTGGGCGAGGGCACTCAGGCTTCCGGCGCGAGTGCAGACGGCAGTGTGATCGTCGGCAGCGCGAATAGTCACGCGTTTCGCTGGACGAGCTCGTTCTGCTTTCAGAGCTTTTTTGGCCTCGATTTCGCCACTGGCGTCAGCCCCAACGGCGTGCGCATCACAGGCTCGGCTTCCGGGGTCGCAGTCGTCTGGAATGACACGTCAAACAGTGCAGAAGTGGTGCTCGAGCCCCGTCCTGGGTCGCCCTATCACATGATCTCGGGCGGCGTCGTTCTCGACGACGGCAAGCTGTACGGAACCTGCCGAAGCCTCTACAGCCCGATCGTGAACGTTGCCTGTGCCTGGGATGGATCGTGGCTGAATCTCCTCGGCGTGGTGACGGTGAATGCCGCGGATGCCACGGGTGCATTTGCTGGCATGGCCAACCGCGACCCGCGCGCCTCAGACGTCCGCCGTCCCGCGGTGCTGAGCGGGGAGGAGTTGAATTTGCCTTCCAGCTGTTTCCCGACACTCGGCTGCAGCGCGGAGCTGCGGGCGTTCAACGCCGAACACTCGGTCGCAGTGGGTACAGCTTCGCTCACGCTGCCCAGCGCCGATCTCGCCATGCCGGTATCTACCAACGCTTTGTTCGACACGGCGGTCGTCTACACGCCAGCGACTCTCCTGCAGCGTCTCGCTGATCTCGCGGGCGGTGACGTGGGCGCTGGCGCCTACGCCGTTTCGGCCGATGGGCGGATCATCGCGGGCTTCGCGAGCGACGTGCTGGGGCGCCGCGCTGCGCTCTGGATCGACCGGCAACCGCGCGCGCTCGCGGATGTGTTGGACGAGCTCGGCGTAGATGTGCCTTGCGGTTGGGTGTTGTCGGTCGTGCGCGCGATCTCGGCCGATGGTCGCGTGCTAGTCGGCAACGGCATCGATCCGAACGGCCAGCCGCAAGCGTTTCGGGTCGTTTTGCCCAGTTCGCTGTGAGTCGGCTGGGCGCTCGCACTGCGTCGTCGCAGTGCGAGCACGCGTTCTGCCGCGAGAGAGTTTGTCGCATTGACGCGGGAGGTCCGCCATCTCGCTAACTGGCTAGCGTCTGCGAGCACAAAGCGGCCCGCGCTCGTTCTGAAGAGTTCCAGGGCCAAGATTTGGCGAACACGTTCGTATGTTGCACTAGCGGGTTCGATGACTTAACTACGAACGAACGCGCATATGCTGATCCACACCCCTCAACAGAGGGAGTGGTTCTATATATGCGTAATCGATAATATGCGTGGATGCATGGCCGCGAATGCGGACTCGGCGACCCGCCTGCGCGCGTAAGTTCGCGAAATGTCTAGAGAACGGCTACGGGACCGGAGACCGGAGGCTCACGAGAGATTTGCAGGTGGCCTCCACGGCGCTGCTGCCGATCGGCAGTCCATGAAACCGCGTTCGTGCGTTCAAATGCTGAGAGAACAAAACAACCCCCAAATTCCGGGCGCGCCATCGGCGAGCAACACCACCGGGAGCGGGCCTGCACGTTGACGGATCGTCAGCACATCCTGCAGCAAGCGCCGCATCATGCGATGGATCTCCCGATGCGTGTAGAGCTCGACGCTGTTAGCTGCGGCCGGCATACGCCCATAACGAATCGTGTGGAGAGCGTTTCCTTCCGCGTCATGCACCGTCACCGTCGCGCAGTACGCCATGCGATAGTTGCGCTGAATCTTTGCGCGCGGCCCGCGCGAGATCCGTTTGGCTTCGCTCAAGAGTGCCCGAGTTCGAGCAGAAAGCTCATGTCCATACTCGCGCACCGTTGCGGCGGATGGCTTCTCGTCCGTCGACATCGGAGCGTCTGGACGTTGCTGCGGCGCCGGCTCTTCCATCGGAACCGTCACGCGATCTACGGAGATGCTCACAGACGCGACGCCCGCCGGCAGCTCACAGGTTTCGATCAGCTTCGGTTCGACTGCTTCTCGGCGTCGCAGATACTCTG
>DASRXR010000468.1:0-34657 GCA_035687405.1 Polyangiales bacterium
GAAACGCAAGCTCGCGTTGTTGGGTGCCGCCGGGTACGACCGGGTGCGCGTAGTTGCCGAGGTTGTCGCGCTCGTACGCGCCGCCGAGATCTTGCCGCGTGTAGATCACGGCCGCACGCCCGCTGCGCTCGACCGCTTCGATGTGTGCTTGCGAATCGACGCGCCCGACCGGATGCGGTACGAGGTAAAACGACCGGAATATGACGTGCGAGCTCGGCAAGCGATTGAGCGCACTCGCACCGAACGCGCGCGAGAGCTCACGCCGGATCGAGGCGTCGAACCCGGGATCGTCCGGCGAAGCGTCGTCGATGATCACGGTGCCGCCGAAGTCCACGAAGCGCCGCAAGCCTTGTACCTCGGCTTGCGAGAAGAGCGGAAACGCGCGATCGCCGCTCCACATCACGAGTGGTCCATCGAACAGGTCCGGATCGCTCAAGCGGACCTTGGTCGGCTCGAGCTGCATGTCGACGCTCGTGCGCTGCCGGACCTCCCACGACAAGCGCTGCGCCGCAGTCGGGCGCGGAAGCGGATTGCCGCCCGCGTAGTCGAGCGTGCGCAACTCGACCGCCGTGCGCGCACCGATGGCGTGCGCGGCGTGCACCAGGCCGATCGACGCGAGCGCGAGTACAAGTGCACTCGCCGCGATGTGCGGGCGTGAGCGCCGAACCGGTTCTCGGGGCTGCGATGGCATGCGATCCAAGATCGGTCTACCATGCCGGCCGCGCCTCGTGCGACCGCACGAGGCTTTAGTTGATATGCGACTCGGACAACGAAGCGAAAGCGCGCTCCTCGCAGTTCGCGCGCGACACTACGTCGTGTCGCTTGCGACGATCGCGCTGCTCGCCTGCGGGCAGCGCGAGAAGCTACCCGAGGCCGAGCGATCGGCGGCGCCGACCACGCCGGCTCCGGTCGCGCGCGCCGAGTTGGTGCCCGCGCCGGCAACGGAGCAGCGCGGGGCAGCACCAGCGACGGCGCATCCGGTCGACGCCCTGCCCGGTCGCAAGCCCGGAACGCCGGATCCAGCCGCGCCGAGCGGCAAACCTACCGGTGATCCGAACGGACAAGCGCCGCCACCAGCCGCAGCCACGCCGGCGCCGAAGCTGGTCACGGTGCAGCGCCAGCGTCAGATGATGGGCACGATCATCCAGATGACGTCGGTCGGCGTGCCGGACGAACGAGCCGGCCCGGTGCTCGAAGCAGCCCTCGACGAGATGAAGCGGCTCGAAGGGTTGCTCTCGGAGTGGAAGCCAGACAGCGACGTATCGAAAGTCAACGACAACGCCGGTGTCGCGCCGGTGCACGTCGGGCCTGAGCTGCGGGACAACATTCGCGTCGGCCTGCAAGTTGCGCGTTGGAGTGACGGCGCGTTCGATCTGTCGTGGGCGGCGTTGCGCGGCTTGTACTTGTTCCAGCCGGGCCAGGAGCGCGTGCCGACGGATGCCGAGCTGAAAGAGAAGCTGCCGTTCGTCAACTATCGCGACATTCTTCTCGACGACAAGCTGGAGACGGTGTTCCTGAAGCGCAAAGGCATGCAGCTCGGGCTCGGCGGCATCGCCAAGGGCTACGCGCTCGAGAAAGCGGCAAACATCCTGCGCGATCGCGGCCTCGAGAACTACATGATCTTCGGCGGCGGGCAGGTGCTCGTGAACGGGCACAAGGGCGACCGCGCGTGGCGCGTCGGCGTGCAGCATCCGCGGCTCAACGACTACTTCGGGTTCGTCGAAGCGAGCAGCGGTTCGATCGCGACTTCAGGCGACTACGAACATGCGTTCACGCGCGACGGCAAGCGCTGGCACCACATCATCGACTTGAAGACGGGTCGCCCGGTGCAGCACACGGCCTCCGTGACCGTGGTGTCGGAGTCGGCATTTTACGCGGACGCGATCGACACGGCACTGTTCATCATGGGTGCGAAGAAGGCGCTGAAGAAACTCGCGACGGCCCCGGGGCCGAAGGCCGAGGTGCTGATCGTCGACAGCGACATGCGCATCCACATGAGTCCGGGGATGCACGACAAGCTGATCCTCCGCGCGACCCTCACCGATGGGAAGTTGCCGATGACTGAGGAGCACTAATTTCGTGAGTCCCGCAAACACGCTCTCGACGCTCGAGATCCGTCGGGACCGGAAGCCTGTTAGGTTGCGCGCATGCAAAGGCGGACTCTGCGCGGCGCCATGGTGGTTCAGGCCCTCGCTCTCCTAGGACTTCTGTTTCTCGTTCCGCGCATCAGTGAGAGCATCGCCGAGGTCGCGAAGGCAGCGCAGCGCGAGCTCGCCGGAACGAGCACGCCGTTTGTGGAACGAAGTCGGCCGCAAAGCGGCGAGGAATTCGGGCTCCCGAAGTTCTCGCGTGAAGTAGTCCGCATGTTGAGGCTACTCGGGCTCAAGGACTACTCACTGTCCTCCTGGCTCCGAAGGGAACTCCGAACGCATCAACGCATCATCGAAGGCGCATGGCCGATCCCGTACAACGACGACTCGCCGAATCTCTTCCTGCGTAAGACCGACCGGCTGCCGCCCCGATGCGAGATCCGGCGTGCTGGGAGGGACATAGTCTATGCTTTTTGCAGCTAGCCTAACGCTGCTTTCTGCATTCGCTCTAGGTCTGCCCT
Organism: Polyangiales bacterium; assembly: GCA_035687405.1. Lineage (GTDB taxonomy): Bacteria > Myxococcota_A > Polyangia > Polyangiales > JAFGIB01 > JADGRF01. The sequence goes on from DASRXR010000468.1 coordinate 2,612, forward strand.
GGACCCGTGCCGTCGAGCTACGGTGTTGGAACTTGCAGCGAGTCGGTCTCGTGCTCGGGCGCGGCCTCTTAGTCGGCTATGCGCTCGGGCTCCTGACTCCTTCCCTTCGCGCTCTTCCGTATGCGCTCGCGTTCGCGGTCTTAGCGCAGCTGGTGCTGTGGATCGAAGGAGTGCTCCGGACGGGACTGCCGGTGTATCTCGATCGCGCGAGCTTTCGTCCGATTGATGGCCTGGGATGCGCAATCGCGGTCCTGCTTCTCGCGCTTCTTTTCTCGAAGATTCTTGCCGACCCGCTCGTCGGGTGGGATGCGCGCTCGATTTGGTTCTTCCATGCCAAGATCTTGTATTTCGCCGATCACGCGTTGGATCGCACGATCTGGCTCACGCGTTCCATCTCGTTCTCACATGTCGACTATCCCAAGTTGAACGCGGTGTGGTCCGCCTTGTGGATGATGCACTCCGACGGTTGGAACGAGTTTTTACCCAAGTTCTCGCTGCTGCTACTCGCCGCACCGACGGTGCTGCTCTGCCTCGGATTTTCGACAGAGTTCGCGACGCGCGCACTTCTCCTCGCAGCGTTGGTTTTTCGTATGGGTTCGACGCTGTGGGACGGGTACATGGACGGCCTACTCGCGTGTTACGCCGGTCTCGGCGTTTTGTACGGCGTGCGATTCGTGCTCCACGGCGCAAGTCTCGACCTGATGACGGTGTCGATCGCGCTCGGCATGTGCGCCGGCCTCAAGAACGAAGGCATGGCAGTCGCCGTGTGCACGCTCTTCTTCATGTCGCTCGGTCGCCTCTGGCAGCTGCGGCTCGCGCAGAAGCCGCTCGAGCGACCGTCTCGTGAGACCGTAGTGACGCTGGTTTGCGCATTTTTGGGTACTGCGATCTGGATCGGCTGGACCAAGCTCGCGGGCATCACGAACGATTTGGTCGCCTCGGACAGTAAGCTCGATCAGATCCGCGATCGTCTCAGTGACGGCCATTCGCTCGACCAGATCTGGACCGCGTTGATCACGAGCGAAGAGCAATCGATCATCGCGCTCGTCCTTGCGACTGCGATCGGCTACTGGCTCGTCAACTGGCAACATTTCAAGCGATACCGTCCGGCGCTCGCGTTCGGGATTTGTGTCCCGCTCGCGTACCTCGCGATTTTGCTCCTCGTGTATTTGACGTCGCCGTGGGATTTGACGTGGCACCTGAAGTACTCAGCCAGTCGAACGCGCCTCACGCTGCATGCGTGTTTCGCGATGGGTCTGCTCGGGCCGCTCATCGCCGAGGCGCGAGGGCCACTCGCCGCACGTCACGAGCGTACGTTTCGAGGGCTTCGCTCGGAGTCGAGGTACTAGTGCGCAGGGGCGAGGCGCGACTGCAGAATTTTCGCGAGCTCGTCCGACAAGCTCTGCGAGGGCGAGGTGATCTCGAGATCCGCACGTAGCACTTGCGCGTCGTCCGAGAGCAGCTGCCGGCGGTGGCCAGTCACGACGATCGAAAACGACGGCTGATAGAACGTCGGCACGATGTTGCCGAGCGCGAGCACGAGCGCGGTACCCGAGAGCTGCTTGAGCGCTTCGGCGAGCACTTGGTCGCCGCCGTGCGCCGGCACGTGCACCGACTTCGCCGCTCGCGCGCCCGCTTCCAGAAACGCACCGAGCCGCGTGCCGTCGATCGCTTCATCGCCCGCCGACGCGAGCAACGCTGCGACCGATACGCCGCGCTTCGCGAGCGACGCGCACAGCTGCAGCGCGAACTCGCTCGCCTCGCGAACGTTGTTCGCCCACGCGATCGTGATCAACGGCTGAGGAGCTTGCACCCGTTCGCGCGGAGGCGCAGGGCGCTCGGCACGCCGCCCAGAGCGGCGCCCGACCGTCGGCAGTGAGCGTTTCACCCGCCTCGCTCCACCTCGCCGCCGTCTGCTTCCCAGTGCAGGAAGCCGCCGGCGAGAAAGGCGACGTCGACGCCGGCCTGCCGCACCTGCTCGGCGAGCTCTTTGGCGTCGTCGGTCGTCCGCCCGTACAACACGCGCAACCGGCCGTCGCGTGGAGCGAGCTCGGCGAGGCGCGTGAGGAGGGTGTCCTTCGGAATGTTGGCTGCGCCGGGAATGCGGTAGCGCGCATACGCGCTGGCTTCGCGAACGTCGATCGGCACGACCTGATTCAGCTTGAGCAACTGCTGCAGCTCTTTCGGCGCGACCTCGTCCGACGCGGCGGGCAGGTACGGCTGCACCATCTCGAGCAGCGTCTTCTTGTCGACCAAGCCGACGACCTGATCGACCGGCCGGCCTTGCGCGATCAACACCAACATCGGGATGGATTGCACACGGAACGAGCGCGCGAGCATCGGACTCTTTTCGACGTCCACTCGAACGATCTTCAGCTTGCCCGCGAGCTCGGTACCGACCTGCTCCAGAATCGGTGTGAGCTGCTTGCACGGCTGACACCAGTCCGCGTAGAGGTCCACGAGCACGGGCAGTTCGGCCCGCAGAACTTCCTGTTCGAAATCACGTTCAGCTACGAGAGGTATGGGCATGTGCTTTGGGGGCTTGGGACGATCGAACGGTCGGTCCAAAACATAGGGCTCGCCTCCGCGCCCTACAAGCGTGTGGGGCAAGAAACCCCTCCCCGCGACCGTCCTGCGAGCTTACGGCGCCGGAGCGCCCGTGACGAGCGCGACGCCCTGGCTCGTCCCGAGCCGGCCCGCGCCCGCCTTCACGAGCTCGCGCGCGAAGGCGGCGTCACGGATGCCTCCTGAAGCTTTGACGCCGAGCCGCCCAGCGGTCGCCTCCGCGAGCAACCGAACGTCCTCGACGGTCGCACCGCCGGTACCGAATCCGGTCGACGTCTTCACGAAGCTCGCGCCCGCTTCTTCGGCGAGCGCGCAGCACAATCGCTTTTCCGAGTCGGTCAGGAGCGACGTCTCGAGAATGACTTTCACGGGCTTGCCGGCTGCGGCTTTCACGACGGCGCGGATGTCCTCGCACACCGTGAAGCGATCGCCGGCTTTGAGCGGGCCGAGCTGCACGACCATGTCGATCTCGTCCACGCCTTGCCGAACCGCGTACTCACATTCGAAAGCTTTGACGACCGTGGCGGATGCACCGAGCGGAAAGCCCACGACGGTGACGACTTTCACGCCGGTCTGTGCCAGGACGTCGACGCAGCGTCCGACCCACTGCGGGTTCACGCACACGCCGAACATCTCGTAGGTTCGCGCTTCGGCGCAGTGTCGGTCGATCATCGCACGCGTCGCAGTGGGCGCGAGGAGTGTGTGCTCGATCAGGTTTGCTAGCGCCTCGATCATGGGACGTAGACTACACCGATTGACCACCTCGTGCCGAACGCGCAGGATCTCGCGCTCGCACGCCTGAGCCCCACCGTACATGGACGTCACTTGCGACCGCTGCGGTACCGAATACGAGTTCGAGGAAGCGCTGGTCTCGACCCGCGGAACCACGGTCAAGTGCACGCATTGCGGTCATCTCTTCAAGGTCTACAAGCCCGAATCGCCAGTCGAGGCTTCGGCGGCCGCGAATCCGTGGACGGTTCGCCGGGCGGACGGCTCGATCCACCGCTTGCACTCGCTCGCGGATCTCACGCGGTTGATCGAAGAGGGCGCGTTCGGTCGCGAGGACGAGGTGTCGCGCACGAGCAAAGCCTGGAAACGGCTCGGCGACATCGAAGAGCTCGACTTGTTCTTTGCGCGGGCGAACTCCACGCGCGTACGGCTTCGGCGTTCGACCGGCGCGCCACAGCTCGGCACGAAGAAGGCACCGCCCGCGCCGCCTTCGGACGCTGCAGCTAGGAGCGACGACACCGTCGTCGGGCGCTTGTCGCCGGCCGCGGCTGCTCCAGCACCGACTTCCAGTCCACCGGCGGCAGCGACGACTCCAGGCGTCGCACCGGCTCCCGTGCTGTCAGTTCCGCCGCCGTCCGCTGCGAGCGTCATGCCGCCCCTGAACGGGACCCCGGGAGAAAATGGGTCGGCACCTCGCAAGCCCCCGGTCGATCGCGCAGGCCGCGGGTCACCTCAAGCCGGGTTGCCTGCGGCTACGCCGGTGCCACCGCCCCCGGCGTTCACCGACGCGCCCGTTCGCGTTCCTTCATCCGATCCCGCGGGTGACAGCGGCGAGAGCGAACCGACGACGGTGCACAACCCGGTCGCGGCACAGTTTCGCGAATCGGTGCCCGACACGTACGACCCGTTTGCGCGGCCCAAGTCGACGGGTTGGGTCTGGGCGCTGGTGATCATTGCGACCGTGCTCGCGTTCGGAACGTGGCTGACGTGGCCGATGTTCGAGAGACGCACCGCTTCGACTGGAGCGACGAAGCAGGATGACCCGGCGATCGAGTTTCTCGCGCGCGCGGACTCGGCGTTCGCCACGCACCGAGAGGGTCGCTTCGAAGAGGCGCTGACCGACTACACGAAAGCGCTCGCGTTTCACGAGAGCGACCCGCATGTGCTCAGCTCGATCTCTCGGGTGTACGGCGTGTGGTCGCAGGAGATCTTCACGCGCGCCGATCTGCTCGCGAAAGAGCTCGGGTCGAACCAGGACTTGGAGCGCCGCTCTCAGCTGCTGGCATTGAACAAGCAAGGGCGCGACTTCGCCGAGCAAGCGAAGCGCTACGCGGAAAACGCGGCGCGCAAGAACCCCGGCAATGAAGAAGCCGAGGTGGCGTTGGCCGATGCGCTGCGGCTGACGGGCAACTTGGTCTCGGCGCGTTCCGAGCTCGACCGCGCGCAAAACAACGAGAGTAGCCCGAGCGGCGAGACGCTGCGGGTCGCCGCGCTCCTCGCGATCGCGGAAGCGAATGGAGATCTGCGGAAAGGCTTACCGCTTGCATTGCAGGCCGTCGCACAGGACCCGGAGCTGATCCGCGCGCGGCTGCTCCTCGCGCGCTGTTTGATCGCGGATGACGATCTGTCGCGCGCGCGGTTTCAACTGGCGGCGGTCAGCATGAAGGATCGAAGCCACCCCGGCGTGCTCGCGCTCGAGCAACTGGCGCAAAACCAGTTGCTCGGTGACAAACCGATGAAACTCGATGCCGGGCCGGCGAACGACTCCACTGACAACGCGCCAGTTGCCTCGACGCGCAACGAGAAAGACAAAGACAAAGAGAAGGACAACGACAAGGATAAAGACAAAGACGAAGGCAACTTCGACAACCTGAGTCACGAGGGCTACATCGCGCGCGGCCAGAAGCTTCTCGAGTCCGGCCAAGTCACGAACGCGAAGCGAATGTTCGAGCAGGCGCTGTTCATTCGGCCGAGTTCGGCCGAAGCGCACCAGGGTCTCGGCTACGTGGCACTCGAGAAGGGACGAACGAGGCTCGCGGTCGAACACTTCCAAGAAGCGAAGAAGGACGGAAGCTCCGAAGCCTTCATCGGTCTGGGCGAGGCGTATCGGCGCATGAATCGTCCGCGCGAAGCGCTGCGCGCCTATCAAAGCTACCTCGCCGATCATCCGCGCGGCCCGCAGGTCGGTATCGCGAAGGCTCAAGTCGAGCGCCTGACCGAAGAAGCGGGCGCCGGCAAGAAGTAACGGGTATAGATCGGCCTACCCATGGCGAACCCGTTCTTTCGTTACGTCTCGTGTTTGATGTGGCTTAGTTTGGCGGCTTGCGCAGATGGCTCGCGCGCTCCGAAGACCGACGAGCTTCGCGAGATCGTGCTGCGTAACGCGGCCCCGGAAGAGCGCGCGACGGAGTTGTTCTCCGCTTCGCGAAGCTCGCATCGCGAGGTACTTCAGAAGATCGACGAGGCAGTCACGGAGCCTCGCATCAAGGGCATCTTCTTGCGGATCGGCGAGCTCGGCAGCTCGTTCGCGCGTACGAGCGAGCTCCGGCAGGCGTTGCTGCGCGTGCGCGAAGCGAAGAAACCCGTGCACTGTTACTTCGACTCGACCGACAACAGTGGGTACGGGCTCGTCGCGGAGGTGTGCGATCGCATTATGATGCCGCCGAACGGGATGCTCGCGCTGACCGGGTTGCGCGCGCAGAGCTACTACTTGCGCGACCTGCTCGAGCGCGTCGGCGTGACCGCCGAACTGCTTCAAGTCGGGCGTTTCAAGGGCGCGGCGGATCCGCTGACCCGCACGGAGATGGCCCCCGAAGTGCGCGAGACGATGGGCGCGCTGCTCGACGACTTGTCGGCCGACTTGAGCCGCGGCGTGCAGAAAGGCCGCTCGATGGACGCGGCTGCGTTTCAGCACGCCGTCGACGAAGGCCCACATACGGCGGCCTCGGCACTCAAGTTGCACTTGGTCGATGCAGTCGGCTTCGACGACGAAGCGCGCTCGAAGGCGAAAGACGCCGCGAAGGCGAAGGCCGTCGTGTCGGTGCTCGAGCGAAAAGAAGATCACGGGCTCGGGATCGGAGACGTGTTCGACCTGTTCACGGACGATGGCAAAGGTTCGGCGCGCGGCGAGCGTTTGGTGCTCGCGTACGTCGCGGGAACCATCGGCGAGTCCGACAACGAAGGCGCGGATGGCGTGCAGTCGGGGCCGTTCGTGAAGGCGATGCGCAAGTACGCCGACGACGTAAACGTGAAGGGCGTCGTGCTTCGCATCGACTCGCCCGGAGGCTCGGCGCTCGCGAGCGACAAGATGTGGCACGCCGTACGCCGCGTCGCGAAGCGCAAACCGGTGATCGTCTCGGTCGGCGACATGGCTGCTTCCGGCGGCTACTACATCGCGTGTGCGGGGACGGAGATCTTCGCGAGCCCGACGAGCATCGTCGGATCGATCGGCGTCGTCGGCGGCAAGATCGTCGTGGACAAGCTCGCAGCGCAGCTCGGCGTGCACGCGACGACCCTCACGCGCGGTAAAAACGCGAATTGGCTGAGCCCGACTTCGCGCTTCTCGGATAGCGAACGCGCGGCGCTGCAGCGTGCGTTGGAAGAGACTTACGGCATCTTCGTGTCTCGCGTCCGCGAGGGGCGGAAGCTCTCGGATGCAGAGATCTCGACCGTCGCCGAAGGCCGGATCATGAGCGGCAAGCGGGCGACCGAAGGCAAGCTCGTCGACCGCGAGGGCACCTTGTACGACGCCATCGCGCACTTGCGCGATAAGACGGGCGTATCCGACAAAGACGCGATCGAGGTCTGGCCGAAAGACCGGTCGATCTTCTCGCGCTTGTCGAATGCGATGTCGGGTGGGAGCGAGTCGCGCGCGCTGCTCGGACAACTGCTGCCGGACGTGTTGCCGAAGTCGCCGCTCGCAGCGTTGCTGCTGTCCGGCGATACGAAGCCGCTCGCCGTGCTGCCGTTCTCGCTCGAGCTCGAGTAGTCGTTCACACACGCGCACACGTGGGTTCGCAGCGCTTGGCCGCTGGACCTACACCTCCAGCCCGCGCGGGTGATCTTGTATCATCGCGCAATGCTCCCGCTGGACGTAAGTCCGGTTGCAACGTTCTTGGTGGGTCTTGCGGAACGTCGCGCCAGTGGAAGCGTGACGCTGGTTTCCCGCGCGCTCCATTTGCTCAGCGGTGAGCTGAGCGAGATGGACGCAGCCGCGAGCGATCCGAGCTTCGGCGATTTCCTCGTGCAGTCCGAGCGTTTGAGCGCCGCCGCGCTGCGCGACATTCAAGCCAAGGCGCACTCGAGCGGCATCTCGTTCGAGTCGGCGTTAGTCGCGCATGGCCGGCTGAATCGGGCCGAGTGCAAGAGCTTGCTGCGAGCCTGCTGGCTCGACCGCTTCGTGCGCGAGTTGCGCCGCGCACACTCGCAACCGAAGCTCCTGCCGACGCTCGATGCCACTCAGCAGGTCAGCTCGCACAGCCCGCACACCGTGCCGCTCTTGCCGTTCGTGTTGGATGCTTGGACCCGGATCGCGGTGGAGTCCGACGCTGCCGCCGTTGGCGTCAGGATCGACTTTCGCCTGGTGTGGGTCGACGGGCCACTCGTCGAAGACGCGCAGCGTTGGGCGTCGCTCCCGGACGTGCTCGATCGGCCGGTGATCTCGACGGTGCTCGGGCGCGTGCCGGCCGCCGCCGCAGAGATCGCAGCGCTGGTGCGCGCCGGATTCGTTCGGCTCGCCGCTCCGGGCGGCCAGCCGACCACGCAGAGGTCGCGCAAAGACACGCTGCCGCCGCCGGCACCACGGCTCGTCACGCTCGCGGAAGTCGCGCAGCTACCCGCGTCATCATCGCCGCTGCCGCCGCCTCCCGTCGTGATCGCGGTCAGCTCGGCGCCACCACCACCACCGCCACCACTAACTCCGCCGCCTCGATCACCGCTGCCCGTCGCACCGAGCTTGCGACCGCCGCGCATCCAGCTCCAGCCGGGCGGCGCCGGCCACGATGTCGAACCCTTGCCGGACGTCGAGCTGAGGCAGTGGCCGAGCGAACGTAAACCTCTCGCCGACCCGCTGCGCGAGCTCGAGCTTCAAGTCGCGCGACTCGAGGAGACGAAAAGCGAAGGCCGCCAGCGGGCACGTGTGTTCGTTCAACTCGCCGCCCTGTGGCAGAGCCGGATCGGTTCGCTCGAGCACGCGACACGTGCGCTGCGTGAAGCGGCGGCGGCAGATCCCGACGACACGCAAGTCCTGCTTCAAACCGCGCGACAGTGCGGCTCGCTCGGCCAAGCATCGCTCGCGCTCGCGTACGCGCGTTCGGTCGCATTCACCGCCGGCACTCCCGCCGAACGTGCAGCCGGTCACCGCGTGCTCGCGGAGCTCTGCGCTGCGCAAGGCGATCCGGATCGAAGCCTCGAGGCATTGTCCGAAGCTGCGGCCGAAGATCCGGGAAACCCGGAGCCCCACGAAGTCCTCGCGCAACTCCAGTACGAGCGGGGCAACGCGACGCTCGCGATCGCACACGCACAGCGCGCGGGGCTCGGGTACTCGGGGCGTGCGAGCAAGCGTTCGCTGGGCTGGCACGCACTCGCGTACGCGTGGGACCCGAGCGATGCGGCGCTCGCGGAAAACTATCGCAATGCGCTCGACACGACGGGCCACGTCGAAGCTGCGGTTGCGATCAGCGCTGAGACTGCCCGCGGTGCGCGCGATCCCGAATCGCGACGGCAACTCCGGCTCGATGCGGCCCACTTCGCGCGAGCGCGCGGCCGAGCGGACCTGTCCGGCGAGTTGCTCCTCGAGATTTTCGACGAGGATCCGAGCTGCGAAGACATCTACGCGCTGCTGGACAGCGACTTTGGTCGAGCCGGACTCGGGTCGGAGCACACGGCGCTGCTCGAGAGCATTGCGCGGGTGAGCCCGGCGCCGCAGCGCGCGCGCTGGCTGAGCCGGTACGCGAAGCTGATGGCGGCGCTGCCGGGGCAAGCCGAGCTGACGCAGCGTGTGACCGCGCTCTCGAAGCACTACGCCGAATCGGTCACTGGCGACCCGAACTCGGAGATCGAGACCTACATCGCCGAGCTCGAAGGTCGGCTGGCGGCACTCGGCGACAGCACAGACGACGAAGAGCGCACGGCGCTGACCGAGTTGTGCCGCTGGCATTTGCTCGCGGGTGATCTGCGCCGTGTGATCACGTGCGCGCAGCGGCTGCTGGCGCTCTCACCCGGCGACATGCTCGCCGCCGCTCGCCTCTGGCGCGCCGCCGCGCTCGGCAAGGACACCCTCGCCCAACGCGAAGCGCTGGTGACCCTCGCCCGTGCCCAAAGTGGCGCGAGCCAAGCGCGGAGTCTGTCGGTCTTGGCTCGGCTCCTCGAGCGCTCGGGTGATTTCGACGCAGCGCTCGAGTGCGCGGAGGCGACGCTCTCGTCGCAGCCCACTGCGGCAGACGCGGCGCTGATCGTGCTGCGTCACACCCATCGCTTGGCTCCGCCGCGAGCAGCTGCAGTGCTCGCGGGGCTGCGACCGTTGCTCGGGACGTGTCCCACGTTGTCGATGGCGCGGGCGGAAGCAGCTCGCGCCTGCGGCAACCGTGAAGCGGCGCTCGAAGCGCTGGCCGAGCTGAACCATGAGATGCCGCTGCTGTTCGAGCCGCTCCTGATCATGTTGGAGCTGCACTCGGAACACGGCGAGGCACCGCCACTGGCCGCTGCCGCACTCGCCCTACTCGCGATCAGTCAGGAACCGAGTCACGTCGCGCGCGCCGAGGCAGCGGTGATGCGGCTCGTCGAGCTTCAAGCGCATGGTCTCGCCGCGCGGCTCTCGCAACACATTCTCGATTCGCGGACCAAGCCCGACTTGGCCTACGCAACTTCCGCGGCCGAGCTCGCGCGCGTCTCGGGTGACGACGACCTGACGACGCTCGCGCTCGAGCGCGTCGTGAGCATGTTGCACGGGCCAGCGCAGGTCGAGAGCTTGGCCGGTATCGCGGCGCATCATCGGCAGCGCGGCGATCGCGTGGCTGAAGTCCGGGCGTGGCTGCGCGTCGTCGCGCTCGCGCCGGGCCACCTGCAAGCACTCGACGAGCTGACGCGCCTGTTTGCCGGCTGCGGTGACATCGCACGCTTGCTCGTCGTGATGTCGATAGGGCTCGAAGCGAGCACCGATCCCAACGCTCGGCGGCAGCGTTTGCTCGACATGGCGAGTGCGGTCGCAAACGTCGGCGGCGATCGCGAGCGCGCGGCGCAATACGTCGCGGCGCTACTCGCCGAGTCGGTCGGTGACACGCTGTGGCTGCGGCTCGGCGTGTCGGCGCTGTTTGCACTCGGCGATGCGAGTTGGGCGACACAACAAGCGCGGCAGTTGTGCGAAGCGTTGCCGTCCCCCGTAGCCGCCGAGATCTATCTGTGGTGCGCGCATCGCGCAGAGCGCGTCGCAAACGACCCGGCACTCGCGCTCGAGCTCGCGGCCGAAGGTGCGCGGCGGTTCCCTGCGTCGGGCGAGCTGTTGCTGATGGCTGAACGCTTGAGTTTGGCCACACGCGATCGAACGACTGCAGTCGCGTTGTACGCCGACCTGATCGACGACGCGATCGGCGATCACGGCAAGCGTGCGCTCGCATACCGTGCGGGCCGCTGGCTCGAACGGACGGGCAGTTACGACGAAGCGCTCGCCCACTACACCCACGCGTTCGAGCTCGCGAAGACGACCGGCGTCGCGTACAAGGCGCTCGAGCGCGTCGCGCGGGCGAGTCGCAAGCTCGCGCCGCTCGCGCAAGCGCAAGAGACCCTGGCCGAGCTCGCGGTCGACGATCGCTCGCGCTTGGGTTTGCTGCGCGACGCCGCGCGGACGAGCATGGTCGACCTCGATGACCCGGAGCGCGGGTTCCGCAACCTGTTGAAGGCAGATGCGATCGCGACTGTCGGCGAGCTGGATGGGGCGCTCACCGAAGCCACGCAAAAGATGGGCGAACGCGACGAGAGTGCACGCGAACGCGCGCTGCTGGAGCTCGCCGAGACGCGACAAGCGCGCGCCGAGCAGCTTTGGGACGCAGATCCGAAGGCAAAGCTGCTGCTGAACGCGGCGAAGCTTCACCTGCACGCGCGGCACGACCCTGAAGCGTCCGTTGCAGCGCTCGCGCCGCTGATGGCTGAGGAAGTCTCGTCCGAACTTTCGACCGAGCTTCAGGCCGACAGCTTGCTCATGCTCGCCGAAGCACAGTTCGACAGCGGTCGCCCTGAAGAAGCGCTGGCAGCGGTCGAGAAGGCGCTCAGCGTGAGGCCGGATGCGCCTGGTGCGGTGGAGCTGAGAACGCGAATCACTTCGCCACCGCCGCCCAAGCCCGGCAGTAGCAGTGGCGGAATCGTCTTGACGATCGAGCCCGAAGCCGCGCCGCGCACGCACGAAGATCACGCGCGGCTGCTCGATCGCGTTCGCGCGGAACCCGTCGACCTCGCGACCTTGCGCGCGCTGTACACTGAAGCGGAAGCACTCGGCTCACAGCCGGTGTCCCTGGTCGCGGCGCAAGTGTTGTCCTTGTTCGACCCCGCGATCGAGCCGCCACAACAGCCTGCGTTTCGCGCGGAGCTGATGCTGCCGGACGAGGTATTTCGGTTCGTCCACGGAGACGTCGACCCGGATCTGCGGCAGCTGACCCGGTTGTTGTGGGAGTGCGTCCGCGCGGTGCCCCAGCTACGGCGCACGCCGGAAGAGTTCGATCTGCAGCCGGGCGAGCGTGCGACGCCGGACGAACGTGGGGGATTCGGCGGTGCGTTCAACCGGATCGCTCGGCTGTTGGATCGAACGGAGACGACGCTCTATTTGCGTAAGTCGACGACGCAAACGCTCGAAGTGTTGCCGACGCACCCACCCTGCGTGGTCGCCCGCGCGGACTTGCCGGTCACGCCGGTGCAACGGTTTCGACTGGCGGTCGCTCTCGTGCTGGCAGAGCCGGAACACGCGGTGGCGGGCATCCTGAACGAAAACGAAGGGCGCGAGCTCGTGGCGGCGTTGCTCGGGGCGTTCGGGCCACCGGAATCCGCTCCCGAGCTGTCGCGCACGGGCAAAGACCTCGCATCGCAGCTCTGGCACGCCGTACCGGTCCGCGTTCAAGCGCAGCTGCGCGAGCTCGTGAAGAGTCGCGTGCACGTCTTGCCGTACGAACGGTTGCGTCGCGACGTGCAGCTGTGCGGTGCGCGAGCCGGCTTGCTCGTGTCGCGCGACTTGCGCACGGCGATCGAAAGCTACGTGACGCTCGAGCCCGACCTCGACGGGATCGACATCCGGATCGAGCGCGGCTTCGAAGAAGCGTATTCGAAGTCGGACGCGCTACGCGAAGTGATCCGCGCAGCGTTCAGCGAGAGTTATCTGGCGCTGGCGGGCCTACGCGCCACCTGACAGTACGGTGTCAGCATTCGGAATTGACGCAAACGCGGCCGTCAGCGCCGGCGTTGTCATTACAGTTGTCGCCGTAGACGTCCATCTGGGTGTCGCCATCTTTGATCTTCGACAGACACTTCGTCATGCAGCCTTGGCAGATGAAGACCGGAAACTGGAACTTCGCGAAGTCGATATCGACGTCGCCGAGTGTCGTTCCGAAGATCTGCACCTCGGCCATGATCTGTTTGCCGACGTAGTCGGTGAGTTGGTCCGAGTACCCGAGTGGAATCGCTTCGATCGGAACTGAGCCCCTCGTCGGGTCTGCGCCGGTCGTCGGCTCGAGTGTGATGTTGGTCTTGACGCGAAATGGATTCGGCAGCTCGTTCGAGCGCTTATCGAACACGATCAAGCCCTGCTGCTCGAGATCGATCAGGCTGATCTCCGCTTCGTTGATCAGCAATACGTTCGGCTCGGAGCGCCCGGTCGCGGTGTTCGCGTTCGCTTTCAGCTGACTATTCACGACGAGGTTCAGGTAGTAGGACCGCTGGCACGAGACGCTCTTCTGCGAAGTGCTGCCCGCGATGTCGTAAGCACCACTCGCGAGGCCCTTCACATCGTCGACGTTGAGGTCGCAACTCGAATCCAAGATCAGAGCCTTGGAGACATATGCGCTGGGACCTTCGGGCGCGCAGCCAGCGAGCAAGCTCGCGAGGCACAGTGACGTAACCAGAGCGCAGCGCATGCAATCCTCCAGGATCGGCTAAAGCAACTGTCTCTAAGCGTACCAAGGCGATGGCACGCTGCTCAAGTTTAGCTGGGCGTAGTGGAAGGTATGCCTCTAGCAGCTGCGGGATCAGGCTGAGCGCAACAACCTTACGATCTCGTCGACAGCGAGCGGCACGACCCTCACGTCGCCGGGCTTCCCCGGGACGACGTAGTGCAAGCTCTTACCCTTACGCTTTTTGTCAGAACCCAAAAAGGACAGAACTCGATCTGTCAGGTGACTCTCGAACGCGACGGGCAAACCGAGCTGCACGAGCAGCGTACGCATGCGCTCTCCATCCGCGCGTGCGCTCGCACCGCCGAGTCCAGCTGCGATGCGAAACGCAGCGGCGCAGCCGAGTGCGACGGCTTCGCCGTGACGCATACCGCTGTAGCCGCTCGCAGCTTCGATCGCGTGCGCGAGGGTGTGCCCGAGGTTCAACACTGCGCGCAAACCAGCTTCGCGTTCGTCTTCGGTCACGACGTGTGCTTTCACGCGCGCTGCCATGCGAATCGCGCGCTCGGTCGCGGCGGGATCGCGGGCGAGTAGCTGCGCTGCGTCTTTCTCGAGCTCGGCGACTTCGTGTTCGCCTGCGATCCAGGCCGTCTTCACGACTTCGGCGAGGCCGGCGCGCAGCTCCGCGTCGGGCAGCGTGGCGAGCACATCGACATCCGACAGCACGAATCGTGGTTGATGAAACGCACCGACGAGGTTCTTACCTTGGCGCACATCGAAGCCGGTTTTGCCTCCGATCGCGCTGTCGACCATCGCGAGCAGCGTAGTCGGAACGTGCGCTGCGCGTACGCCACGCAGCAGCGTCGCAGCGGCGAAGCCACTCAAATCACCGACGACACCACCACCGACGCCGATCACGAGGCTGCTGCGGTCGAGGCCGGCATCGAGCGCCGCGTTCCAGATGCTGTCGACCGTCGCGAGCGTCTTCGCACTCTCGCCGGCGCCGATCTCGAGCTCGTGCACGCTGAACCCCGCGCCCCGAAGCTCGGCGGTGAGCCCGCGCGCCCAGCGTGGACCGACCTCGGTGTCGCTCACGATCAACACCGATGACACAGGTGTTTGGTCTCGAACCCGCGCGGCGAGCGCATGGCGTTGCCCGGTGCCCACGTGCACGCAATACGTTCGCGTGCCGAGCGGGACTGCGATCGGTTGGGAATTCGCAGCCTCGAGCACGATTCGCGCGAGCTCTTCGGGGGTGCCGTGATTCGTGTCCAGCCGCAGGTGACACTCGGCGTAGGCATCTGCGCGCGCGCTGCGCAGCATGTCGAGCCGCTCTTGCACGTCGCGACCCTGCAGGAGCGGACGCCCTTCCCCGCTGCCCACGCGCGTCGCCAGCGTCTCGGTCGGCGCATCCAACGTGACGACCAGACCCGAGCGCAACAGGGTCCGGCGCAGGCTGCGCTGCGTGACCGCGCCGCCACCGAGCGAGAACACGCCCGCCGGGTGGCGCTCGACCATCGAAGTGATCACCTTCGATTCGATCGCGCGAAACGCTTCCTCGCCGCGCGAGGCGAACAGTGCGGGCACACTTTGGCCGGCTTCGTGCTCGATCAGCTCGTCGATGTCGAAGACCGGTATCCCCGAGCTGTTACCCAGCGCGCGGGCGACCGTCGACTTGCCTGAACCCATCAGTCCGGAGAGGAAAATCCGCATACCGGGGGGCTCATAGCAAGTTCTGCCTCCCCGGGGGAGTGGATCAGCTCAGTGACTCAGGGCTTCACCGCGGTTCACGATTCGGGGCGTCAGGAAAATCAGCAGCTCGCTACGTGCATCCCGCTGAGTCCGGTGCTGGAACAGGACGCCGAGGATCGGAATGTCTCCGAAGAACGGAATCTGATCGAAGCCGTGACCGCTGTTGCGCGTGAAGATGCCGCCGATGACCGCGGTATGCCCGTCTTGAACGAGCAGCGTGGTCTGGGCCTGGCGCTTCAAGATCGTGGGGTCGCCACGAGCACTGCGCTGGTTGAAGTCGGGCTCGTTGCGGCTGATGGCGACATCCATCGAGACCGCGCCGTCGTTCGTCACGTGGGGCGTGACGTTTAGCGAGAGCACCGCTTCTTGGAACGTCGTCTGGACGCCCTGCGCGCCGACTTGCGAGTACGGGATCGACGTACCTTGCGAGATCGTCGCCGCGTGGTTGTCGAGCGTCAAAATGCGCGGGGCACTGATGATGCGGAGGTCGCCGCTCGTCTCGAACGCACTCAAGCGCACCGAGACGTTAACGTTGCCGGAAAGGCTGCCCATCGACAGACCGATGGCAGCGCCGCGGCCCGTTCCGGCCGGCGCTGGAAAGTTCACGACGAAGTTCGGGTTCGGCGTACCGCCGAACGGCGACAGACCCGCGGTGGGAGTCTGCGTGTCGGTCGAACCGCCGGCGAGAGTCAGATCGCTCGGAAAGACCAACCCAGTTGGATTGCCGGTCGCGGAGCTCATGACGACGTCGCCACCCCACTGGATGCCGAACTCGTTCGTGAACGAAGCGCCTGCTTCGACGATTCGCGCCTCGATCAGCACCTGCGGCGTCTGCGTATCGAGGCTGCGAACGAGCTCTTCGACGTTGTCGAGATTCTCCGGCACGTCGCGCACGACCAAGATGTTCGTGCGCACGTCCACTGCGACTTTGCCGCGTTCGGACAAGAGCTCGCTCACCCGCGGTTGGAGCGTCGTCGCACCGGCATAACTCACCGGAATCAAACGCGTCTCGAGTGGCGCGAGCGCGAGCCGCTGCTTCTCGCGTGCGATCGCGAGCTCGCGTTCCTTTTCGAGGGTGGCTTGCGGGGCGACGCGGATCAGATTGCCCCGCCGCACCATTCCCAAGCCCTTCGAGGTCAGGATGACGTCGAGGGCCTGATCCCACGGGACAGAACGCATTTTAATGGTGACAGAACCTGACACGTCGTCGGCGGTCACCACGTTCACGTTTCCGACTTCGGAGAGCAGGCGCAAGATGTTGTGGATGTCGGCATCCTTGAAGTCGAGGTCGATGCGCCGGCCTTCGTAACGCGCGCCGTTCTTCGCTGCAGACACCTGCAGCGGCACGTCGCTCAAGAACGCGGCGACTTCCTCGCCGTCGACGTCGACCGCTTCTTCACGCGCGATCGTCTCGGTCTGACGTGCGTTGCCCGACGCGGCGACCTCGCCGGCGAACATCCACACGATGCGGTTACCTTCGCGGATCGCGGTCGCGTTGCCGACGCCCTTGCGATCGACGCTCAACGTCACGCGGCCAGCTTCAGCCCCGACCTGGACCTCGCGCACGATCGAACCCACTTCGCCGGGGACCCGCGTCGGAACTCGGGCGCCGAGCTTCGCGCCGTGGACTTCCATCCTCGCCGGCCCATTTGCACCGGGAACGATCCGAAACTCCGCCGGACGATCGAGCTCGATGATCACGCGTTCGCGGCCATTGCGCCGCTCGATTCCGACATACTGCACCGTCGGCACCTCGCCTACCGATGTAGTCTCGGCAGAAGGTGCGACATCAGTAGCTGGAATCGGTGCGTATCCGCCGCCAACAGCTGCAGGTTTGGACACGGCTTTACGCGAGAGCTGTCGATCTCCATGCTCCGCGGCGGGATTGTCGCTCGCGTCGAACAACACGCGAATCCTCCCGTCTTCGGTTCGTGCCCGGTAGGTCGCCTTGCGGGTCAACTGAATCGCGATGCGCACGCCGCGCGCGCTGTCGCTCGCGGTGCTACGGACGATCAACGCCGACGAGCCGTGCACTTGCAGCCCGCCTGGGCCGAGCACCGCGTCTTCGACGTGAATGATGATCTGTTTACCGTCGCCGAGGGAGTCGATGGAGTACTTCGGCACCCGAAAGCTTCCATCGATCACCACTTCCGCTCGATCACGCTGACCTTCGACGCTCAGCGTCGCAACCGACGGCGTTAGCGAGTCGTCTGCGAGAGCGGACAACGGTACTAAGGACGCTAGAAAGATAGCGATAGGCCCGCCACAGACACGCATGGAGTTCTCCTAGGCTCGTACGCCGCAGAACGTCGACTGCCACAAACTTCCAAAGCCAAGTGACTAGTGACCAGTTGCCGCTATCAGCTGCAGGACACGCGACTCAATCGACCATCGTAATGATCCGCGACATCGGCGTATGCGATGCGTCGGTCGGATCTTGTCGCGTCAAAACCACTTCGTGCTCGCGAATGCGATCGACGCGCCAGTTCAGCGTCATCGGCACGCTCCCCGTGGCCTGCAGCACCTTCGGTTTCCCCAAGTAGTCGCCACGCTGGACCACGTATCCCACCCCGTCCGGCGCAGTCAGCATCGCTTTCGGCCGCGATAGGCCAAGAATCACTGCGATCAACTTCATCTCTTCGACCGCAGTATCCGGCATCACGACCGGACGTTGCGGATCGATCGGCACCGTGGGTTCGCCGACTTTGCCGGTCGAAACCGCAAGGCTGCGGAATGGATCGCGATTGCGCTCCGACTCGACGAAGTCTTCGTCGCGGAGCACGAGCTTCAGATCGGCCGATGGTTTCGCCGCGGCGGCGCCGCCAACGGCGGCAGCTGCTGCGGCCGGGGCGCCCATCCCGCGATCGGCTTGCGGCGAACCTTCGTCGCTGCAACCGCTCGCCCACACAATCACACCCACGAACGTCGTCATCTGGCCGAGCTTCTTCAGCGCGGCACCGCTCGATGTTAGTGATCGTTGTGTCACTACTTGGTCGCCCCCGCGCCGTCGGGTCTGCGGAACGTCGTCGCCAACACCGAAACATTCATGATGAGGTCTTCACCATCTTTAGTCGGTTGTGTCAGGGAGATGTTCTCCATGTTGATCGCGCGCTCGAGCCTGCTCACATTGTAAAAGAACTTCGTGAGTTGGTGAAACTTGCCGGCGATGTTCAGCGAGACGGGTACGCGCACGAAAAACTGCTCTGACGCTTCGGGCTTCGGACCTACATTGGCGACGCGCAACCCGCTCAGCTCGGCGAGCCGGTTCAAATCATCGAGAAACGCCGGGATTTCGGCCGTCTCGGGCAGTACACGCATGTTCTGTTTGTCGGCCGCTTCACGCGCAGCGAGCTCTTCGCGCAACCGAAGATATTCCTTCTGGCGTTCGCGCGCTTGATTCAGATCGTTCGTCAGCACCGAGTGTTGGCGCTGCGCGTCTTCGTTCTCCTGCTCGAGCCCCATTTGCAAACCGACGTAATAGCCGCCGCTCAACAGCGCGAGCACCGCGACGAGCAGCACGGCTTTGCCGGCAGGCGGCAGGCTCGCGAAACTACTCTGGGGTAACTTGGCGGCCATGTTAGTACCTCACCTGACAGCTCAGCTCGAACGAGACGACGTTCACGTTCGCAGTGCCGGCCTGTGCCGACGATGTCGATTGCAACGTCACTTTCTGGAACAATTCTGAGAGCGAAAGTCGCCGGAGAAACTCCGCGACGTCCTCATTCGTCTTTCCGAACCCGCGAATCGCACATTTGCGGTCGGCTTCCGTGAACGAAGTCAGCCACAACCGGCGCACGTCCCAGCCGGCGTTGAAGCCTGCGAGCGGATTCTCGCGCCGCACTGCGTCGAGCCTCTCCGCACTCACGGTCGGGCGCCCACCCTCACTCAGGATGTGACTCAACTCGAGCATCACGCGCGTCGGACCTTGGCGCGCGGTCTGCAGCTTCTTCACGACGTCTTCGAGTTGGCGACTCTTCGCGAGCTTCGCTTCGACCTCGCCGATGTTGGTGCTCTTCGCCTTGGCTTGCGCGATCTCTTGCTCGAGCGAGGAGTTCGCCGCGCGTTGCTCGTCGAGCGTGTTCTTCGTGTTCAAGTAGAAGAAGAACAACACGACGCCCCAGCCGAACGAGGCCAGTAGATAGACGATGCCCCAAACCTGCGTCGAACCGCCGGTGGATACCGTACGTTTGGCTTCAGGTAGTAGGTTGATCCGAATCACGCCGCACGCTCCCGGTCTTTGCGCAACGCGAGGCCATACGCCACTACGGCTTGCGAGGTGCGACCGTTGAGTGCGAGCGGATCGACCGTCTTCGGATCCGGTTGTGCGACGAGCAGTGGATCGAGCGGCATGACCTCGACCTGACAACGATCGGCTAGTTCATCATGTAAGGCCTGCACGTTCGCCGTACCGCCCGACAGATAGACGCGATGCACTTCGCGATCACCGCTCGTTGCGAGATAGAAATCGAGTGAACGCTGGATCTCACCCGCCAGCGTCGCAACGCAGTCTTTGATGATCTGCGGCACCTGTTGTGGAACGATACCTTGTGCGCTCCCGCACTTGTAGGCCTCGGCCTCTTCATGACCAATGCCGAGCTGACGTTGGATCTCGTCAGTGATCGCATTCCCACCATTCACGATATCGCGCGTGAATGCAGTTGTACCCGCCGCGAGAATGTTCAACGTGGTGAGCGATGCTCCCACATGCAACAGCACCACCGTTTGATCCGGAGGTGGTGCGCCGTACGCCGCTTCGAAGCAGTTCTGAACCGTGAACGCGTCGAGGTCGACGATGCGCGGCTTCAGCTTCGCTTCGAGCGCTAGGTTCGTGAGATCAGAGATCTCTTCCTTCTTTGCAGCTACGAGCAGCACGTCCATCTGGCCCTGCTCTTCGCGCCGGTTCACGACTTGGTAGTCGATCTGCACGTCTGCGAGCTCGAACGGGATGTGCTGCTCAGCTTCCCAGTTGATCTGCTCGGAGAGCTCCGCTGGAGTCATGAGCGGCATCGCGATCTTCTTGATGATCACGCTGTGCCCGCTCACCCGTAGTGCCACGTCTCGCCGCTTCACTTTATGAAACAGGCGATCCAATCCCTCCACTATTGCCCCCGCGTTCATCACGTGACCATCGACGATGGTCTGTGCAGGTAGGGGGTGGTAACCGAAACGTACGAGCGTGCGACTGCCTTTGCGGTCTTCTTTGATCTCGCAGAGCTTGATCGAGCTCGTACCGATATCAACGCCGACTAGATTCTTGCCATCTGAAGCCAACGCGCATCACTCCTCCTCGCCAAAAACGCGTACGCGATCCGCGAGGCTCATGCCCAAGGCCTCGAGGATTTTCCTCTTGGTGTCCATACGACAACCCAGGCCCTTTTCGACGCGGTCGATCGTCAACACTGAGAGATTCGCACGACGTGCCAGCTCGGCCTTCGACATCATCTTTTCGATGCGCGTTTCGCGAAGGCGATTCTTCGTAACGGACGACTGCTTGCCCTTGGGTGCCTTTACATCCCGCTCGCGCGCACGTGCGGCCGTGTTTTCGGTCGTACGTGTGCTCACTGTATCGACTGCTACAGCGGAGCGAGCGCGGTGTCGCTCCGGCGTGTCCGAGGTCAGCTCGGGCATCACCGAAACATCAGCACCCACGGACTTTTCGCGTTGCTCCATGTTCCCGAGGCAGCGACTCGCGTGCTGCGTTGAAGAGAGGAAAACGACGGCATTAGAACCCGTCAGAACTCTCTTGAGCTTAGGCCTCGGGCATTCGGCGGGTCAAGCAAGATTCGCTAAAATTCCGCATAGTTAAGCATAAAT
This sequence comes from Polyangiales bacterium, assembly GCA_035687405.1. Lineage (GTDB taxonomy): Bacteria > Myxococcota_A > Polyangia > Polyangiales > JAFGIB01 > JADGRF01. The sequence continues at coordinate 23,560 of DASRXR010000468.1, forward strand.
TACATCTAATTTAGTGCTCACTATGAAAAAACCCGCCAGGGCCAGTCCATGCATTTCTCTCGAGTGTCAAAGAACAGCTACGTCGAAGCTAGATGCTCTCATTAGACGAGGCTAAATTCAAAATTCCTCGATAGCTGTTCAAACACAATGCGCAGGCAAAGTGAGTTAGGTGAAGCCATGCTCCTCCACCGCCGCCAGGCGGGTTTTGGCGCTGTCGTGCTTTGCGTCCTCGGGCTTTTGAGCAGCTTTGCCCTGACGCCGCACGCTCGAGCCGACCGCCAGCACACGGTTAAATCCGGGCAATCATTGGCACAAATCGCCAGACAGTACGGCGTATCGATCGCGGCACTCGCGAAAGCCAACAAGCTCGGACCCGATGCTTCCTTACAGATTGGGCAGCGTCTGACGCTGCCCGGCGGTGCCCCGGCGAAGTCCTCGAAAGCGGACATCAAGCCCGCGAAGTCAGATGCGAAGACCGCCAAAGTCGCGAAGCCACCGAAACCGGTGAAGCCTGATCCCAAGTGGGGCACACCCAAACGCGGCGGGACGGTGAGCTTCTATCGAATCTGGTCGCGCGAAACGATGCGCGTGAAGCTCGTCGACGACAAACGTGTCGCACGCCCAGCGGCGCAACGCTTCATGCGCGAGATCATGCGGCCGCGTGAGTCGCGCAAGCGCAAGCTTCCGAACGCGCGGCTTCTGCGTTTACTCGCCGACGTGTCCGATCACTTCGGTGGGCGGCAGCTCCAAATCGTGAGCGGCTATCGATTGCCCGGTGGACTCACGCGCGACACGAGCCGTCACGTCGCAGGTGAAGCGATGGACTTCCGCATTCCGGGAGTGACACTCACGGAGTTGCGCGATTACTGCCAGCGCTTCGATGCGGTCGGAGTTGGGTACTATCCGCGCACGCAGTTCGTGCACCTCGACGTGCGGCGCCAGAATGCGCGTTGGACGGATTGGTCGCTGCCCGGACAAGCGCCGGTACTTCAGAAGCCCGACGACGTGGATGATCTCGGTAACCCAGTCGAAGCGGAATCGATCATCGCGGCGAGCGAGCAAGATCTGCAAGAAGCGCCGCCAGCGCCCGATGACGGGCTCCCACCGCTCGAGGATGTGCCGGCACCTCGCGTGTTTGGCAAAGTCCCGACAACGCCGCCTGTGACGCCGCGTGGACCATCGACGATGCCAACGCCGACGAAGTCACGCGTGATTCACTGACTACAGGATGCTGTAGTCAGCGAGACGCCGATAGAACGTTCGGCGCGGCATGCCGAGCGTCTGCGCAGCGCGCACGCGATTCCACCCGCACGCTTCGAGCGCGGCGAGGATGCGCTGCTTCTCGATGTTGCGATGGTCGTCGAGGGTGCTGATGACCGCTTGAGCAGCCATCGGCGGCTGGCTCGGCAGCGCACGCGGCCCCGAATCGGACGTCGCGAGATCACCCACGTCGATCGCGACACCTTCCGTCATCACGCAGGCTTGCACGAGGACATGGGACAACTGGCGCACGTTACCCGGCCAGGGTAACTCGACCATGCGAGCCAAGGCCGCGCGCGTGAGGTGTTTGCGCGGCACGTGCTCGTCCTCCGCGAACTCGCGCAGGAAGTGTTCACACAGCAGCGGGATGTCTTCACGGCGTTCCCGCAGCGGCGGAAGCCAAAGCTCGACCACGCCGAGCCGGTAGTACAGGTCTTCGCGGAACGAGTTGTTCTCGACGAGGTCGCGCAGCGAGCGCTGTGTCGCGACGAGAATGCGGACATCGACCGGTTCCTCGACTTCGCTACCGAGCCGGTAGACCGTCTTCTCCTCGAGCACGCGCAGCAGATCGATCTGCATCTTCGCCGGCATCTCGGAGACCTCGTCCAAGAACAGGGTGCCGCCGTTCGCTGCCGCGATCACACCCTTCTTGTCGCGGTCTGCGCCACTGAACGCGCCCTTCATGTGCCCGAACAGCTCGCTCTCGAGCAGCGACTCCGGCAGCGAGCCACAATTCAATGCCACAAATGGGTGTGAGGCCCGCGGACCGGCGTCGTGAATGCCGCGCGCGACGAGCTCTTTGCCGGTGCCGCTCTCGCCACCGACGACCACCGGCACGGCGTTGCCCGCGAGCCGGCCAATCGCGTCGAAGATGCGGCTCATCACAGCGCTCTTCGCGATCATGCCGTAGCGACCCTGCCCGCTGCTGCGCGGAGCGACGCGCTCGAGCTCGCGCTGGACGTCCTCGAGCTGGCGCGTGCGCTGCAGCAGCACGTCTTCGACGTCGCATTTTGCCTTCTCGAGCTCTACGTTGGCTCGTTCGAGCTCGAGCTTCTGCTTGCGGATCTCTTCGAGCAACCGCGCGTTTTCGATCGCGATCGCAGCTTGATCCGCAAATGCGGACAAGAGATCGACCGTCGCATCGGAGAAGCGACCGCGCGAGCGCCGGTGTTCGAGATAGAGCACGCCCACGGTTCCGGCGTGGCCACGGATCGGCAAACATGCGACCGAACGCAGCATCAGCTTGTGGACCGACACGTAACTCGAAAGCCGGCCATCCGCCGTCGCATCGACTGTGACGATCGCCTCGCCGTCGATCAACACAGCCTCTGCGATCGAGCGGCTGAACGTCGCCAACGCTTCATCCTGCACGGTCATGCGCGTGCGCGTGAACTGGGGCGTCAGATGCCCAGCCGAATCGACGAGCAGCACGGAGCCGCGCTCCGCCGCTGACAAATCGACCGCGCTCTCGATGATGCGCTCGAGCAAGCGATCGAGGTCGTGTTCGCTCGCGAGCCGCTTGATGATTTGGAACAGGCGTTCGCGCTCGGCGCTCGCGTCGAGCATCAACGTGTGGTGCTCTGTCCGCGGATCGTTTGCCGCCTGCTGCTCGCTGCGGTTCGCCCGCTCGCGGACAGCACGCCGCCGAGCGTCTTGCCAAAACGCGTCGCGGTGCTCCCGCGGAATGCGCAACGCGACTTCCTCCAGCACTTCTACGGCCGAACGTGCGCTCGTTCGTGCGGCGAACACCGAGCCGACTTGCTCGTGGGCGAGCGCGAGCGCCGCCAGCGCGGACCACTCGACGTCGCGGTCGTGGGCTTTGCGCGCGCGCGCGACGACCTGATCGAGTGAGACCGCCGCCGCATCCGCCTCACCGTTCGCGAGCCGCACGCGCGCCACGAGCATGTCGAGGCGCATGCGCAAGTCGTCCATCTGCTCTTTTTCGATGCGCTCGCGCGCCGTCGCGAGCCGCGCGGCTGCGGCGGACCCGTCGACCGGCCCGTTTCGATCGAGCAATGCTTCGGCCGCATCGAGGTTGTGCTCGGCCACTTCGCGTGTCTGGCCGAGCTCGGTGTAGCGCGCGATGGCGTCGTCGTACCCGATCAACGCTTGGTCGACCTGGCCCGTGCGCGCATGCAGATCGGCGCCCTGCGCGGTCATCTGCGCCATGAAGTAGCGCGAGCCTGCGGCTTGTGCGTCTTTGCGAACCTCTTCGATCTCGCCGCGGGCGATCTCGTACAAGCCGAAGTACACGTGCAACAGCGCGAGGTTCGCGCGCGCTTGGATCTGCGTGGAGACGCGACCGGCCCGACGGGCGAGGTTCACCGCGCTCGCGTAGTGCTCCGCCGCGGCCCCGTGTTCGCCCATGTAGAACTGCAGGACGCCGAGGTTCAGCGACGAAGTCGCCATGCTGCCGACGTCACCGAGATCGCGCGCGATCTCGAGACTCTGCGCGAGCAAGTCGCGCGCGTGCGGCATGTCGCCCGAACGTTGGTGACCGATCGCGAGGTACGCGAGTGCGTTGGCTTCCTCGCGCCGTTCGCCGAGCCGGCGCGCGAGCTCGAGTGCAGCTTCGTGGCTGGCGCGAGCGCCGTTCGTGTCGCCGCCGTACTGCGCGACCATGCCCTTACTGCCGAGGAGCTCTACACGTACCGCGTCGTTCGCGGGCGCACATGCCAGCCCGAGCTCGACCGCGCTCGAGACAGCCGGATAGTCGCCGCGTCGCAAGTGGATCTTCGCGAGCTCGCGCTGCACACGCGCGCGTTTCGCACCATCGGCGTCCGCGGGAACACGGTTCAGCGCCGTGATGGCATCTTCCCAACGACTCAATGCGGTGAGCGCGCGAGCGGCGACGACACACGCCTCCGCGCGAAGTTGGGGGCTCGCATCCGCACGTTCCGCGAGCGCACCGGCGAGTGCAGCCGCGATTTCGTGCTCACCGAGCGAGTTGCGCGCTTGCGCGAGCCGGAGTGTGACTTCGTCTCGCTGAGACGGATCTGCCTGCGGAAGCAATGCATCGAGCAACTGCGCCGCTCGCGAATGTGCGCCGAGCTGCGTGAGTGCGTCAGCACCGGGCAGCGCGAGCGCGCGCAACGTCGCGAAATCCTCGGCGATGACCGCGAGCTCCGCGCGCTCGGGAACACCGAGCGAAGCGAGGCCAGCCTCGTTCAGTAAGCGTGCTGCGAAGGACTTCGCGCCGTCCCCGATATCGCTCGCACGCAGCGCCGCGAGCAAACTCTTTCGCAACGTGCCGTCTGCCAGCATCAGACTCGTCGCATCGCGCGCTACGATTCCTTCCGCCTCGAGCCGCGCACTCGCGGTCGCGGCGTCGTTCGCTGCCGATCCAATCGCCGGAGCGACGAGCGACTCGGGCAAGCTCGGAATCAGCGCCAGCACGTTGAGCAGCTCGCGCTCCGCCCGCGACAAGCGCGCGAGCCGCGCTTGCGTCAGCGCGAGCGTCGCCGCTTCGGGCGGCAAGTTCTGCACGTCGGCCGGCGTGACCGCGGTGAGCGACGAGAGCTCGTAGAGAGCGCTCATCAATGCACCGGGCAAACCGGCCACGTGATCGCACAGCGCGCTCACGACGGTGCTGTCGAGCGAACCGAGCGCTTCGGCCGCGAGCACGCCGACATCTTCGCTCGACAAGCGCGGCAGCTCGAACGTGCTGCTCGGCTGCAGCTCGCGCACCGCGGCCGCCGTCGGCTGCGTCGCGCTCGCGATCAGCGCAACACCGCTCGCCGACTCCGCGTGGATCGCCGAACGCAACACGGAGCCGAGCACCGCATCCGCACGATCCAGATCGTCGACGAGCAGCACGAGCGAAGCTTCGGCCGCGACGGCTTTGAGCAAATCTGCGAGGCGCGTCGCCGCACTCGCTTCATCGAGCGTGCCCGACCGCAGCGCGCGAAGTAGCTCGCGCCCGGGTTCCGACTCCGCGTGCTCGCCGCCGAGCACCGTGAGCAGTTGATCGACGAGCCCGATCAGCGCCTGCGCGCCTGAGCCGCGACCCGCAAACACTTCGAGGACCAAACGCGAGCCGAGCTGCAGCCGCCACTTCAGCTCTTGCAGCAACAGCGACTTGCCACCACCCGTCGGCGCTTGAACGAGCCCGGCCACGGTGCGCGCGCCGCGGCCCGTCACGAACGCTTCGAGGCGCGCGAGGTGGTCTTTGTGCCCGCGCGGCCGCGGCGCGACGAACGCGCGCGCGGCAGCGGGAACGCTCGCACGCTGCGGCCCCGTCAACAGCCGCTCGACCGAAGCGTGTAGCTCGTCCACGCACGGAAACCGATCGCGCGGATCTGCCGCGAGCGCGCGCTGGGTGATCTCGAGCGCGCTGCGACCCGCACCGCTCGCCGCTGGTAGCTGCAGGGGCGAACCTTCGAGCTTCGCGGACATCGCCCGCGAGCCGAGTTCCGCGTACGGCATCTGCCCCGACACGAGCCAGAACAGCGTCACACCGAGCGCGTAGATGTCGCCCGCGATGCTCGATGGCTCGCCGCGCAGCAACTCTGGAGCCATGAACGCCGGTGTGCCGACCGGGCCGTGAGACTCGCGCAGGGTCTGCGGCCCCGAGGCGCGCGATAGACCGAAGTCGATCAAGAACGGGCGGCCGTTCGAATCCACGATCACGTTGCCCGGCTTGAGATCGCCGTGGACGATGCCGACGCGGTGTAGCGGCATGATCACCGCGGTCATCCGCACGAACAGCCGCAATCGCGCTTCTAGATCCATGCCGCTCACGGCGGCATCGAGCGGCTCGCCTTCGATGTACGCGCGCGTGAAGAACGGCCGCGCCGGTTGGCCCGGCTGTGCGCTCATCACGCCGAAGTCGTACACGGGCGCTACGCCCGGAATCGACACTGAAGCCAGGAGCGCAAACTCGCGTTCGAACGCGGCGCGGAGCACGTCATCGACGCGCGCGCGGATCGTCTTCAACGCGACCTGTCGGCCGAAGAGCATGCGGTCGCGCGCGAGGTGGACGTCCCCGGCGCCCCCGCGTCCGAGATGCCGAATGACCTCGTAGCGGTCGAGCAGCCCCATAACCGCCTACACTACTCGATTGGCTCACCTTGCACAAGTCGGCACATACTGGCCGAAACATCGAGTGTAAACCAAAGGTTACAGCCAAAATCTGCGGTGTTCCTAGGCCAACGTTGCGCCGATGTGTGCCACCTAGCCATCAATGTGCCAACCAGCCGATTGCATCGCGGCTCGGATATCCGCGATGTGGTCGAAGCCGCGCGTTTCCAAATCGAGCTCGACTGCGATCTGTCCGACCTCGGTCCGAGCCCCGATTCGATCGTGATGCACTGACAGCACATTCGCCCCCGTCGTCGCGAGCGTGGCGAGGACCCGCGCGAGCGTTCCGGGGACATCGGGCACGAGCACGCGCATCCGCATCGTGCGGCCGCTCTTCACGAGGCCGCGATCGATGATCCGCGACAGCACGTTTACATCGATGTTGCCGCCCGACACGAGCACGGCGACTCGCTCTCCCTTCACCGGCAGCCGCTCTTCGAGCAGCGCAGCGAGGCCGGCAGCGCCTGCGCCCTCTGCGACGGTCTTCTCGTCCTCGAGTAAGCTGAGAATCGCTTCCGAGATCGACGCCTCGTCGACGACGACCACGCCGTCGAGATAACGCCGCGCGATCTCGAACGTGTGCACGCCGGCCTGTCGCGCGCCGATGCCTTCCGCGATCGTGCGGCGCGCCTCCACGAGCACGGGATGCCCGACTTCGAGCGCCCGGTACATCGACGGCACCTGCTCTGCTTCGACGCCGTAGATGCGAATGTTCGGCTTCTGTTCTTTGATCGCGATGGCGATGCCGCTCGCGAGCCCTCCGCCGCCGACCGGAATCACGACCGCATCGAGGTCCGGCACTTGTTCGAGCAACTCGAGACCGATCGTGCCCTGCCCCGCGATGACGGCCGGGTCGTCGAACGCGTGGACGAGCGTCAGACCTTGCTGGCGCTGGAGTCGAAGCGCTTCAGTGGCCGCATCGTCGTAACTGTCGCCGCACAACACGACCTTCGCACCGTAGTTGCGAGTCGCCGTGACCTTGATCAGCGCGGTCGCGGTCGGCATCACGATCGTCGTCGCAATGCCTTCGAGCCCGGCGTGAAACGCCAACCCTTGCGCGTGATTGCCCGCGCTGGCCGCGATCACGCCGGCCTCGCGCTCGGCAGCCGTCAGCTGCAAGAGCCGGTTGCGTGCGCCGCGCTCTTTGAACGAGCCCGTCATCTGCAGGTTCTCGAGCTTCAGGTGCACGTGGCAGCCGGTTCGGCGGCTGAGCCGCTCCGAGCGCGGGCACGGGCTCTCGTAGATCCGACTGCGGATACGTTCGCGCGCTTCGCGGATATCCGCCAACGTCACTTGAGCCGCCACGACCATCAGCTGCCGACGTTTTCCTCGTCGGCCTCCAGATCGTGCGACTGGCTGCCGTTCGCGGCTTCGGGCGAGCTCCCGTCTTGCTGCAAGCGCCGTTCGAGATCGACCATGAACGCGCCGTCCGACTTGCGTTCAGCCCCTTTGCGTTTCGGCGAGAGCAACACGACGGGCTTCACGTCGGAGTCTTCGTCGAACTCGTCGAGACCCAACCGATCGGAGAGGTTTTTCGAGATGCTTTCGTCTTGCGGCGTGGTGGGAAGATCTTCTTCCTCGACGAGCAGCTCGTCCACGCTCACTTCTTCGACGTCACCCTCGGGAGCACGCCGCCGCGCCGCTGACGCCGGATCGCGCAGCGCGCGGAGCTCGTCCGCCAGCAACTTCGCTTCGAGGGCGGCCGCGTTCACGACATCGTTTTGCACGATGCCCATGCCCTTTTCATGCGCGCGCTCGTACGGGTAGACCGAGCGCACGTATTGCGCGACGACGAGCGGCCCCGTCACGAGGCTACGCTGCATGCAAAACTGATCGAGCGCCATCGCCAAGTGGCCGGTGCTGCCCATGCGCCGGCTGCGATCGCGCGCGAGCGCTTGCAGCACGATCTTCTCGAGCTCCGGCGGGTAGTTCGACACGTGCTGCGACGGCGGCGGGATGTCTTTCTCGACGATCGAAGTCATGATCTCGACGTCGCTACCGCGGAACAACCGCCGGCCGGTCGTGAGCTCGTACAAGATCACTCCGACCGCAAACACGTCTGCGCGCTTGTCGAGCGGCTTTCCGCGAACCTGCTCGGGGCCCATGTACGCGTACGTTCCGCGCACAGCACCCGCGTCCGTATCGACACGCGCCGAGCTCTGCGCGACGCCGAAGTCGAGCACCTTCACCACCGCATCCGGCGAGATGATGATGTTGTGCGGCGTGACGTCGCGGTGGACGATCCGCAGCGCGCGTCCTTCGCGGTCGCGCCGCTCGTGCGCGTGATGGAGCGCCATGCAGAGCTGGCTGACGATCCCGATCGCAACTGCGAGCGGCATCGGTTTTTGCTCTTTCGCGGCAGTGCGGCAGAGATCGGTCAGCGTGAAGCCACTGACGTGCTCCATCGCCAAGTACCAAAAGCCATCGGCGTACCCGAGGTCGTACACCTGCGGGATATTCGGGTGCGAAAGCTCAGCGAGAAGCCGCGCCTCGTCCTGGAACATGCGGAGCGCGTGCTCGTGCTCCGCGTAGTGGGCGAACAAGCGCTTGATGACCACGTCGCGGAAGAAGCCTCCTTGCCCCCACTGACGTGCCAAGAAAATCTCCGCCATCCCGCCCGCCGCAATCTTGTGCAGCAGCTCGAAGCGCCCAATCTTCCCGTGCTTCACCGGGAGGAGCATACCGGATGAACGGATCGGTGTCCCTGCGAAGGTGCTGAGACCGAAGCTGGGGACACCCGGAAGAACCACGAGCCCGGCGAACTACTCCAAACGTCCGCTGTGTCTTGGACAGGCTCTCGGCCAGATCCGCGACAGATTGGCCGACAGCCTACATGAGGTCGATGATGAAGACTCCGCGTTCGCCGGTGTCGTCCTCGTCCGACGAGGGCGCGGGCGCAGTCGGCATCGGAACGGGCAGCTCGATCACCGGCTGCCGTTCGCTGCGACGTCGCTGTTCCTGCTCCCGCCGTTTGATCTGGTCGATGATGAAGGGATTGAGCATTGCCGGATTCCCTGGCGATGTGCCTACTCAATCCATAGTAACAGCTTGCCCTTCTCGCAAATTACACTCGCCGATTATTTCGCTGCCCGGCGGATTCCGGCCGGATTCGAACTGGAGGAGCCGGGAATTCCGGAAGAGTCGAGTGCGAGTGAGCGATCGAACATGTCGACCAGCTTCATCCTCGGAAGGCCTCGAATCATCAGGAATTCCGGACCCCACATGCCCGGGCGTCCCGTGCCCTGAGCGCGGTATGTCAGAAATGCACGTGCAACGAAGGTCCGTGTATTGTGTGCTCCTACTCGCATTCTTCGCGACCCTCGTTTTGATCAGTCCGAGCCAGGTCCGAAGCGAAGACCTCTCGACCCGCGAGCCAGCCTGGAACGGGCTCACCGAGCTCCGCGCGCTCGCCGAGCGCACCGGCGCGGCCGTCATCACGCCCGAACAGGTCGACGTGTCGCAGCTGGGGCCGGAGGACGCCCTGCTCGTGGTGCACCCGGTCGAGGCACTGCCGAGCGCCGAGCTCTCCGCGTTTCTCCGGAGCGGCGGGCGCCTCGCGATCGCCGACGACTTCGGCTCGGGCCGCGCGCTTCTCGCCGCGTTCGGCATCGCCATGTTCCCGCCGTCGGGAGATGCATCGATTCGCAGACTGCGCGACCAGCCGTACCTGATGATCGCGAGTCGCCAGAACACCCACCCGATCAGCCGCAATGCTGACGTGATTGTCACGAATCACCCGCAGGTTCTCAGCCACCGCCAGCTCGAGCCGATCTACGCGCTTCGAAAGGACCGCGACGCGATCGTGCTCTCGGGCGCAGTTGGTAAAGGCCGGCTCGTCGCGATCTCCGACGGCAGCATCCTGATCAACAACATGCTGCAGTTCGAGGGCAACCGCGCGTTCGCGCGCGATCTGCTCGCATACTTGGTCGGGCCCGCGCGAGGCCGCTTGTACCTCATCGGCAGCGACGTCGAGTGGAAGTTCGGGTTGCGGCGCTTCGGCGCGGAGCACCCGCTCGAGAGCCTGAAAGCCATGCTCACGCACGTCGCGAAGCTGCGATTGCCGGCGAGCGCGGTGACGGCGCTTTCGCTCGTGCTCGCCCTACTCTTGTTGATCAGCGTCGTGACGGCGCTGCCGCGGCGTTCAGTCTACGCGCGGCGCAAGTACCTCGAAGTGCCGGCGTGTCCGGCTGGATTCGCCGGTCAGGTCGACTATTACAAGGCCGACGGCCGCAACTTTCTGCCGCCGCTCCTCGCGTTCAAGTTCGAGCTGGAGAGCCGCATGATTGCGGATCTTCGCACGAAGGGTCAGCTCTCGCTGAGCGAGCTGCTCAAAGCGTTGCGCGAGCGTGGACTATCCGAGCGCAGCGTACTGGATACGCGAGAGCTGCTCGTGACGCTCGACGCCACACACTCACAGACGCACGGCGCGATGCCGCTCGTGTCGCCGCGGAAATTCTCGGCGCTCGTCGCGACCGGACAGCGTATCCTGGCCGAGCTCGACGGTAGGTCGAGTCCGTCCCCATGATCGAACCGAGTGCAGCTCTACAACCCGAGCGCTTGGCCGCCATCGCAGCCCGTGCTTCCGAAGTCTCCCGCGAGGTCGCACGCGTATTCGTGGGCTCGGCCGAAATCCCCGAGCTCCTGCTAGTGACGCTGTTCGCGCGCGGGCACGTCCTGCTCGAAGGCGTGCCGGGTGTCGCGAAGACGACGCTCGCAAAAGCCTTCGCCGCAACATTGCGGTGCGCGTTCAAGCGCGTGC
>DASRXR010000469.1:0-11717 GCA_035687405.1 Polyangiales bacterium
CTCGGCCACACGACAGTTCGCGGCGCCACGATGACCACGACCGCGATCGGCGCCGAGACCGAAAAACGCTCGCTCGAGACCGACGACAAGATGGGCTACTGCGCGCTCGATCTCCCCGAGTTCGAGTGCACCGGCACCAAGTGTACTTGCGACGTACCGCCAGTCTATCGCTCGCGGCCTGAGACGAAGTCCTGCAGTTGCCGCACGCTCGGCACACGCAGCGCCGCTCCCGTCGGTCAAAAGACGTCGCTCGCATTCACACCGCTCGCACTCATCGCCGCTGCAGCGCTGTTGCGCATTCGCTCGCGAAGGCGTGCGCGAGCCGTGAAAAACGCGGCCTGAGGTGCCTGCGCGGATACCTTCCCCCGCGCCGCAGCCGCCGCTATAGTCCGCCGATTGTTGTCCGAATCCACCCCGTCAGTCCCCGTACAACCCCCACTCGCGTCGCCCGCGCGCTGGCGTAATTTCGCGACGCGCCTCGTCGTCTCGCTGCTGATCGCCGCCGGTTTCGTCTGGCTCATGCAGCGCGGCGGGCTGCCGATGCTGCCGCCCTCAGCGGCGTGGAGCGAGCTCGCACCTTGGGCGATCCCGGCCTACTTCGGGATCTACTGCGTCTCGACGGGCTTCCGCACGTATCGCTGGCTGCACCTATTGCGCGCGATCGAGCCCACCCTCACCACACGCTTCGCCTGGGGCGCGAGCCTCGCCGGCTTCGCAGCAGTCGTGTTCGCACCGCTGCGCATGGGCGAGATGGTCCGACCCTGGCTGATCTCCCGCGGCGGCGAAGTGCGGTTCCTCCAAGCAGTCGGCAGCGTCGGCGCCGAACGCATCGTCGACGGGCTCTTGCTCATGTCGCTGTTGGCGGCGGGCCTAGTCTTCGCGACACCCCTGTCACCCGCACCCAATCGCATCGGCGACCTCCAAGTTCCAGTCGCGCTCGTGCCCACGATCGCCTCGAGCGCACTCACGATGTTCGCAGTCGCGTTCGCCGGCATGGCGGCGTTCTACTTCTTTCGCGATGTCGTGCGGCGGATCACGCACCGCATCCTCTCAGTCGTCTCAGAGAAGTTCGCGAACTGGGTGATCGCCCAGCTCGAGCGCGTCGCGGACGGTCTATCGGTTCTCTCGTCGCGAAAGTATGGCGGCGCATTCATCCGCGACTCCGTGCTCTATTGGGGCTTCAGCTGCCTCGGTTACTTGGTCTTGCTGCGCGGCTGCGGCATCGCGGCGAGCCCCGCACAAGCCGCAGTGATCATGGGCGTGCTCGGCCTCGGCACGCTGCTTCCGAGTGGGCCGGGGTTTTTCGGCACCTATCAGCTGGGCGCGTACTGCGGCCTCGCGATGTTCTTCCCGGAGAACCTCGTTCTGAAAGCCGGCTCGGTGTTTACATTCGTGAGTTACAGCTGCGCTCTCGGGACCACGGTTTTGGTGGGCTTGATCGGCTTGAAGCTGATGGCTTCGAAGCCATCGCGACCGCGCGCCGACTGACATCTCTGTACTAGCTGCTGCACCTACTCCGACTTGGCACACGGCTTGCTGAGGGTCCGGGCGGAGGTTTGGAATGCAACAGGTGCAGTCGATCAAACAACTGCTGGTCCACATCAGGCGAGATGTGCTCGGTGAATGCATCGAGGCGTGCGCGCTGGCAGAATTCGCGTGCGTGACATGCGCGGACGCGTGTTTGGGTGAAAGCCCGTCCGCAGCAGCGCGCGACTGCGTGGGCCTCAATCTCGACTGTGCCGACGTATGCGCCCTCACAGGCCACCTCGTTTCGCGCGCGTTTGCGGCAGAACCGAAGCTCGTTCAGGCGCAACTCGAAATCTGCGCGAGTTTGTGTGCGGCCTGCGAAGCGGAATGCCGGAAAATGGCGATCGCCCATAGCCATTGCGTGATGTGCGCGCATGCCTGCAGCCATTGCGAAGCGCTCTGTCGCGAAGCGGCAAAGGCCGTTGCACTCCAACACTAAGCTCAAAGAACCGCTGAACACTCGCTGTTAGTAACCACACGAACAAGGGCGCCCGGTGCAACACCGAGCGCCCTTTGTCAGGAAAGCAGTGCGCATCTAGTCGCGTCAGTTCGCCGGAGCAGGCGGGTTCACCGGTGCAGCGACGGCTGCGTCATTTTGCCTCGGTGCGTCCTTCGTGTAGCTCACAGGCTGACGCGTCTCCGCGATCGTGTCGTGCACGAAACGCAGCTTCTTCAGCGCGGGCTCGGGCAGTACGAACGGATACGAATCCGGGTGTCCCATGCTGCGATCCAAACTATTGAGCGCGACCGTCATGGGTAACCAGCTGACGATCAAGCTGTCGAAGTCCGAGAAGTCCGTGTGCGGAATGCTGATCGACGGCAGCGGCTCACCATCGAGCGGCTGCTGCGCGACGACCAACCCGTAGCTGCGCGCGGTGTCGAGCGTATCCACCATGTGAAGGTAGTGGGCCCAAGTCTCGGCCCAGTCTTCCCACGGATGCATGGTTGCGTACTGACTTACGAAGTTCGCGTGCCAATCCGCCGGCGGTCCGTTCTTGTAGTGTCGGTCGAGCGCTTTCTGATAGCTGAACGTCTCATCGCCGAACAGTGTTCGGAACGCTTCGATGCGCGGACTGTTCTGGATCAGTTGGTCCCAGTAGTAGTGGCCGATCTCGTGTCGGAAGTGTCCGAGGAGCGTGCGGTATGCCTCGCCCATCTCTTTGCGAATCTTCTCGCGACGCGGGTCGTCCGCTTCGTCGGTATTGATCGTGATTAGCCCGTTGGCTTGGCCCGTAAACACCTTCTTGTTCTTGCGCGACTCCATGAATGCGAACGCGAGACCGCCTTCCGGCTTCTCCTCGTGCGATTGAATCGGCAAGCCGAGCTCGAGCAACGTGAACATCATCCGACGCTTCGCGAGTTCGAGCGCTTCCCAGGCTGCCTTCGCTGGCTTTTTGCTCAAGTCCGGAATCGTCTGATTGAGACGGCACGAAGAACAGAGCGTGTTGTCATCGCCGGGCGCGACGGCCCATGAGCACACGCCGTGCACGAGTTCGTTCTGGCATAGGCGATAGTTGCCCTGCGAGGCCCTGGGATTGAGCGCCCTCCAACCACCTTCGTGCTCGGGATCGGGCTCGAGCGCGCTCAAAACGCGCTGTTCAGGTAGGAACGCAAGCTTGCGGCTGCAAACAGTGCAGACCTTGCTCTCGTAGAAGATCACGTTTCCGCAGGCGCAGGTGAATAGCTTCATGACCGTTTCCCAGGTTGATTCGATTGGTTCCGCAGTTTGCGAGGCGCGTGTGCAAGTCACAGGCCAAAGCGTACTGCGGAGAAAAGAGCACTGACGCCACGTACTGTATGTGGCACATCTGTCAAGCGAGGCGGCCTTGCAACGCTCAACTCGAGACGGCCACTCCGCCGCAGACCGCGCCGCGCAGGCGTTGAAACTCGAAACGCCACGCAGAAAGGGCACTTACCGCCGCGATCGCGATTCGATGCGCAGTGCTCCGACGAACCTCGGCACGGTCGATGCAATGTCACTTTCCGTCGGTTCGCAGCGATGGTCGCTGCAACAGGAAGTTACGACATGAGCGAGCTTCATCAACATCGTACTGCTCTCAAGCGTGGCAACGCACGCCAGCGCAGGCTTCGCGATGTTCAAAGTAAGCGCGAAGAGCAGGCCGAACGTATGGCGAAGCGTCAGCACGATGTGTTCGAACAACATGTCGGTCGTGTGCGCGAGACCAAGAACGCAAGCTCGAACCCGTTTCGTCGCTTCGCCCAAGCCGTCTCGACTGCGGCCGGACGGCCGTGGACCTTCATGGCGGCAGTGTTGTTGATCATCGTGTGGGGCGTGTCGGGGCCCGTCTTCGGCTTTTCCGATACGTGGCAACTGGTCATCAACACGACCACTACGATCGTCACGTTCTTGATGGTGTTCTTGATTCAGAACACCCAGAACCGCGACACAGAAGCACTCCGACTCAAGTTGGACGAGTTGATCTTGGCGACGCGCGCGGCGCGCAACGA
This sequence comes from Polyangiales bacterium, assembly GCA_035687405.1. GTDB lineage: Bacteria > Myxococcota_A > Polyangia > Polyangiales > JAFGIB01 > JADGRF01. Next base: position 3,997 of record DASRXR010000469.1, read on the forward strand.
GTTCGTCAAGATCGAAGACTTGGACGACGACGACTTGGACCACCTCGAAAAGAACTTGAAAGCCGGACGTCAGCGAGGCGGAGCTGACGACGACTCGGATGATGACTGAACGGTAAGGCTAGGCCGCCAAACCAACCAAACAAGGAGCGTGTCATGTATCTTTTGGCGTTTTTGATCTTCGGTTTCGTCGTGGGCTTGATCGCGCGTGCAATCTTCCCGGGCACTCAACGTCTCGGGTTGTTGATGACGACCCTCTTGGGTGTCGGTGGCTCACTCATCGGCGGTATTCTCGGCAACATGCTCTTCGGCGGTCGTTGGGATCATCCCAATACGGCAGGCTGGATCGGCAGCATCCTCGGCGCGATGTTGCTCCTCGCTCTCGTCGGTCGCGGACGCCGGCATGCGTGGTGAGCGAGCTCGCCTAAGCGAACCACACCGGAACGGCCGCGGGTTGGTAACCACCGCGGCCGTTTTTGCGTCTAGTGCTCCGAGCACTACTCGTCCGGGTGTTCTAGATTGGCTTCTTTGTACGTGCGCACTTCGTGCATCGTCGCGCACGCCGCACGTACCAAGCCCACTGCGAGCACCGCGCCCGAACCTTCGCCGAGCGACATGTCGAGCTTGAGAAGTGGCTTCAAGCCGAGCTCTGCCAGGATGTAAGGATGCGCCGGCTCCACGCTCTCGTGCGCTGCCACGAGGTGCGTGACGATGCGCGGGTTGCGCCGCGCTGCGACGAGCGCTGCAGCCGCCGTAATGACGCCGTCGAGAAGCACGAGCGCGCCGCGCTTGTAGCCGGCTTCGATCGCACCGACGAGGGCTGCGAGCTCGAACCCACCGAGCCGCGCGAGCGCTTCGTTCGGATCGGTCGTCGCGTGCAGCGCGAGCGCCCGCGAGATCACTTGCTGCTTGTGTGCGTGCCGCTCGGCATCGATGCCCGTGCCGCGGCCCGTGACTTGCTCCGGCGTGAGCTCGAGTAGCGACGCTGCCAGAGCCGCTGCGCTCGTGCTGTTGCCGATGCCCATCTCGCCCACCGCGAGCACTTCGAGCGAGGTCAAGCTGTTCACGACCTCGAAGCCCGCGGTGATCGCCGCCTCGCACTCCGAACGTGCCATCGCCGCTTCGCGCATCAAGTTGCGCGTGCCGCGCCTGACTTTCCTTTGGATCAGACGCTCGGGTTGGCCGAACTCGTGATCGACGCCCACGTCGACGACGTGAACCGGCACGCCGTACAAGCGGGCGAACGCGTTCACGACCGCGCCTTCGCTCAAGTAGCTGTAGACCATCTTCAACGTCGTGTCGGGCTTGTAGGCGCTCACACGTTCGTCGGTCACGCCGTGATCTCCCGCGAAGAGCACGAGGTGCGTCGCGGCGCAGCGCGGATAGGCCGTGCCCTGCAACGCGCACAGCTGCATCGCGAGGCCCTCGAGCCGCCCCAAGCTGCCGCGCGGCTTGATCAGCTCGCGATTTCGCTCGACCGCTTGCGCCGGCGCCGGGTTTGCAGCGTATGGCTGCGGCTCCGGAGCTGGCTTCCCACCGGCCGGCGAGAACTCGAACGAGCTTTGCCGCTCGTGAGCGGCGCCGTCCGTAGCGAGTGGCGCGACCTTTCCCCAACCGTCTTGAAACACCAACCCCGAGAGTGGAAGGCGCTTGCGCCAGCCGACTTCGGACAACAATGGCTTGTCCGAGAACAACACCGGATAGCCGATCGTGAGATACGCAACCGGCACGACGCGCTCGGGCACGCCCAAGAGCTCGCGCACGACCTTCGGCTCCATGATGCTCATCCAACCGACGCCGAGGCCTTCGGCGCGCGCTGCGAGCCACAGGTTCTGCACGGCGAGACACGTGCTGTAGACGTCGGTCTCGGGCATCGTGAACCGGCCGAGCACGTGCTCGCCCGCGCGCTCTGGATCGCACGTCACGAGCAAGTTCAGCGGCGCATCCAAGATTCCTTGCAGCTTCAGCGCTTGATACTTGCGCTTCTCCTCGTCTCGAAACACGTCGGCTGCGCGCGAGTTCACGGCCACGAAGTGCTCGTAAATCTTCTGGCGCAGGTCCATGTCGCGCAGGAGCACGAAGCTCCAGGGCTGCATGAACCCGACCGAAGGTGCGTGGTGTGCTGCATCGAGCACGCGCCACAACACCTCGTCCGGCACGGGATCGGGCCGATAGCTCCGCACGTCGCGCCGGCCTGCGATCACCCGATACACCGCGCGCCGCTCGGCGTCGTCGAAATCGAAACGACTCATCGATCGGGTCGTGCCGCAGTTTCACCGCGATCACAAGAGTCGGTGGCGACACCACTTGTGCCGCACAGTGGGCGCTACGAGCCCTCTGAGTGCCCGCATCACGCCGCGCTAGCTGGGTTTGCCGTCTAGCACGTTGCGGAGCGTCGTGAGCAACATCGACAGCTCCACAGGCTTACTCAGCACCGCCGCTGCGCGATTTGCTGCCGAGCTCGTCGCGGGTTGCCCTGTGAGCAGCACGACCGGCACGCCGTGCGCGAGGCTCTCAAGCCGGTCAAACACCTCTTCACCCGAGAGACCGGGCATCGACCGATCGAGGATCACGAGGTCGATCGCGCCACGTTCGCGCTCGACCACTCGCAACGCCTCGTCGCCGTCGCAGCACTCGAGTACACGGTAGCCACCCTGCTCGAGCAGCCCGCGCGTCGCACGCCGCACGAGTGGCTCGTCGTCGACGATGACGATCGTCTCGGAGCCACACGGCAGCTCATCCGCCCGCTGGACGTTTGGCTGCACGAGGTCGCGGTGTTGCATGCCCGGCAGGTCGATCTCGAACGCCGTGCCCTCGCCCACCCGACTGTCGCAGAGAATCGTACCGCGATGGTCATTCACGATCGCATATGCGCTCGCGAGCCCGAGGCCGGTCCCGCGCCCGACTTCCTTCGTCGTAAAAAACGGCTCGAACACGCGCGAACGCGTGCCCTCATCCATGCCCGGACCGTTGTCCGAAACGCGAATACGCACGTCACCGTGCAGCGTGCGCTCGACGCTGATCCGAATGTACGGCGCTTGGGTGTTCCCGTGCTCGAGCGCATCCCGCGCGTTGATGCAAATGTTCAGCATCACCTGCTCGAGCTGCCCCGCGTTTGCAAACACGCGCGGCACGTCGGCACCGGTCAACAGCTCGATCCGAATGCCGCGATCGAACGTAGTACGACAGATCTCCAGCGTCCGACGCACCGTGTCGAGCGGATCCATCGGTTGCTTCTTGGCTTCGACCTCGCGCCGCGCGAACAACATCAGCTGCCGGACGAGGTCGGCTGCGCGTTCCGCCGCGTGTTCGATGTCGGCGAGCCTCGAAGCCATCGGCGGCGCGGCGTCTCGCCGGCACAGCGCGACGTTGGGCAAGATGATGCTGAGCACGTTGTTGAAGTTGTGCGCAATGCCGGCGGTGAGCTGACCGACCGCCTCCATCTTTTGCCCCTGATACAACTGCTCTTCCATCCGCTTGCGTGCAGTCATGTCGAACGCCGCGCCGAGCGACCCGACCGGCTTCCCGTTCTTGTCGTACGTGGTGCTGCCCTTTGCGAGGACATGCCGGACTTCGCCGGTCGGCCGCACGATGCGATGCTCGAGATCTTCGTACACGCCGGTCGCGCGACTACGCGTGAACGCTTGATGCACGCGATGCCGATCCTCCGGATGCACGCCCGCGAGAAACTGCTCGTAGCCGCGCGGCACGTCTTGCTGGCGAATGCCGTAGATCACGCAGAGCGCGGCATCCCACGTGAGCGTGTCGGTACACCAGTCGTGCGACCACGTGCCCATGCCCACGACGTCGATCGCGTGACGCAAGCGACTTTCGCTCTCCCGGAGCGCGCGCTCGGCCGCGATGCGTTCAGACACGTCGGAGCTCGTCACGAGCATCAACACGACCGAACCTTCTTCACGCACCGGCACGAAGCGACTGTGCCAGCTGTAGCCACTGACACTGCTGAACTCGAGGCTCTCCACCACGCCGGTCGACCAGGCGTGTTCGAACGTCTGCCGATACAACGCGCGCGTATCGAGCGGCAGGTAGTCGAGCACGCTCGTGCCGATCACATCCGACAGCTCGCGTTCGGGAATACTTCGGTTGAGGTAGAGCAGGGCCAAGCGCTGATCGAGCACGGCCACGACTTCAGGCATGCTCTCGAGCACGACGCGATCGCCGAGCACGCGCTGCAACAACTCGTCGTCGCTCCGGCGCGGCACGACGAACGACTCGCGCTCCCTCGAACGCAATGCATCGAACTCGTCCAATTGCGTCTCGATCAGAGCTTCACTCATAGTGCGTCACCCCGCCTGGCCGGCCGCGACCGAAGTCGCAACGGGGCCGATGGTACTACGATGTGGCGCGCCTGCGACGAGCCGGTCGCGAATTCGTGTCGACTTTCCCATGCAGAGAATCGGCTAGGCGCGAGCTCGTGCTCCCGCCAATCAGCGCAATCGAGCGCCGTTCTGGCCGCCCTCAGCGGCGGCGCGGCCCGCTCGGTACAGCAGTGCGTGGGTCGTCAGGCCACGCATGGCGCGGATAGCGACGCATCAGCTCACGACGGATTTCTGGATAGTGACGTTGCCAGAAGCCAGTCAAATCACTCGTCACCTGGACCGCCCGTTGGTTGGGCGCCAGTAAGTGTAAGACCAGCGGTCGGCTACCCAACCGAGGACCATCCGCTTGCCCGAAGAAGTCCTGAAGCCGCGACTCGACCCACGGCGGCTTGTCTCGCTCGTAGTGAACCCGCAGACGGCGGCCGTGTGGTAGCTCGACGAACTCTGGTGCGAGCTTCGCAAGCTTGGCGCGACCGGACGACGGCAGCTGAGCGTACACGTACTCGATGAGGGAATCGTCGCGAAGCTCGGAGAAACTACGTTTGCCCTCGCAGGCGAGCGTCAGTGCACGAGCGAGCGCAGCGTCGTCCAGCGGAGAAAACTCGGCGTCCATGCTCGCGATGAATCCCACACGTTCGCGTAGCTCGCTCAGACTATCCAGGTCGATGAACGCTGATAGTCCAGCTTCGATCGCCGCGCGCGCGAGGACACTCGAAACCTCAGGTCCAGTGACGTCGGTGCGCGTGACTTGGTCCAGGACTAAACCGTCGTAAGACAGTGTCTGAACCGACTGTACACGCTGGGTCTTAGGGTCGAAGGCGAGCTCGGTCCGGTCTTGCACGCGCTCTGGGAAGAGCTCGAGCAACCACTCCGGCTCGATCGCGCTACACAGTTGTGCGATCACACCGCGCTGCATGCCTTGTTTGCGCTCCTGGGCATCTACCACCACCAGGTATTCGGCGTTTTGCACGACCGAACTGTCCGCGATCGTCGCGGAGCCGCCGCGCGCGAAGACGACGTCTTTGCCTTGCCGCGTACGGCGGCGGGCGACCCGATCGAAGAACGCAACCAACACCGCTCGCGCGAGCGCCTCTTCGCGTTCGTCCTCGCTGCGCGCGTGATCGTCGTAGGCGTCGCCGAGCATGCGCACGAGGCGCTCGTGTGTGCGAAGCACCGAGGACACAGCGCTCGGATCGAGGTCGAACGCGCGTAACTTGCCCGGGTTCGCGCCGCTTCCAGCTGCCTCGAGGAGCTCCAAACGATGCTGGAGATCCGAGCGCGCGCTCTGACCACCGCCGCGTGAGCCATCGAAGCGGGCGCGCGCGGCGAGTGAAATGTCTCGCTCGGAGAGCAGCGCCGCGAGCAGACAGCCCGAGTCCCCGAGCCCGCTACTCTGCGCGTGCACCGCAAGCCGCGACAGGCGTGGGTGAAGTGGAAGTTTCGCGAGCGAACGGCCGAGCTCGGTGAGCGCGCCGTCGGGCGCGAGCGCCTCGAGCCCGGTCAGCAACTCTCGCGCGGCCGTCCATGCAGCGGTTGGCGGCGCGTCGAGCCAGTCGGAGTTTTCGAGCACTCGCCCGCTCGCAGTCACGGTTAGGAGCGTCTCCGCGAGGTCGGCGCGCATCAGCTCGGGCGAATCGTACTCCGGGCGCTGATCGTGATCCGGCTTCGTGTACAAGCGCGTGCAACGCCCTGGGCCGGTACGACCGGCTCGACCTGCGCGCTGTAGCGCCGAGGCACGTGAGATCGGCGCGGTCGCGAGCGTCGGCAGACTCGAAAATGGTGAGTGACCGGCCGCTCGCGCGAGTCCGCTGTCGATCACCCACGCTACGCCTTCGATCGTGAGCGAAGTCTCGGCGACGTTCGTGGACAGGATCAACTTGCGTCGGGAGCCGCGCGTCACCGCGCGATCTTGATCGCGCGCCGGAAGATCGCCGTGTAAGAGCGCGATCTCGAGATCGGCATCGCGCGCGACTGTGGCACACGCTTCGGCCGCACGGCGAATCTCGGCCGCGCCCGGCAGGAACACGAGCATGTCGCCGGTCAGCCCCTCGTTCACGGCGCGGCGCACCGCTGCAGCCACACGCTGGTCGAGGTGCTGTTCCGAAGGCTTGTCGGCGTATTCGATCGCGACGGGATACGGTCGCCCCGGAACCTCGAAGATCGGCGCGTCGAGAAACTTCGAGAGTGCATCCGCTGCGAGCGTTGCACTCATCACGACTAGCTTGAGGTCCGGGCGCGAGGTTCGCTGCAGGCGGCGCAACAGCGCGAGCCCGACGTCGCCGTGGATGTGACGTTCATGGAACTCGTCGAGCACCACGACTGCGACGTCCGGCAACGATGGCTCGGAGACGAGACGCCGCGACATGATCCCTTCGGTCACGAACCTCACTCGCGTGCGATTCGAAGCGACGCTCTCGAAGCGGACCTGATAGCCGACGCGTCCACCCGGTTGCTCTCCGAGCTCCTCGGCGACGCGGCGCGCCGCCATGCGAGCTGCGATGCGGCGCGGCTCGAGCACCAGAATCTCGCCGCGCTCGGCAAAACCCGCTTCGAGTAGTGCGGGCGGAACGCGCGTCGTCTTGCCGGCGCCTGGCTCTGCCGAAAGCACTAGGTTCGGGTGCTGGCAGAGCGAGGCGACGAGGCGCGGCAAATGCGCGTCGATCGGCAGAACGGACATGCGGGCACGGGTAGCGGGAGGGCGGGGGGAACGCAAGCCCCGGTGCTCGACGGCGCGTTCACGTCGCCGACGATCCGCCCGCCTCTCTCAACCCGCTCAGTTGTTCATGGCGCCGGCCATGATCCAACTCTTCACCTTGTCGATGTCCGCCTGGGACCACTTCGCCATGCCGGCCGGCATCTGCGGAACGTTGCAGCTGCCGAGCATCGTTCGCTCGACCGAGTGGAAGAGCACGCTGTTCGCCGGGTCGTTCGCGACGACGCGCTTTTGCCCGGAGCACGCCATCGAGTTCGCGCCGACGAGGTTCGTGAACGCAGTCATCTTGTTCGCCATCGAGAGCCCGCCGCTCGTACCCGTCACGTGGCAACCGCAGCCGGTCATGATCAAACCGTAGACCTGCGTGAACGTCGCGGTCGCTGCCATGCCGCCACCAGCTGCACCCGCCATGCCGCCGCCAGCTGCACCGCTCGCGCCGCCCGCGCCGCCCATGCCGCTGCGACCTGCCATCGCGCTCATGCCGCCCATGCCGCCGGCTCCAGCACCGGCAGCCATACGGCCCGCCATGCCCATGCCCGATGCGCCTGCGGTCGAGCCGCCCATGCCGGATCGACCCGCTGCGCCCATGCCGGCGCCGCCCGCTCCCGCGCCACCGGTCGCTGGCATCGTTGCGCGACCCGCTGCGCCGGATGCACCGGCTCTACCAGCCA
>DASRXR010000470.1:0-8736 GCA_035687405.1 Polyangiales bacterium
CCCGACTGATACAGCGCGAGCGTCGTCCCGAACAGGACGCTCGCGACGGGCGTCCTCACGACCGGCATCGTCGCGGGCGTCCTGTTCGGGACGACGCTCGCGCTGTATCAGTCGGGGCCGGGCCAGACACCGTGGTTGTTCAGGCGACGGGCTTGGCTGCGGCTGACGGCGGCAGTGCTGTTGTGCGCGATCGCAGCCGGGACATGGGTGGTCGATCGGCGGTACTACCCCGGCCAGTACTTCTACGCGCACATCGCGTTGCGGTTGTTTGGGATGTGGTGCGTGATGCTGGCGATCGTCGCGGCCGGGCGCGTGCTCTGGCTGCCGGGGATCCAGCGCTGGATTTGGGGCGCGGCGGTCGGTGGGTTTCTCGCCTGCATGTTCACGCCGAACGCGCAGCGCTTGGTGCCGATGTTCGCGACGCGGCCGTGGCCGAAGATCGTGTTGCAGAGCTGGCAGCGGCTCACCGACTTCGATCGCGATGGCTATAGTGCATTTCTCGGTGGCGGTGACTGCGCGCCGTTCAACCGGCGGGTGCACCCCGGCGCGCGCGAGGTTCCGGACAACGGCATCGACGACAACTGTTTGCTCGGCGACGCGACGCGCAAGATCGACGACATCCGCGAGCTGCCGATGCCGAAGACGCCTGCGCCGATCGACGTCGTGCTGATCACGGTCGACTCGCTGCGGCCCGATCACCTCGGCACGTACAACCGCGAGTTTGGACCGACTGCACGAAACACCTCGCCGAACTTCGATCGGTTTGCGCGCGACGCGACCGTGTTCGATCGCGCCTACACGGCCGGCGCATGGACGAGCGTCGCAATCCCAGCGCTGTTGCGCGGCGTGTATCCGCGGCGCCTGCAGTGGAAGCGCTGGTTCGAGACGACGCTGTACAACGTGCTTCGCAAGCCGTTCACGGGCAAGCTGCGACCGGGCGAGGGGGTGATGCGGATGTTCCCGCTCGCCTTCCAAGACCGGCATCCACCGCTCGCGACGATGCTGCGACACCGCGGGATGTACACCGGAGCGGTGATCGACGACGGGCACTCCGAGATGCTCCAGCCCGGGACCGGCCTCGACGGAGGCTTCGTGTCGTTTCGCGAAGTCGACAACGCGCCGATCGATCGACACAACGACCTCGGTACGACCGAGATGGCGATCGGCACGTTGAAGCGCGTGCCGCCGAGCACACGGTTTTTCATGTGGGTGCACTACTTCGGCATTCACTGGCCGGACGAAACCCATCCGGGCATTCGCGACTACGGTCCCTCGCAAGCGGATCACTACGATCACGAGATCGCGTTTTGGGATCAGCAGTGCGGGCGCTTGCTCGCAGCGATCGAAGCTCGGCCAAATCCGGTCGCGGTGATCATCACGGCCGACCATGGCGAGAGCTTGAACCTCGGGATTCGGCAGCACGGGCTCACGCTCGAAGAAGCGGTGATCAAAGTACCGCTCGCGGTGCGCGCTCCCGGCTGGCCGGCGATGCACATGCGCGCGCTCGCGAGCTCGCTCGACCTCGTGCCGACCATTCTCGGGTTCACCGCCACGCCGAAGCCGGACTACTTGGACGGGGTGGACTTACACGACGTCGTGACCGGCAAGCTCACGAAACCGCGGATCTTGTTCACGGACACGTGGCGATTCGACGCGATCGAGCGGCTCGAGATCAACTACTCGGCGGCGCTCGACGGTACGAACAAGGTCATCATGGATCGGATCAACGGCGGGTTGTACGAGTTCGATCAACGGCGCGAGCTGCGGCCGCCGAACGCGAGCGACAACCCGGCGTTTCGGCAGCTCACGCGCGCACTCTACGGCTACTTGGAAGAAACCGGCGGTGCGCTCGATCTCTCGGAGTGAGCGCTCGCGGTAGTTCCGGCGAGTCGCGCGAACGCGGCGTTGACGCGCGCGAAGTAGCGGCCGTAGCGTGAGTCGCGGCGGGCCAGGCGCAAGAGCAGCCAATACGCAAAGAACACGCCGAGCGTGATCCGAAACGAGAACGGATACAGGTCGAACGTCGGCACGACGAAGCACAGAAACCACGCGCCGAACCAGAGCAGCGCATCGGCTTCGGAGTCGAGCTGCTTCAGCATGACGAGCAAGCTGAGCACGATGATCACCGGGTGGTGTTCCCAGACGAGCGGCGACACGCTCATCAGGAACAACATCAGCACCGGATACGCGTCGAGCACCGTTGCGATCTTGCCCGACGAGCCGCCGCTGAACGTACGCTTGCGGATCACGGCCCAGCACAAACCGAGCGAGAGGAGCGTGAACAGGCCGCGCAGGATCAGCACCGGTTTGCGCGCGTCTTCGATCGGCAGGCCGAACGCCCAGTACGTGACGCGGACGAGCGAGTCGATCGAGTTCTCGCGCAAGCTGAGCCCGTTCGCGCGGTAGATGTTCGAGACGTTGTCGAAGTATTCGAGGTAGCGGTGTGCGCCGTTCAAAGACGAGGTGAAGGCGATGATGCCGAGGAAGAACGCCGCGAACCAGCCGAGCCAGCGCCAGTCGCGATTGATCACGAACGGCAAGACGAGCGCGAGCGGCGAGGTTTTGACGTGGGCCGCGAGCGCGAGTGCGAGCGCCGACGCCCAGAGCTGCGAGGGGTAGCAGAGCAGCGCGAGCAGCATCAGGTTCGTGACGTGCAGGTTCGTCTGGACGTAGAACAGCGTCCGAAGCACGCCCACGTTCACGGCGAGCGCGCAAAAGGCGAGCAAGGTCGCGGCGAGCGTGACGAAGCCGTAGCGGATCAGCGCGCGCCGCAAGAGCACGAACATCAGCAACACCGCGAGCAAGTTCGCTGCGACGCAAAACAGGAACACGAAGTTGTCGCCGAGCTTCAAGAGCGGGACGAGCAGTGTCGCGAGGAGCGGCGGATACAGATAGCGCGCGTGTAGTGGCTCGCCGCGGGTGAGCTGCGCCGCCGCCGTGACGAAGTCGAAGAAGTCGCCGAACGTCTCGCGCTCCCGCACGATGTTCAGGTACAGGCCGGCCAACATCACGAACGCGAGCCAAAATGCCCCGCGTTCCATCGTCCAGGGCTTACGGCCGGCGGCAAACAGCACGAAACCGAGCAGCACCCACGCGAGACCGACGCAGAGCAGCGTGATGCGTAGGTCCGAGAGCGGTCCGGGCGTGAGTAGCTCGAGCCGGGGGGGCGTGCGCGTCACGAACATCGCGCCCCAGAACGTGATCGCGCCGGCGACGCTCGAGGCGTAGGTGAGCCGCGCGCACCGGAGGGCGTGGCGCGGGCGGTGGACCCCGGCGATGATCGCTGCCACCGCCGCGACCAGACACAACACGCCGCACGATCCGAACCATGGCCCGAGCGCTGATACCAGCTTCGGCACGGCGCGCTGACTACCACGATTGAGATGCCGCAGCCAGGCCGCATCCCATGTCGGGACTTGGGGTGGGTGCAAGAGAGCGGCTGCGCTCACCTTGTCTCGCGCGAGGAGCTGGGCTAGCAGATCGCGACTGTGACGCGCGGTAGAGCCGGATTGCTGATGTTGTGGACTGCGAGCTGCTTCGGCGCGTGCAATCTCGTGCTCGGAATCGATGACGTCAGCTCTGCGAACGGGCCCGACGCCGGGCAGCAGATCTCGCCGTCGACGGCCGAGCCGCGCGATGCGAGCACCGGGCCGGGCGATGCGAGCGCGGGCGGCCGGGCGGATGCGGGCCGAGTCGAGCTGGATGCGAGCGCCGAGCCCAGATCGTCGGATCTCGACGCGAGCCCGCGGGATCGGGATGCTTCGCCGGTGCCGCCAAGCCCGGATGCGGCGGTGGACGAGGACGCGGGTGCCGATCTGGACGACGCCGGGCTGCCGCGCTGAGCGGCGTAGGATTGGCTCACCACCGTCGCGCGCGTGCGCTATATCTTGCCCGTGACCAAGCTGCGCAGGGAGCTCCGGGCGATCGTCGATAGACTGGTCGCGGCGAGCGCGGCCTCGCGCCAGATCTCGCTCGATGCCCTCGGGCAGGCGATCGGCTTGCAGGCCGTGTCGTACGCGGAGATCGACCAAATGATCAGCGCGATCGAGGCGCGCGATCGGCGCGTCGAGGCGACCACCGAAGGACGCGGCGAAGAGTATTTGAAGCTGGTCATTGGCGCGGTTCGGTCGTTGTCCGGCGAGCTCGGTCGCCGGCCGAGCCTCACGGAGATCGCGTTGCGGACGCGCTTATCGCTGGACCAAGTGCGCCACGCCCTACTGCTCGCCCGAATCATGCAGCGGTAGCCGGTTTTGGGTCGGCGGAAGTGCGTGGTAGCGTCGCAGCGTTTTAGCCGGACCGGTAGAAGTTGAAGCAGCAACTATTTTGTCTGACGCTCTGTATCGCGGTCTGCATCGCTCTCTCCACGGTGGCGAGCGCACGCGCGCAAGAGCGAAGCGCCGCACTCGATGACCCGTACTTTGGCGTAGAGCTCGCCCTCGGCTTCGCCGGGACAGTCGACCTCGAAGCCGGGAGCGTGCGGCTCGGCGGTACGACGGTCACCGCGAGCAGCGACTTCGACGACAGTGACTACGATGCCGATGTCGCCATCGGCGGCGCGATTCGATACCTGCGCCCGCTGCATCGTTACTTCGCGCTCGGCGTGCGGATCGGCATCCAGACATGGCGCAGCGACTCGGATGCCGACACGGGCCGCAACATCGCGTTCGACCTCTCGCTGATTCCGCAAGGCCGGGTGCCAGTGTCGCGGACGGTCGAGCTCTATTTGTCGATCCCGGTCGGGCTCACGTTCGATCTCCTGAACGAGATCGACGCGTCCGTGAACTTCCCTGCGCTGATGACAGGCGCGTCCGTCAGCGCGGATCCGGGTTTCGGTTGGAACCTCGCGTTCATGTTCGGCTCGCGATTTGCAGTGTCGCCGGACGTCGGACTCTTCGCAGAGCTCGGGTACGCTTTGCACCAGGTTTCGCACGACATCAATTTTCGTAGCGAAGTCGGTGGCGTCGCAGGCACGATTGTGGTCGACCTAGACGTGATGTGGTCGCAAGTTGCGCTGAACGCTGGCGTGACTTTTTGAAGGAGTGAATATGGCCCTCGGCGCATTGATGAGTTTCGTGAGCACGGCGCACCCAGAAAAAGCGCTCGCGTTCTATCAAGGCCCGCTCGGGCTCCACCTCGTCGCAGATGAGCCTTTTGCGCTGGTCTTCGACGTTCAAGGCGCGATGCTGCGCGTTACGAAGGCGCCGCCCTTCACGCCACACCCGTTCACCGTGCTCGGGTTTCTGGTCGACGACCTCCCGCACGAGTGCGAGCGGTTGATCGCGCGCGGCGTCACGTTCGAGCGCTATCCGCACTTCCAGCAAGACGCGCACGGGATTTGGACCTCACCGAGCGGTGCGCGGATCGCGTGGTTCAAAGATCCTGACGGGAATATCCTCAGCCTGACGGAATTCGCAGCCCCTTGATCGAACGCCTTATGGGTTGAATCATGGGCGCCAATGCAGGCGTGCCACCGTTGCGATACGCGGCTCCCAGACCGCGCTCGATTTTGCCCAACCTGCGGATACGAGCAGTCCCAGGGCTCCGTCGCGGATACCGGCACAGGGCCGCGGAGCGTTCGGAGCCGGAAATCGTCGACGGAGATGTCCTCCGGGGTCGTGGGGACCGCGGTGACCCTCGCGAGTGAGCGGCCGTCGCGCCATACCCATCTGCTTGCGGGCGGAACGGTCATCGGCGGGGTCTACACGATCGCCGGAATGATTGGCGAAGGTGGCATGGGTGCGGTCTACAAGGCGCACGACAGCGCGCGCGATCGCACGGTGGCGATCAAGGTCCTGCACCCGAACCTCGCCGGTGATGCGGACGTGCGAAGGCGTTTCGCGCGCGAGGCGAAGCTGATGCGGTCGTTCAGTCACGCGCACGTGGCGTCCGTGTTCGATTTCGTCGAAGACGATCGGTTTCTCGCGATCGTCATGGAATACGTGGAAGGTCCGACACTCACGCAAGAAGTGCAGCGTTGGGCGGGGCGGATGCCGTACGGGGAGATCCGCCTGATCATGACCGACGTGCTCGATGCGATGGAGCAAGCCCATCGCTACGGCGCGGTACACCGTGACTTGAAGCCGGACAACGTGTTGCTGCAGGTGTCTCGCGAGCGGCCGTATCCGAAGATCATCGACTTCGGGATCGCGAAGATCTTGGAGGGCACGACGTACACCGTAACGGGCGCGCTGCTCGGGACGTGCCGGTACATGGCGCCCGAGCAGGTCGAACATCCGGCCGCGCTCAGCTATCCGGCGGACGTGTATTCGCTGGGTGTGACGCTGTATCAGATGGTCACGGGGCACTGTCCGTTCGAACACGAGTCGCAGTTCGCGGTGATGATGGCGCATGTGCGCGATCAACCCGCGCCGCCTTCGACGATTCGCTCGGATGTTCCGCCTGAGCTCGAGGCCTTGATCATGGCGGCGCTCCAAAAGGCGCCGCTCGATCGGCCGCGCAGTTGTGCGGAGTTCAACGAGCGGCTCGTCCGCGCGCTCGCGGGATTCACCGCGGAGGTCGCGCCGCTGGATGCGCCGGCCGTGAAGCGCGATCCAGATGGCAGTGAGCTCGTGCTGGTGCCTGCCGGTTTCTTTTGGATGGGGCAAGAGCGCCGGTCGGTGTACTTGGATGGGTTCTACATCGATCGCTATCCGGTCACGAATCGTCAGTTCGCGGCGTTTCTCGGAACGACGGCGTATCGACCGACAGTGACGAAGAATTACTTGTCGCACTGGCGCGAGGGCCGCGTGCCCGCGGGGCTCGAGGATCATCCGGTCGTACACGTCTCGTGGTTCGACGCGCAGGCCTACGCGAACTGGGCGGGCAAGCGGCTGCCGTCCGAAGCGCAGTGGGAAAAGAGCGCGCGCGGTACGGACGGCCGCAGATATCCGTGGGGGAAGCTCGCGCCCGATGCGACGCGCGCGAACTACGGGCGGCAGCGCATGGGAACGGTGCGAGTCGGAAATCATCCGGCGGGTGCTTCGCCGTACGGCGTGCAGGACCTCGCAGGGAACGTCTGGGAGTGGTGCGAGGACGTCGATTCTCCGGAGTTTTATACGGCCGGCCCGACGCACAACCCGTGCAATCGGTATCGACGCGACGATCCGGCGCGCGCGCGGATGGTCGTGCGAGGTGGATCGTTCATGTACGACGCGCACTCGATCCGGACGTTTTCGCGCAGCAGCTTCGAGCCGAGCGTGGGTTCGAAGGGGATCGGATTTCGTTGCGTGCGCGAGCTATGAGCGTTTAACGGCGCGCGGGCGCGAGCGTTGAAAGGCTGCGCAGCTTGGTCTATAGCGAGGCGTCCTCGGGGCCGACGCTCGCGGAGGGGTTTGCAACGTGCTCGCTTGGCTTGTTCGAGATGGTTCGTCTTGGGTGCGGCTATGGCTGGTCGCCGCAGCCGTCAGCTGCACGGCTCGCGCCTCTGCGCAGGTGCCGGGGCCGAATGCGCCGCCGGGCTCCGAGTCTGAAGCGGCTGCGGAGCCTGCCGAGCCACCGGGCTACCGGGAGGCGATCGACAACGCGATCGGCGAGTACGAAGCGGGGCGCTTCACCGAAGCACGCACGTTGTTCGAAGCAGCGCACAACGTGTTTCCGAATGCGCGATCGCTGCGTGGCATGGGCATGGCCGAGTTCGAGCTGCGGAACTATCCCGCGAGCGTCTACTTTTTGGAGCAGGCGCTCGCGGCGCCGGTGAAGCCGCTCACGAACGAGCTGAAGACCGAGACCGAGGTGCTGCTGACGCGAGCGCGGTCGTTCGTCGGGAAGATCCTGTTCGAGCTGCAGCCACCGGAGGCGGCGCTCACGTTGAACGGCACGACGATGCCACTCGGCGCGGATTCTGCGCTGACGCTGATCGCGGGCGACTACTCGCTGAAGGTCAGCGCACCCGGCTACGACGATGAACAACGCGCGCTGCACGTGCCGGCGACGCAGGTCACGTCGGTGCGTGTCGTGCTCGCGAAGCACGTGGAGGTGTTGCAGCCGGTGCAGCCGATAGCGGTGGCTCCAAAGCGCGAGTCTGTGTTCGAGAGCCCGTGGCTCTGGGCTGCGTTTGGTGTCGCGATCGCGGGTGCAGCGGTGGGGATTGGGTTTGCGATTTCGGCGAGTGACGCGGGCACGGTGAAAGCGAGCGGCGGTAGCTCCGGGATCGTGCTGGAAGGTCCGCGATGAGGTTCGCCCTGCTGGCAATGAGAGCGGCATTCGTGGCTGCGTGCGCGCTCTCGGCAGCGTGCGAGAAGCAAGACCCGAAGCCTGCGACGCAAGTCCTCGTCACGGTCGACAGCGATCTCGCGGTCGGCACCGAGCTCACGAGCGTGCAAATCGAGATTCGCACGACTGAAGGCGTGCGCGAGACGCCGCGGCACACGTTCGAGCTCGCGACTGATGCGACGCAAGCCGAGCAAGTGGAATTGCCGTTTTCGTTCGGGATCGCAAAGGCGGGGCAACCCGAGTTTCAGTTGCGCGTGACTGGGTTGAAGGACGATCAAACCGTCGTCGACTTGCGTTGGAACGTGGGCTTCCAGGACCAGAAGACGCTTGGCTTGAGCGCGTTCCTCGGTGCGGTGTGCGCGGGCAATCTCTGTACGAGCGGCGAGACATGTTACCCGCGGCGTAAGGGGGACATCGCAGCTGGGTCTTGCGCGAAGGTTCCCGACGCGTCGACGTCCCCAGTCACACCGGGAGACGAGTTTCGCGACGCGGGCGTACTCGAAGTGCCTGAAGCTGGGAGCGGCG
>DASRXR010000471.1:0-3218 GCA_035687405.1 Polyangiales bacterium
GCACGTGTGCGCAAAAAGTTTTAGCAGGCGCTGTAGGTTGCTTACGCCGAGTGTGCACGGCCCGCCGCTCAACGCGGCGGGGACCCTGCTACGGACGCCAGCAGTGCCTCGACCGGATGAAGCGGCGTAAAACCCAACGCCCGCTCGACCTGACTCCGGCACGAGTGCCCCGTGACGAGCACGCGCCCTGCGTCGCGCGCCGGATCGATCTTGTGCTTCCACGACAGGTCGAAGATGCCGAGCGAGTCTTTCTTGTGCGCAGCCTCATGGCCGTACACGCCGCACATGCCGCAACAGCCCGCCTTCACCAACTCGAGTGGCACACCGAGCGCATGGAAGACTTTGGACCAAAGCGCCGGGCTCTTCGACACCAGCGCTTGCTCCGTGCAGTGCGACAGGAGCCTGAAACTTTCACCGCTCTTACCCCGCGCCGGCAACGCTTGTTCCGCAAGCCACTCTTGAAGCAGCGCGACCTGAAAACCCGCCGCCTCGCCGAGCAACTTCGGATACTCGTCGCGATACGTGAGCACGACCGCAGGCTCGATCCCGAGTAACGGAAACCCGAGCGCCCCAACCTCGCGCAAGAGCGCGCTGTTCTTCGCCACGACTTTTCCGAACCGCCGCACGAAGCCCTTGATGTGCAGCGCCTTTCCGTTTTCGAAGTACGGCAACACGTGAGGCTCGTAGCCGAGCTCGCGCAGCAGCAAACACGCAGCCTCGAGCACGTTCGGCTCGTAGAACGTAGTGAAGGTGTCCTGCAGAATCACGACCGCGCGCGCACCCTTCGGAACCTTGCGCAGCGCCTCGAGGTCCGAGATCGGAATGCCGCGCGCACGCAACCGCTTCACCGCAGTGTTCGGATCGAGCGCCGGCGCATCGACGATGCCCACGAGCTTCGCCGTGAAGAACCGCGCGATCGCGCTCGCCATCAGCAGGTTCGCAAACCGCGGAATCAGCGCGAGCAGCGGTAAAATGCGCTCGAGCGCGGCTGTCAGGTGGTCGCCGAGCGGCCGCGCATAGCGGCGATGGTACAGCTCGAGAAACTCGGCTCGAAAATCCGGAACGTCGACCTTGATCGGACACTGCGTCGCGCACGCCTTACACGCGAGACATCCCGACATCGCATCGTAAACCTGATGCGAAAAGTCTCCAGTGCGCGAAGCTCCAAACCAGCGCTGCCACAGGCGCGCCACGAACGGCAGCTGGCCAGGCGCAGCCAGCGCGTCAGTCGCACTCGCGCCATCGCGCGCGAGCAGCCGCAGCCACTCCCGCATCATCGACGCGCGCCCTTTCGGCGAGTGAATGCGATCGCGCGTGATCTTCGACGAAGGACACATGATCGTGTCGTTGTTCGTGTCGAAGCACTGCCCGTTGCCGTTGCAGTTCACGACCGTGTCGAGCGACTGCAAGTCATTCGGGCGAATGTGCCGATCGAGCGAACCTCGCGTCTGACCTTCGATCGTCGCGAGCGAAAACTTCTTGCCAGCCGGCGTCGCGATCTTGCCGGGGTTCAGCTGATTGTACGGATCGAACAGCGCTTTGATGCGCTGCAACTCCGGATACAACACCGGCCCGAAGTGATGCGGCACGAGCTCCGAGCGATACCCCTTACCGTGTTCGCCCCACAGTAGTCCGCCGTGGCGCGTCACGAGCTCCGTGACCGCATCGGTGATCTTGCGGACGCGCGCCTCGTCCTGCGGATCCTTCAGGTCGAGCGCAGGCCGCACGTGCAGGCAACCGACGTCGACGTGACCGAACATCCCGTAGCGCAGACCCTCCGCGTCGAGCAGCGCGCGAAACTCACGCACGTAGGCTTGCAGATTCTGCGGCGGTACGACCGTGTCTTCCACGAACGGCACCGGCTTGCGCGCGCCCGGCGCGTTTCCGAGCAGCCCCACACCCTTCTTGCGCAGGTTCCAAAGGCTCTCGCGCTCGTTCGGCTTCCACGTCACCACGTAACCGTGCGGCGCTCCGTGCTCCTGCTTGCCTTGGCGCAGTGCGATCTCCGCGGCGAGTGCGTCGACCCGAGCTTGAACGACCGCTTGCGAATCACCGACGTATTCGACCAAGTTGATCGCACGCGTGACCTCGGGGCCTGGGTCGACCAAAAACTCTTTGACTTCGCCGTAGATCACGTCGCCCTGCGCGAGCGTCATCACGGTTTCGTCGATCGTTTCGACCGACCCGGGTTCACTTGCGACGAGCCAGTCCGCACTCGCGAGCGCCGCATCGAAGCTCGGATACTTCAGCACGAACAGCGCGCGGTGACCGGCAAAGTGCGTGAGCCGCAGCTTCGCTTCAGTCACCACGCCGAGCGAGCCCTCGCTGCCGGCGATCAAGCGCGTGAGATCGACGCTCGTGCCATCCGGGTCCGCCATGTGCACGAGGTCGTAACCGGTCATATACCGAAGCAACTTCGGAAACGTGTTCGCGATCTCCTCGCGCCGCAGCGTCGCGATCTCGCGCGCGAGCCGGTGCGCTTGGCCGACGAGGTCGTCCTGCCCGCAAATCGTAGCGAGCTCCGTCCCCGTTTGCTTCGAAGCGCGATACACGACGCCACCGCGCAATACGACGTCCAGCTCGAGCACATGCTGGCTCGTCTTGCCGTGCAAGCGCGAGCCTTCACCACTCGCGTCAGTCGACACCATTCCGCCCACGGTCGCGCGATTCGACGGCGACAGGTTCGGCGCGAAATACACCTGGTGCTTTTTCAGGTACGCGTTCAGGTCGTCGAGCACGACACCGGGCTGCACGCACACGTAGCCGGCCTCGAGATCGAGCTCCAGGATGGAGCGCATGTGCCGCGACACGTCCATCACCACGCCGCGCGTGAGCGCCTGCCCGTTCGTGCCCGTACCACCGCCACGCGCCGTCAGCGTGACACTCTGAAACCGCGGCTCGGCGAGCAGCGCGAGCGTGTGGCTCACGTCGAGCGACGTGCGCGGAAACACCACTGCCGCCGGCAGCTGCTGGTAGATGCTGTTGTCGGTCGCCGCGGTCAGGCGTGTCGCGTAGTCGCTCTGAATGTCGCCCGTAAAGCCGGCGTTCCCGAGAGCCTCTAGAAATGCAACGACACTAGGCTCGAGACTCGCACGCGGATCTAACCGAGGAACAACGGCAGCGCTCACGAAAGCTCAGTGGCACGCGCACTCGGGTTTTTCAAGCGGAGAGGGTGAGGTCCAGCGAGGCTCGTGCCGCGACACGAGCCCGAGGACACG
>DASRXR010000472.1:0-16791 GCA_035687405.1 Polyangiales bacterium
CCGAACGTTCGAGGGCACGTTGCTCGTCGATCAGGGAACTGACGACAAGTTTCTCGAGCGCGAGCTCCGCCCCGAGTTGCTCGAGCAGGCCTGCGAGCAGAGCGGCCAGTCGTTGAAGCTGCGCCGTCGTACCGGTTACGACCACAGCTACTATTTCATCGCGACGTTCATCGAAGAGCACCTGCGTCATCACGCGACTGCGCTGCACGCGTGAGAGATAGGCTGTGCCGCGTTGACGTTGACGTGATCGTCGACGGCGACGTGCACGATCGCTCTGCGTCGACGGCCGTCGCCGTCGCCGTCGCCGTCAACGACCACGTCAACGGGACGTGGACGATGACGTGAACAGCAGGTTGGTCAGGCCGGACCGATCGGCGGCTCGGGCGGCGGCAAGTCGACGCAGCCGTAGTCGAACCGAACCGACTCGTACACGCCTTCTTTCGCAAGCTCACACAGCCGGCCCGTGAGCTCGACAGTGTTGCCTTCTTTGTTGATGTTCCAGCCGGCGCCTGCGCCCCAGTTCGTCTGACCGCTGAGGTCGCGCGGCACGTCTTTGTCTTTGCCACCCTCGGTGATCACGAGGTGCAGCTTCTCCGGCACCATCGTGTCCTCGTCGAGGTGGAACGTGCAGCTGTCGAAGCCCGCACGAATCGTCGACGTCAGAATCGAACGAATCTTAGTCTCGAGCTCCATCACGTTGGTGGGGTCGACGTACTTCTCGGTGCCGCCCGTCATCGCGATCGTGTTCAAGATGGTCGCCGCGTCTTGCGCGCCCGGCAAACCGATCACGTGCGTGAAGATGCCCTTGTCTTTCCACTGCTGAACTTGCGCCGTGACCGCGTTGACGTCCGTCATGCAGTTCGGCTCGCCGTCGGTCATCAAAATCACCGCGACCGGCCCGTCGAGCGTCGCGGCAGCGAGCGCCTCGGCACCGCGCACCACGCCGTTTTGGAGCGGCGTGCCGTTCGCCATCGCCAGGCGCCACTGCATCGGCAAGGAAGTGATGTAGTCACCGGCTGGCCCGAACTTGATCTGATCGGGTTGAGCGATGTCGCTCACGAAGCACGAGTTACCGATGCCGTTCAAGCAACACGCGCCCGGACCGGGGATCCAGTGGAACGGGTCGGCGACGTTGCACGCACACCCGTTCGGATCGACGCTCGGGAAAAACACGCCACCGATCGTCAGCAGATCTTTCAGCGGCGTGAGCGCCGCGATGATCGCATTGCCCGCCGCTTGGTACTTCGGCGTGCCGTTCCAATCCGCATCCATGCTGCCGGAGCGGTCGTAGATCACCAGCACGTTGCCGGGCTTCTGCACTTGCTTGAGATCGGTGTCGACGCGTTCGCTGCCGCAGTCGCCATCCGGACCTTTGGGCTGGCAGAACTTGCCTTCCTCACAAGCGCCCGCGTCGTCGTCCAACATCGTCGTCGGCGTCATCACCGGCGGAGTGTTGGGCAAAGTCGGGATGATGTCGGGGTTATCCGTCGACAGCTTGCCGCCCGTCCCGTTTCCGGACGAGCCAGCTGTCGGTAACGCACCGCTGCCTGCGGCCGAACCCGGATTGGGTCGCTCCGACACGCTCTTGGCCGAGCAAGCGACGATGCAAGCGAGTAGGCACGGAGCCCATAAACGAACGCCCGTACTCCACATGGCTCGAACCTCCCGCACCGTAGGATCACAAACGGTCAAGTGCGTGATCGTTTCTTGCACATTGCCCTAGGAAAGCAGTCACTTTCTCGGACAAATCCCTGTCTCACCGGGTGAAGCGTGGGATCGCTCACCTTTACTGACCAGTCGGCGAGCGGACGGCCGAACGGCTCCACGAGAAAACGAGAGCCCAGTGGCAAATCTGTGCGCGGTTGCGCGGCCTGTATGAACAGCTCCCATACGGTGCTGTTGAGACGGCCGTCGCGGCGCAAAAAGTTAACGCGAAGCGGAGACTTAGAAGACGGGCTCAGGGAAGGGCGCCGAGGGACGCGCGAACAAGTACCCCTGAAGCAGATCGATGCCGAGCTTCACCAACGCGTCGCGCTCGTTCGGAGTCTCGACGCCTTCGGCGACCACGAAGATCCCCAAGTCCGAGCACAGCTCCGCGAGCAGCTGCACGAGACGTTTGCGAACGGGATCGCTATCGAGGCCGCGCACGAGCGTGATGTCGAGCTTCACGAAGTCCGGTTGCACCATCGCGAAGCTACTCAAGCCCGAATAACCCGCACCGATGTCGTCGATCGCGATGCGGTAACCGAGCCCGCGCAAGCGCGCGATGCGCTCTGCGATGTCGTCGATGCCGTCGATGGCTGCGCGCTCCGTGATCTCGAGCACGGTGCGCGGCGCCCAAGCCGTGAGCGGCGAGCTCGTTTCGTAGAGCGTCTCGTCGAGCAGATCCCGCGAATGCAAGTTCACGAACAGCGTCAAGCTCTCGTCCGCGTTCACGAATGGATCGCCCGCCTTGGCGCGGATGCGTTGACCGAGGATCGCGGTGCGCTTCAGCGTCTCGGCAGCTTCGAAGAGCGCGCCCGGATGCGGCATGCTCGGCTCGGACGAACGCACCAGCGCTTCGTATCCGAACGCGTTGCGTTTCGACCAGCTCACGATCGGCTGATACACCATGTACAACGCGTCGAGCGCGCGGCCGAAACGCTCGTCGAGCGAACGAATGATCGGGTTCGGGCCCGTGAGCGACCGCGTGTTGCCGAGCTCGCGCGCAGTGCGCCGCAGCTCGGCGAGGCGCGTCATCTGCAGCGCGCGTCGCACCGCATCGAGCAAAGTGTCGGGGTCGAACGGTTTTGTCAGGTATTCGGTCGCGCGATAACGCACGGCGCGAATCGCAGAGTCCGTCGTCGGCTCACCCGCGACCAGCAACACCGGCAGCTCGTCGTTGCGTTCACGGATGCGGCGCAGCACGGTCAACCCGTCCGCGCGCGGCATCGCGAGGTCCGTCACTACTAGATCCACGGTGTCGGTGTCCAACAACCGCAGTGCTTCTTCGCCGTCGGGCGCACAGCGCACGTCGTAGCCCGCGCTCTGCAGCATGCGGGTCATCAGGTGGCGCATCTCCGGTTCGTCGTCGACGACTAACACGCGCGCCCCAGGCGGATTGGAGAGCGATTGCGGAAACGCGGGCGCCGGGCCGCTCACTTGTGCCATGACGACTCCTGTCGTGGACACGTGCACATGGGTTGTGTCACTTCGACGGGGAGCAACCGCGAGTGACATCCAAGACTATGTAACTGGAAGCGCATGGGTTTGGATAAGAGCTAGCTCAGCTCGTGCTTCGGCCGGTTTGGCCCAGAGCTTGAGACAGCGGGCATCGTCGACACGGAGTCAGTGTGTAGGTGTGCCGGCATGTGTTCGCTTCGCCGTTCAGTGTGCCGCCGGTGGCGTAGTCGGAGCGTTTTCGGGCGCCTCGGAAGGCGGTGCGACCGGTTCCGGAGTGGGAGGTTGCGCAGGCAGGCCGCCATTGGCGGCAGCAGGTTTCGGCTTGTTGCGGCGCACGATCAGGATCGAAAGCCGCCGGTTCTCGGATGAGAACGGGTCCTCTTTGTTGAGCAGCTGCGAGTCCGCGTGCGCTTGGACCGATGCGACCTTGCCGACCGCCACGCCGTGCGACTCGAGCACGCGCCGAGCTTCGTTCGCGCGTTCGAACGAGAGGTCCCAGTTGTTCTTCTTCGCGCCTTTTTCGAACGGGCGCGCGTCGGTGTGGCCGTGGATTTCGAGCTTGTTCTTCAGCTTGCCGAGGAGCGGCGCGAGCTTCGAGAGAAACTCGACCGCGGCGGGTTTGAGGCTGCTCGAAGCGACCGGAAACAGAAAGTTGTCACTGCCGTCGATCAGCTCGATCAGCGTGCCTTCGTTCGTCTGATGGATGGCGATGTGCTGCGCCATCTCCTTCAGCTCGTCGTCTTTGCCCGCTCCGCCCAGCAGCGTCTTGATGCTGGCCGTCAACGCGTCGAGGCTCGGGTCGGGCGATGCTCCACCGGTCGAACCCGATTCGAAGATGTTGATCGGCACAGGCGGATTCGAGCCGGCCGGCGCGCCGAGCATCAACGTACCGCCCGGCAGCGTGCCGGTTCGGAAGTACTGAGCGATTTCGGCCTTCGACGACTGATCGGTCTGCGTGAGCAGCCAGAGCACGATGAAGAGCGCCATCATGGCGGTGACGAAGTCGGCGTACGCAACCTTCCAAGCACCGCCGTGATGTCCGGCGTGCTTCGCCTTCTTCTTGATGATGATGACCTTGGTTCCACCTTGGCCGCTCATGTTTCAACCCCCGCTCTTGAGGGCTTGAATCGCTGCGTCCAGCTCTTGGAAGGTCGGTCGCTCGTCGTTGAAGATGCTGCGACGCGAGAACTCGACTGCGATCGCCGGTGCGGCGCCGCGTGCAGCTGCGAGCACGCCGTCTTTGATGCACAAGATGTACTTGCCGTTTGCACCGACTTGCATCTCGATGCTCGTCGCGATCGGGCTCAAGATGCCGTAACAGAGCAGAATGCCGAGAAACGTTCCGACGAGCGCGGCTCCGACGTGGTGACCGATGACTTCCGGGCCGGCGTCCAAGTGACCCATCGTGATGATGATGCCCAACACCGCCGCGACGATTCCGAGACCGGGCAACGCGTCACTGGTGGTGCGGATCAGGCCGATCGGTTGGTGCTCTTCCTCGTGCAAGGTCTCGAGGTCTGCCTCGAGCAGCATCATCAACTCTTCCGGCGTGCAGCCGTCGACGAGTTGTTTGAGCGCGTCGATCAGAAACACCATCGCGTGGTGGCGGCGCGTGACGCTCGGGTAATTCTTGAAGATCGTGCTCTGGTCGGGCTGATTGACGTGTCCCTCGAGCGCGAGGACGCCGTCGCGCCGCATCACCGAGAAGATCTGGTAGAGCAGCTTCAGCAGATCCATGTAGTCGTTTTTGGCCGGCACATCGACCTTGAAGCCCATCGCAAACGAGTGTTTGACGCGCGACATCACCTTGCCGGGCGCCGAGATTACGAGCGCTCCGAATGCGGCGCCACCGATGACGACGAGCTCGTTCGGCTGCACCAAGACGCCGAAGGGGCCGTGTGCCATCGCGAACCCGCCGAGAACGGATCCGATGACTACGACGAGCCCAATGATTGTAGTCATGTCCCTTCCTGTGTCGGCCGAGCAGACGGGTTTCCTAAGGTCAGCATGTCCAGGTCATGCGCCCAAGCGATCCCGGCGCGCACCTGGACGCACCTCGCTCGGTGCATCTGCAGCGGTGCTCGGCCAGCTCGGGCTCGATCGAGCATAAGCTCGCTGGCGTTCGTATTTGGCGCTCGCAGCTGCCGGCTGCGGCGCTCCGGCTTGAGGTTGAGTTCCACTCACTGCGCGCGTGTTCGGGGAAGAAGCCCTGGCTTCCGTGGCGCCAGGGAGCGGCGCGAACGCGCGTTGCTCGAGTAGTGACGCCGCGAGCTGCATGAGTGCGCGGCCCTCCGGGTCCACTGCGCCTTCCAGCAGGAACGGACGGCGCCGAGTCACTGCCGTATGGATCCGCTCGCGCTGGCACAAACCGCCGAGCACCGGCACGCGCAAGCTCAAGAAGTCGCCGATCATGCGCGAGAGCGCGTGCAGCGCTCGCAGCTCGCGCGCGTCGGTGAGCTGATTTCCGAGGAGCGACACGCGAACCCGAGTGAGCGTCGCGCGCAGCTCGACCGACAGCGCCGGATCGGCATCGGCGACGCGCTCGAGCAGCTGATTCATCGTCTCGACTTCTGACGGTGCCTCGGTCGCCTTGTCGAGCAAGGCCGCGCGACCGGCGTCCGACGCGCGTTGCCGCAGCGCGCGGTACAGGCTCGCCTTCAGAAACCCGTAGGCGTTTTGCATCGAGATCAGCTGCGCGTTCGAGATCAACAGCTGCAGCTGCGCGGCCGCGAAGAAGTCGACGACGTTGTAGTGCACGCCCGCGCCGCAATCGAGCACGACGACGTCCGCCGGAAGCTTCGCGATGTGACGCAACAGCTTTTGTTTGCGCGCGTGTTGCAAGTTTGCGGCGCCGGGCAGCGCGACGCTGCCTGCGATCAAGCTCAAGCGCGGCACTCCGGTCTCGATCATGAGCTGGTCGAGACGCTGCGCGCGTCCGTCGATCAGCGCTTGCAAGCTCGTCTCGGGGTGATCGATCCCGAACAGCGTATGCAAGTTGGCGCTGCCGAGGTCGGCGTCGACCGCGATCACGCGTGCGCCCTGCTTTGCGAGTGCGACGGCTAGATTCGCCGCGATCATGCTCTTGCCGATCCCGCCTTTACCGCCGCCGACGGCGACCACGAGCGCCGATACGGCCGAGGCTTTCGAGCCTTCCGTTCGCGATTCTTCGGCGGTCTCGTCGAACGGCTGCATCGGTCATCCTCGCGCGTGAGTCC
Source organism: Polyangiales bacterium (assembly GCA_035687405.1). Lineage (GTDB taxonomy): Bacteria > Myxococcota_A > Polyangia > Polyangiales > JAFGIB01 > JADGRF01. The sequence goes on from DASRXR010000472.1 coordinate 6,378, forward strand.
TCGCGACTCACTCGATCATCTTCGCATTGTCGCGCGCGATCGCGACTGCGCACTCTCACAAGTTACACAGGAAGATCGACCAGCTCCCAACATGTAGGCTTTGCGGCATCGTAACCTCGGTGGGGCAGCTACAAGCGGCGGTGAGCGGATTCGCAGCGCCGCATCCAAGAGGCGCAGACTGCGACACCGCGTAAGCGCCTGCGAAATTCACCGGTGCTCCCTCGCCATCGATGCAGATCTGCAAAGTCACGCTCGCGTCGGGGCAGGTTGTAGTCGTGCCATCGACGGTCATCGAGACTTGCTGCGTTCCAGCCGGGCAGGTGCAGGCGCCGGTGAGCGGGTTCGGCGTCTGACAACCGACGGCGCAGTCGACGTCCGGGCCTTGTACCCACGCGCCGCCGAACGCGATGTCCGGCACGCGACCGGACGTGCAGCTGTGAGCTTCAGTGGTACCGGAAGCAGGTCCACCGCCGCCGTTTTCGCAGGTTTTGGTTTCTTGCCAGAGCAGGGTGTCGGTGAAACCGGTCGGGCAATTGCAGCCCGCGGTGTACGCGTTGCGCGAGCCGCACGGGTTGACTGCACACGCCGCTGTGAGCGCGTAGAAGCCTCCGTACGGCGTGCACTTCCCGCGCAAGCATGCGCCGACGTCGCACATGTTGCCCGGGTTGCAGCACGGAAGACCAGGTAAGCCGCACGTGCGCGCGGGAAGTCCGCTATCGGTCGGATCGGGGTCTGGCGCGTCGGAACCGGCAGCCGGAGTGCCGGCAGCTGGCGGCTGCGAGGTCATGCCGGCGATCGGCATCGAAGTCTGTCCGGCAGTCGACGTCGAGCCGCCATCGGCGCCGAGCTCGAGCCCGCTCCACCCGTTCCGCCGCGGCCTGCTCCGCCTTTGCCAGCTGCCACCTGGCCGCTCGTGCCGGAGGAACCCGACTCGCCGGCAGCACCTTCAGTGCCGCTCGCACCCGCGGTGGCCGCGTCGGGGTCGGTCGCCGGGTTGAAGCCCGCGTCCGTGCGCTGCAGACCGGATAGATCGATCGAACACGCCGCAAAGACACAAGACGTCGTGACGATGAGACTGAGGTTGACCCTCGCGCGCACGTCACAGCCTCCCAGCGACGCCGAGCGCGACGCCGTGTGGGTCTACGCCGAGGCTGGCTGTCAGCGGTGTTGATTCGGTGCGTGGGCCTTCGATCGCGAATAAGAAGCCAGCGGCTACGAGCGACACCGCCGACCCGACGAGCAGCACGTTCGTCGCGATGACTCCATTGGTCACGGGTTGAACTTGTCGATCGCTGCAACCTCCGTTCGATCCGCAAGTGAGAGCGAGTCGTTCGAAGCGTTGATTGGCGTCGACCCAGACTGCAGTTCCGACGCTGGCGAGCACGATCGAGGTTCCGAGCGCGAGCCAGGTGTAAGTCCGCCCGAGGAGGAGGCCGCGCGATTGCGGTGTGGACGAGGTGTAGGTCGGAAAACCTGCAGTCGGTGGCGGCGGCGGTTCCGCAGCAGGTGGAGGCGTCGGCGCTGGTGGCGCTTCGACGAGCGGCAGCGTGTCGGTTTGCTCGTAGAGTGCCGAGATGCGCGCTTCGATGAGCAGTCGGTCGGGTGCATCCGGCACGAGCGCCAAGTACTGCTCGAGCGATGCGGCAGCACGTTTCTCTTCGCCGAGTCGCACGTGCGAGTTTGCGATGTTGATCAACATCGCCGGGTGACCCGTCAGCACGAACACGCGCTGGAACGCGTCGAGCGCTTCGCTGTAGCGACCGTCCTCGTACGCGCGCCGACCCATCTCGAACATGGGGCGTGCGCTCTCGTCCGGAGGTCCGAGCGAGGTCTGCAGCTGCGCGTTCGGTGCGCTCTGTACGGCCTGCGCATGAACGTTTGCTCCCGACGAAAGGAACGCCACCAACGCCATGCCGAGCACGAAGCGCATGTAGACGATCTCGATGTGTGAGTTAGGCAGCTCGCTCGCGCGCGGCATGCTTGCGCCGCGCTTTGTCGCGGTAGAGGTCTTGGTCCGCCGAGGCTTTGATCGCATCCGGCGAGAGCTTCGCGTGTTCGGTCGATGCGCAACCCAGGCTCACGCGCAGCTGCGCCTGATCGAGCTCCACACTTTCGACCGCCTCGCGCAATCGCACCGAGAGCGCAGTCGCGCCGGCGTGCGTCGAACCGGGCAAGAGCACTGCAAACTCGTCGCCGCCGATACGCGCGAACAAGTCGGTGTCGCGCAGCGTGCGCTGGCAAGCGTGTGTGAACGCGATCAACGCTTCGTCGCCGGCGGCGTGGCCGTGGCGATCATTGCGCGACTTCAAGTCGTCGAGATCGAGCAGGATCAGCGCGAACGGTGAGCCGGTGCGGCGATGCCGTGCGAGCTCGCGCCCGAGCTCTTCTTCGAACGTGCGGCGATTCGCGGCTTGCGTGAGTGGATCGCGGCCGGCGAGTGCGCGCAGACGATCGAGTTCGTCGTAGCGCCGCGCGAGCTCGGTGAGGAGCGGCTCGGCTTCCGCGGCGTCGGTTCCGAGAAGATCGCGTGCACACGCGAGCGCGCGATTGCTGTCGGTTCGCGTCGCTGCGCCGGCGGCTTCGGTGAGGGCCTCGAGTACTTGCTTGGTCAACATCCTAGTGGGGTCCTGTTCTAGGCCGGAGGGTGTTCGACGACCCACCAAGTCTCCTGCGTTCGCGGTCTCCCGATTCATTGCAATGGGTATACCAGCGACGACGCCGCTCCTAGCGGCATGCCTTCGCCCATCGTACCGGAACTGCGTGCGCAGGAGTCAACTGCGCGCGCAGATTCGAATAAATGGCTGCCGCTCACAGCGGCATCCATGTACTGATCGGATGTGACTGTTCAGCGCAGCAGAAGCTGGCAGCGTCGCTGCGCTGACGTCAATTGTTCGACACTCGCGCCGCACGCGTGTGCAGGCGCTCACCCGTGCTTACTGAAGATTGACTGCGGCGCAGTTTGGATACGTGCCGCACACGCTGAAGTCTTTGTAGGCGCGCTGCGAGATCGTGCCGTCCGCTTCGCGATAGGTCGTGGCTTCGAGCATCTCGAGCAGGCTTCCGCGGCTCATGCTGAGCGGCGCTTCCAGAGGCTGGTAGATCGTCCCAACAGGATAGTCCGTGTACGGCGTGGTCTGTTCGATGTGCGTGCCGAGTACGTGCGCGACGACCTTGTCTTTCGTGAACGCGACGAGGCGCGCAATGCTCGCGGCGAAGACGTCCGCGGTCGAGTTGATGTAGATGCGCCCCGGATACAGCGTGTCTCCCGTGAGCAATACGGCAGTCTCGCGGTCGTAGACGGCGATGCTCGTGTCGTCGTGACCGGGGATCGGGATCACGTCGAGCACGCGTCCACCGAGGTCGATGCTGCCGATGTTGTCAGGCCAGTTGGCGATGCCGAATGCAGCTTGGAGTGCGGGCACGTCGTTCGGTGGCACGAACGTGGTGTCGGGTGCGTCGGCGAACTGCGGATCGCCCCAGGTGTGGTCGTCGTGCGAGTGCAGGTGTGAGACGACCAGCGGCGGGACGGGTCGCTTCGCTTTCGCGGCCCAGTAGTTCATCGCGCGATGCACGACGCCCGTAGTATCCGGCTCGCGCGTCGCGCCTTCTTCGCCGCCTGCGCCGGTGTCGAACAAGATTGCGCGCTCCGATCCGAACAGCAGATACAGGAACGGCTTTTCGGAGTGCACGCAACCGGACTCGCGAAGAATGTAGAAGTCCGAGTTGTACGGGTGGACTTGGAACGAGGGGATCTTGGAACAGTCGGGTCCGCCTTTGATCCACTGATTCGGTAACACCCCCGGTCGTGCGACTGTGCTGAGGTCGACGGCGTGACTCGGGCTGACGAGTGACGTCGCGAGAACGCAGCCGCTGATGGCGGCAAAGCAAAACAAGCGTCGCGTCTGGATCGAAGAGTGACGTCTCATGATCTTCTCCTGATTCGCGGCAAACAAACCGCGGCGCTATCTCGCACACGAATCAGGTGAAGTGACGGAACATTCGTGAGCTGCGGCGCACGTTCAACGCGCGCGAAACGAACGTTTGTTCAAGTCGTAGACAAACCGCAATCGTTTCGAAACTCGTCCGAGCGATACGCGTGTTCGTGCGGTCGTGCGTGCGTCACGTCGCCGATGTTCGGCGTCGCGGCGACTCAAAACCGCGCGCTAAACCGTGCGCGCGTGGCCGACGTGTTCACAAAGCGTAAACCACGCGCCGCGCAACTCGCGCAGCGCTGCCGCGATCTGCGGCAAGCTCGACGTGTTGCCGTCGACGTACGCGTCGACGATGCGGTGCAACACCTCGTCGTAAAACGCGTGCAGTTCGCCCCCGAGCGCGTTCCCACTCTCGGTGCAAACCGCCGATTGCAACTCGGAGATCAACGCGTGCGCGCGCACCAAGGCGAGCTCCGAAGCCACGTGATTCGCTCGCTGCATCACACTCGTGAGCGCTGCGTCGTGAACTTCTACGATCAGCTGCGCCGGACCAGCAGTATCCACGGCGGTTTGGCGGTAGCTCTGAGCGGCGTGCCCGAACGGCGGCCGACTCAGACGCTCCGGGTTCACCGGACCGCTCCGCGCGGCAGTGTTGCCGCGGCCACTGCGGGTTTCGCCTGAGTCACTTCGCTCCCGATGCCGTGCCACGCCGCCCGAAGCGGCTCGAGCAAGTTGATCACTTCGTCGATCGTCGCGACGTCGTTGCGCGCGTTTGCATGCACGAGCTGCCGTTCCGAGTAGTCGTAGAGCATCCGCAAGTGCTTCGCGATGTCGCCGCCCTTGTCGTCGTCCAAGCTCGCGCGCAAGCCCTGATCGATGATGCTGATCGCCTTCGACAAGCTCGACGCCTTCGCCCCGAGGTCGCCCTTTTGCATGTACGCTTTGCCGAGCCGCAAGTGCCGGAGCAGACCATCGTAGAGCATCAAGATCAGCTTGTGCGGATTCGCGGCATCGACGGTCGTGTTGACCGAAACTGACTTATAGGTTTGGCTGGCGTACGTATTCATCGAAAACTCCGTGAGATCAGCCCTTGATCGCTGCCAACTGCTGCGCGAGATACGCGCTCATCGACTGCATGTTCGTGAGCTGCTGATCGAGTGCGTTGAACTGCGTCTTGTAACGTGCTTCGGTCGTTTCCAATCGCGCGTTCAAGGAAGTACGATCGGCATCGATCGCCTTAACTTGACTGTTCAAGCTCTCAGTTCGTGACGCGAGCAAGCCCTTGCTCCCGACCAACTTCGTGATCATCTGGTCGAGCTGCCCGGCGACTCCGACGCCGTAACGCAGCGAGCCGCGCACGCCGATGGCGCCACCGAGCACGTCGAGCTTGAGGCCCGCTGCTGCGCCGGTACCAGTCAAACGCTGTCCCGCGGCGCTTGCGGCCAAACCACCAATGGTGCCCGCCACGTCGAGCCCAGCCGATACAGTAGGGTTTAGGCCAAACAGATTTGCCGCTCCATTGCCAGTGACCGTCAGCTTGGAGGTCGCGCCGTAGGTGGTCGATGCCATCGTGAGCACGTTGCTCAGGTCGGCCTTGAGCGAGATCGAAGCCTTCGCCGCTTGGAGTGCAGCGCTACCGTTGATCTTCGACTGCACTTCGGCCATGAGCGCAGCTTGGCTCGCGTACGTCGCTTGCGAGAGCTTCACCGTCGTCGCGACGTTGTTCACCGAGACGCTCAGCGTGTCGTTCGTGGCGTCGATCACGAGGCTCTGCACCGCGCCATTGCCGAGGACCGAGCCTTGCGTCGCGAGCTGCGTCACGTTGACCGAGTAGTTGCCGGCCTTGGTCGCCGCCGTACCGCCGGCGTAGCCGATGAGCGAGTCATCGCCGACGCCGATGCTCGAAAACAAGCCCTGAACCGCGGCAGGATCCGACTTCACCGCAGCCGTCAGCTTCGCCTTGTCGACACTGAGATTGCCGTTCCGATCGAATGCGATGCCGACTTGCGGGAGCGCGTGGAAGCTGCCGATCCCGGCGTTGACCATCTTCGTCAAGCCGTCGCGGATGTCCGAAGCGACCGACCGGATCGCGGCGTCGCCCTGGAGCGGTGAAGACGTACTCGTGCTCGCGTTGTACTTCGTGAGGTCCGTGATCGTCTTGTTGAGGTCGTTGTACGCTTTCACGAACGAGTCGACCGAGGTGAACACCGAGCTCGCGTCCGAAGTGATGTTCAGCTTCGTCGGGCTGCCTGCGTTCGTCTTCGTCAACGTGATCGTCGCGCCCTGGATCACGTCCGAGAACGTGTTGCTGCTCTTGGTGACGGCGAGTCCGTCGACGATCAGCTTCGCGTCCTGGGCAGTCATGATCTCGGTCATGTTCTTGCCGGCGCCGGCTACTGCGGTCGGGTCGTACGCGAGCTGCGACAACCCCGTCGCATCCGTATCGCCCGAGCCATCGCCGCCGACGAGGATCTTCATCCCGTTGGTCGAACCCGTGTCCTTCGACGAGACCACGAGCCGAAAGCCCGCTCCGTCGTTCACGATGTTCGCCGAGACACCGATGTTCGCTGCGTTGATCGCGTCGCGAACGCCCGAAAGTGAAGTGTGGGCGGCGTCGATCTGAACCGTCTGCGTGGCCTTGTTCCCGTTCAACGTCCAAGCGTTCGCGTCGTTCGTGTTGTCGTAACTGCCGTACTGAATTGTCAGCGAGCCCGTGCCGACTACGTCGTTCACGGACTGAAACGTGCCAGAGGCGAGCTTTTGCGACTTCGCGAGGTTCGTCACCTCGAACGAATACGAGCCCGCCGGTGCGTTCGAGCTGGTCGTGATGCTCGCCACCGTAGGGTCGTCGAGCGTGGCTTTGGAGACGCTGTAGTTCGAGGGATCTGCGAGAGCCTGAAGCGTGCCTTGAAATGCCGTGAGCGAGCTGCGGAACGTGCCGAAGGCAGAGATCTTGACCAAGACGGCAGCTGATTTCTTGTCGAGCACCGCCAACGGCGCACGCTCGACCTCCATCAGCTTGTCGACGAGACCTGTGACGTCGAGGTTGGACCCCACGCCGGTGGCTGTGATGCCTGCCATGCTCTACCTGCTTGCTTCGAGTGAAGTGGCTTAAACCTTGAGATCCACGAACATGCCCTGGAAGCGGCCGATGGCTTCAGCCACCTTGAGCGCTTCGTCGCTGGGCATCTGGCGCAGAACTCGGCCGTCCACGGGGTCGATCAAGGAGACGATGTTCTTTCCCGTCTTCTCGTCGGTCGTGAACTTCAGGTTCATTGCCGCTGCTGGCGGCGCCTGCGGCATGTCCTCCGGCAGCGCCTCTGAATCAGGGGCGTCTGGCGGCGGTGCTGCGGCCGGCGCTGGCACCGTGGCTCGCTTGGGTTTCACGCCCCCCGCAGTCTCGCGCATTCTCAGGTCGAGTGCGGCAGGCGCATCGATGGGGTTCATTGGCATAACTCATCACCTTCGTTCGTCGTACGTATCCGCGTCTGTATAGTCGCCATCCTCTTGCGCTTGAGCAGACAGGAACTGCACAAGCGTAAGAGCTCGAACGGGAGCCGTGTCCTGACGGCCTGCGCGCTCAAGCGAAGCGGGAATCCGGCCGGCACGCCGTGGCATGCCGACCGGAACCTCATTCAGACGCGATTAGCGGAGCAGGCTGAGCACGTTGTTCGGCAACGCGTTCGCCTGTGCGAGCATCGCCATGCCCGCCTGTTGCAATACCTGCGAGCGCGCGAGCTCAGCAGTTTCTTTCGCGAAGTCCGCATCTTCGATGCGCGACCGAGCGGCGGTCAGGTTCTCGGCAGTCGCCGAGAGGTTCGAGACCGTGGACTCGACACGGTTCTGAACCGCACCGAGCTTCGCGCGAAGGCCGTTGATGAAGCCGAGCGCACCGTCGACGATCGAGATGGCGTCGTTCGCACCGAGCTGCGAACCGATGTTGATGCTCGCAACGTTTTCGAGCGTGCTGCTGGCAGTTGTGGTGCTCAGCAAGTCAGCCGAACCACCCGTGACCGTGTAGGCCTCGGGACTTGCGAACGTCACGTGACCGCCGATCGTCGCCGCCAAGTTGGTGTCGCTGATCGTTGCAGCAGCCGTGAGGGTCGTTCCGTCGGCGTCGTAACCCGCCAGGTCCATCGTCTCCGCGGCGCTTCCCGACACGAAGTTGTTGAACTGGATGTCGTCACCGGTCGCGCTGACGAGCTCGATTCGGTCGCCGTACGAAGCAGCGCTCACGCCGGTCGTACCGGACTTCGCGTTGATCGCCGCTGCGAGACCGCTCAAGTCGGCCGGGTCGGTCACGTTCGCAGACACCTGAGCGGCCACGCCGCCTTCACCGATGATCTGGAACGAGTACGAGTCCGCCGCGCTGACCGTCAGGCGCGCAGTCGTACGCGCGCTCGCCGTCACACCGGTCTGCTCCGAGATGTTGTTGACCTTTTGTGCGATTGCTTTCGCACTGTCGAGGTCAGCAACCTGCACGTCCGCGTTACCGATGCTGCCGGTCACCGTGAGCGTCTGCGCCACCGTGCCGTTACCGGCCGTGAGGTCAGCACCACTCACTGCAACGATGGCCGTACCGTCGGTCGTCAAGGACTGGTTGCCCATGTCCGTCGCCTTGGCACTGCCCATCGAGATGCCGATGGTCTGGTGCGCGTTCGCACCGACCTGGAACTGCTGCGCCACGAAGCTACCATCCAACAGCTTCTTGCCGTTGAACTCGGTCTCGTTCGCAATCCGGTTCAGTTCTTGTTGCATCTGCTGCACTTCTTGCTGAAGCGCAGCGCGGTCCGTTCCACTGTTCGTGTCGTTCGCGCTCTGAACCGCGAGGTCACGGATCCGGCGCAAGATGTTGCTCGATTCGCCGAGCGCGCCTTCAGCCGTCTGCGACAGTGAGATGGCGTCGTTCGCGTTCCGGACGGCTTGGTTCAAGCCGCGCACCTGTGCAGTCATGCGTGACGCGATCGCGAGACCCGCGGCGTCGTCTTTCGCGCTGTTGATGCGCAAACCTGAGGACAAGCGACGCAGTGATGTCTCGAGCGTTCCCTGCGAAGACATCAAGTTGCGTTGAGCGTTAAGCGTCGAAATGTTCGTGTTGATTACAGCCATGTACGTTCTCCTGGAAGTGTCGTCGTCGGTGCCGCCTTGCCTCCTGCGAGAACGGAACCTCCTTTCATGAACTAGTACGGACGTTAGGGGCCGGTCTTGAGACGGGCGCGACGAAAGTAGCGTGCAGGTGTGGCGGTGTGGTCCGTGCCGACTTGCCCTGGGGCGCATGGGAAAAGTGCGGCAATTTTGGGCTGAATTCGCGCCTGTCGTCGGCGTTGTGTCCGCGTGCGCGTAGGCACATGGGTTGCAGTGTCAGCCGGTATGGCAAACGAGAAGACAACCCACGATAAGGCCGAGCAACACTTCTTCGAGGTTCTGAAGGGGTTCGATCAAGCGATGCTCATCACCCATGGCTCCGGTATCGGCTTCCACGCGAGGCCGATGGCGATCGCCAAGACCGAGACTGATGGAGGTATCTGGTTCATCAGCGGCGGAGATACGTCGAAGGTCGACGAGCTCAAGCAGGATTCGGCGATCCTCGCGGTGATGCAGAAGGGCGGAAAAACGTTGTCGGTCGGCGGGCGCGGCGAGCTCTCTCGCGACAAGGCCAAGATCGCAGAGCTCTGGAAGGAGACATTCCGCGCTTGGTTCAAAGGCAAGGACGATCCGAATATCGTGCTCATCCGGTTGAACCCGACCGAAGCGGAGTACTGGGACAACTCGGGTCTGCAGGGGCTGAAGTTCGCGTTGAAGTTCGCGCAGGCGTACGTCTCGGGGAAGAATCTGCGGAATGACGAGATGAACGCGGATCCCGAAGTTCACGCCAAAGTCAGCCTGTAACGGACTAGCGCTGCTCCCGAGGCAGCACTAGCGGAACGGCCAGCTCGTGCGGTACTTCCCGCCGCATGAGTTGGCAGGCTGAGTTGGACGAAATCGCACGGCGCCACCAAGCGGCGCTCGAGCTGGGCGGACCGGAAAAAGTAGCGAAACACCGCGCTGCCGGAAAGCTGACGATTCGCGAACGCATCGCGGGGCTAGTCGACGCCGATAGCTTCAACGAGTTCGGTTCGCTGTCGGGCTTTCCGCAGTACGACGCAGACGGGCAGCTGGTGCAGTTCACACCGGCGAACATCGTGTGTGGCATGGCTCGGATCGATGGCCGCGCGATATTCGTGACTGGCGACGACTTCACCGTGCGCGGCGGGGCGAACGACGGTGGCGTCGGTGAGAAGTTCGTCTTCGCCGAGACGATGGCGCGCCGTTATCGCATGCCGTTCGTGCGCCTGGTCGATGGAACTGGGGGTGGCGGCTCGGTGAAGCAGCTCGAGACCCTGCGCCGAACGTACCTGCCCGACGTGCCGCACTTCACCGAGGTGCTCAGCGCGCTGTCGGAGGTGCCGGTCGTTGCGCTCGGTCTCGGCTCGGTGGCCGGG
>DASRXR010000473.1:0-5889 GCA_035687405.1 Polyangiales bacterium
GCGCGCGTCACGGGAAGGTCAGCGAGAACCGAGGAGCAGCTCGCGATTCGCGATCAGCGGCTGTTAGGCGTTAGGCGACAGCGGCTCGCGGGTGCGGTCGACACCGACCTGGTACGCACGGTCTTCAGCCCTGAACCTCCACCAGCATGACCCACACACGGGCCACGCCAACGAGGAACGAGATCACCACTGCGGGTACTATCCAATACGTTCCCGACACATCGTTCCGCCAAATCAGGTCTTCAAAGAAATGGTCGCGCGCGGCCATCGCGCGCGTCCGGCCGCAAAGTCCTGAAAATACCTGCGCGGTCTGGTCACACACGGGCAGCTTTCACACTCGTAGAGAGTGTCGACGCTTGCTGTTGCAACGCTCTTGCGCCGACGCGCTTGGCGCTATCTTCAGCGCACGCGAGCTCGACGAGCGCGCCGGCTTGATCGTTTTTCGTGAGCAGGAGCTTCGCCAGCTCGAGCCGCACGCGTGCTGCTTGATGTTCGACGCCGATGCTCGTCCAGAGCTGGCGCGCCAGCGTCAGAAACTGGATCGCGCTCGGCCGGTCGGCGCCGTCGGGCGGTGTGAGGAACGCCTCCGCCTCCGTGACGAGCGCATGGATCGCGGAGCTCGGCCAACCATCGAAGGCTGACGTCAAGAGCTGGATGCAAGCCCGCGCCTCGTCGAGCCGCCCTGCGCGCGCGCTGATCAACGCCTTATGCGACAAGATCCAGCCCCGACGCTGTAAGCCGAACCAGCCACTGCTCGCGAGCACGCGGTCGAGCGCAGAGAGCGCGCCATTCACATCACCCTCTTCCGCCAGAAGCACGGCGTTCCCAGGCTCGGCGTCCCAGCCGGCCGCATACGCACTGCGATAGTCTTCCTTCGCGGCATCCAGGTCGCCGATCGCCGCGCTGATGTCACCGCGCACGCGATACGCGTCGCCGAGCGCCCACGGCTCAGAGCTCGGAAGCTTCGAGAGTGCAGTATTGACCGCGATCAGCGCCTCCGCGAGCGAAGCCTTGGCTCCAAGAACCTCGGCTCGATGGAGCTCGCACGATCCCGTCGTGCCCGCGAAATTGGCTTTGCACCAGGCTTCGAAACCATCGGCCCACTGATTGCCGCGCGCCCAGTCCGCAAAGCATCGGCATGACCACAAGATATTGCAGTAGATCAAGCTGCCCGTGACCGGATCGACCGCACTCGACATCGCGAGTGCCGCGGCGTGATCTTGATGCTCGAGTCCGAGCCGCGTGCGGCCTAGAGAGATATTGAAGAAGCCGACGTAGCCCAGCGTCAGCGCTCGCAGTGCGACGGAGCCACCCGCTTCGGCCGCCGCGAACGCCTGCTCTGCTAGCTCGAGAGCGGCTTCGGGCCGCCCTTCGAAAGCCGCGAACCTCGCCTGCATCCACAGGAGATAGGCGAGAGCATCACTGGGGTCGTCGCTCTTGAGAAGCGAAGAAGCGCGCGCCAGCCAACCGCGAGTCACGGCCGGCTCGCCGCGCTCGAGATGAATCTTGGCCAACGTCACGGCGCACTGCGCGGCGACAGCCTGGTTGCCTGCCGCTTCATAACGCTCCACGGCATTGCGAAGCATCGGTGACGCATCGCCAGGTCTTCCCAAGCACTCGAACGCGAAAGCCCAGAGCGCGTAGTCCTCTGCGCTGAGCTCGTGATCCGTGCAGGCGCCGAGCCGCTCTACCACCGTCGCCCAGTCGCGCGCAGCCGCCGCCGTTCGGGCCTCGGCCGCGTGCGTCGAGGCTTCGGCGCTTGCCGCCGGTAGCAGCTCGTTCAGATCGGGCTGATCCAATGAGAACCGATAGCCGTGCCCTGTGAAACTCTTCAGGGCAGATTCGAAACTGCCCTCGCGTAGTGTCCGCCGCAGCAGGCTGACGGCTCTTTGCAGCGAAGCTTCGGAGACGTGCACGTCGGGCCACAGATGCTCCATGAGCTCCTGTTTGGAGACGACCCGACCGGCGTGGCGCACGAGGTAGGCGAGGAGGTCGAAGACCTTCGGTTGCAGGCTGAGCCCTTGTCCGCGCAGCGCCAGGGAGCGGGCTGACTCGTCGAGCTCGAATTCTCCGAACCGGTAAGCCATGCAGATCAACAAACGCAGGCGCGGCCAAGCATAAGCGATCGGTCAGTCCGCGGTAAGGACCGTAAGCCAGGCGCCCAGCTAAGGATCACCCAACTCGCGGCAATCAAGCCGCGTCGAGAGGAGACCTGGTCATGGAGCTTTATGTCATTCGTCGTCCGAGCGCGTGGAAATCCCTGGCGGAATTGGAGATCGCCGGCGCCAAGTCGGCCCGGATCGGGAACGAGGAGATGCCCGACAAGGTTCGCTGGATTCGTAGTTACGTCGTGAACGAGCCGGACGGCCGAGTCGGTACGTTCTGCATCTACGAGGCTGAGAACGGCGAGGCGATCCGCGAACACGCGCGTCGCGTCGGGATGCCCGGGGAAGAGTTCTACCCGGTGGCGACGACCGTGACGGTTCGTCCCGATCCAACACCCGCGCCGAAGGCGTGACTCGAGCGGCGTCGGCGGTGGCCCCCGCCGACGCCTTCATCGTCGTTCAAACAGAAAGGATGTGTCAGATGACTTGGTTGCTAAAGATGGTGTACGGCCTGTTTGCCTATGTGACGTTTCTGGGGGCTTTCGTCTACGCGATCGGCTTCACTGCAAACGTCGGTGTGCCCAAATCGATCGACAGCGGCGCGCAAGCACCGCTGGCGGAGTCGTTGATCGTCAACGTCTTGTTGCTCGCGCTCTTTGCGGTGCAACACAGCGTGATGGCGAGAAAGGGATTCAAGCGCGTGTGGACTCGCGTGGTGCCGCGCGCGCTCGAGCGGAGCACGTTCGTCCTCATCGCAAGCTCAGTTCTGTTCTTGTTGTACTGGCAGTGGCGGCCGATCACGCACACGGTCTGGAGTACGACAGACCCGACTACGGTTGCGATCTGTTCGGCGATCTTCGCGATCGGATGGCTGCTCGTTCTCGTGAGCACATTCCTGATCAACCACTTCGAGTTGTTTGGTCTCAGCCAAGTCCTTGCAAGTATCCGCGGTCGTTCGTTGCCGGAATTGGAGTTCAAGTCACCCGGTTTGTATCGCTACGTCAGGCATCCGATTTATCTGGGTTTCATCCTGGCGTTCTGGGCAACGCCGGTCATGACGATCGGCCACGTGGTGTTTGCGGCGGCGACGACGGGGTACATCCTTCTCGGCATCTGGTTCGAGGAGAGGGACCTGATCGCGCAGTTCGGACAACGTTACGAGCAATACCGACAGCATGTGGGAATGCTCCTGCCGTGGCCGCGAGCGAAGTCAGCGGCCAGAGCCGTAGCCGGTGACAGGGCGTAAATAACCCAGCTGACTCTCCGGCTTCAGCGTGGCTTGGTCTGCTCCGGGCTCTCCGGATACTGCCAGCCTCCACCGAGTGCTTTGATGAGTTGGATGCTCGCGTTCATCTGGGAGCTCGTCGACTGGACGAGCGCGAGTTGATTGGAGAGCACTGTCCGCTGTGCGTCGATGACGGTCAGGTAGTCTACGAGCCCGTGCGAGTACTGGACGTCGGCCTGCTGAAGGTAGTCTTCGGATGTGCGGACGGCTTTTTCGAGGTAGCCGCCTTGGGCTGTCAGCGTCCGCAGATCGCTGAGTGCATCTTCGACATCGCTGTATGCGATCAGCACCTGGTTTGCGTAAGCGGACGCGGCCTGTGCCAGCCGCGCGCGCGCCGCGCGGAGGTTCGCCCGAAGTCGGCCACCCTCGAACAAGGGCGCGGTGAGACCCGCGACGAACGATGCCAGTCGGCTCTGCCAATCGAAGAGTGACTCGATCGATTCACTCTCGAAGCCGACCGCGCCGGTCAACGTCAACTGCGGATACAGTTGGGCGGTGGCCACCCCGACTTGCGCGTTCGCAGCCATCACGTTGTGCTCTGCGAGCGCGACATCCGGACGACGCCGGAGCACCGACGCCGGTAATCCGGGTGGCACCGCGGGCGGCGACTGTGGATGCAATGGATTGGACGCCAAACCAAAAGTGGGTGCCGGGCGACCACACAAGACTGCGAGTGCGTGCTCCGCATTGGCTCGCTGGCGGTAGACATCTTGCTGCTGCGCGAGGGTCGAGTTCAGCAGGGTTTGCGCCTGGCTCAGCACGATCGGACTTGTTAGGCCGGTGCGTACTTGCACGCTCAGGAGCTCTACCTGCCTCCGATACGCAGTGATGGTCCGGCCCAGGATCTCAAGCTGCGCGTCGAGTAGCCTCACAGAGTAATAGAGCTGCGCGACATCGGTCTGCACTCCCAGCCGGATCACGGCTTCGTCATCGAGCGACGCCGCGGCCTGCGCGTTCGCGGCTTGAAGCTCGCGCCGGACGCGGCCCCACACGTCGACCTCGTAGGCCAGGTCGAGCGGCACGAGGAAGTCGCCGTACGTGGCAGCTGGCGGCCTCGCCCCTCCTACCAGGCTCGCGCGAGTTGCGGATGTGCGCACGCCGCTCACGCTCGGATTGAGTGACAACGTCGGGTAGAAATCGGCGGCCGCGACTCGGGCGAGTGCGCGCGCTTCGTCGACGCGCGCGACCGCTTGCTTCAGGCTTTGATTCGACGCGGTCGCCATCGCGATCAATCTGTCGAGGCCCGGATCGTCGTACAGGTACCACCACGATCTCGGAAGCGAGGGCAGTTCAGCGCTCGAAGTCGGCGTCTTGTAGCTGGCCGGAACCTCGACCGTGGGACGAACGTAATCAGGCCCGACCGAGCAGCCCACGAGCAGACTCGTCACCATGAGTCCGGCTCGTAGGGCGCGCGATCCAACCCATGACGTGCGTGCCATCGGACCTAACCCCCGGCTGGAATGGACGCGAGCGGGCGCACGTTCTGTCCCTCCCGCAGCGAGACGGTCGGTTGCTTCACGATCCGCTCGTCGCCACGCAGTCCCGCCTGAATATCGAGTGAAGCGCCGAAGTCGCGGCCGACTAACACCGACTGAAAGTGCAGCGCGTTGCGGGCATCGACGGTCACCACGCGCGTCCCGTTCTCGTCGAAGACGAGTGCTGTCGCCGGCAGACGCCAGCGAGTCCCGGCGGGAGCGATCGTGAACGCGACATAGACGAACGTCCCGGGCAACAGCTGGTGCTCGTGGTTGGGAATGTCGACCTCCACCAGCAAGGTGCGCGTCGCTGGATCGAGCGCGCTGGCGGTACGCGTGACTGTGCCCAGCACCGGTTGCTGAATGTGTCCCCGCACGGTCACCTGAACCGGCATGTCCACCTGGATGTTGGGTGCGACGACTTGCGGCACGCTGACGAAAACGCGGATGACGTCGATCTGCGCGACCTCGAACAATCCACCTGCACTCACGTTCGCCGTGGACGCGCCCGCGTTGTCGAGCGGACTGCCAGCGGTGATCAATGTGCCCACGTCGACGTTGCGTCGGATGACGGTGCCGTCGAATGGAGCCACGACCTGCTGGAACGAGCTGAGCTCGCGCATACGCCGCACGTTCGCGCGGTTCGACTCGACAACCGCGGCAGCCGCCGCGACGCTGGCGTGGGCAGTCCGATGCGCCCCGACACTCTGGTCCACCGCTTCGCGCGCCACGGCTCGTTCGGCATCCGCAGCCTGGAAACGCGTCATGGTGATCTGCGCTAGGTCGCGGTTGGCTTGCTGTAATTCGAGTGTCCGCAGGGACTGTCGATAGTCCGCTTCGGCTTGTCGCAGCTGTTGATCGACCTCGGGTGAAGCGATCTCTGCGAGCAACTGGCCGGCTTTGACAGAATCGCCGATGTCCACGTACCGCCGGCTGAGATATCCGCTGGTGCGGGCGTAGACGATCGCGTCCCTGAAAGCCTGGGTGGTGCCCGCGAGCGACAGAGCCGCCGCTGGCGCTGGTA
>DASRXR010000474.1:0-2840 GCA_035687405.1 Polyangiales bacterium
GCAGAAACTCGCGCGTCGTGCCGCTCGCCCCGTGACCTTTCACGTCGGTCACGCTGTGGACTTCGAAGTCTCGAGGCCGCGTGCGATCTACGACGATGTGGTGCTCGTGGTCGCGCTCGTCCAGGTGGATTCGATCCGCCGAGCGCGCGAACAAGTTGATCGCGGGCGTGCAGAACAGCGCGAGATGCCCCTCGTTCACGACACCTTCGAGCCTCGGCTCGCGCTCTCGGAACAACAAGATGATCTCCACTCGCGCGCCGTCGATGCGCTTGAGCGCAGGCTGCAGCCGTTGCAGCTCGACGAACGAAAAACGCTCCGGAAATGCGAAGTACTCGTGCAGCAGCCGGTGACCGTGGAAGCCGCCCGGCGCGCAAGGCAGAAGCGCTTGGTCGTCATCGAAACCGAGTGCTTTGACGCACCGCTCAGACACGACAGGCGGATGCGGTTGGTGCTTGTCCTGTTGCATCACCATTCCGACACTCGTTCGCAACATGTGCTCGAGCAGACGACTCGTCAGCGCGGGTTCGCCACGAAGAAACACGGGTAGCGACTCGAGCGGCAGTTGGCTGAAGTCTGCTCCGTCTTTGGCTTGCACCACGATCCGCAACGCAGCTTTGGCGTCGGGGATATCCACATGTTCCACATCGATGAACTCGCGAGGCGAGCTCGTGTAGTCGGCGCTGACGACTTCGATGGGCCACAGCGTCACCGCGTGCGCGGTACGGTATTCGCACGCAGTTTGATTCCCTCCGAGCCGACTTCGCAGCGATGCGCCGCGCGGAACGGTCACACCTTCTTTGAGCGCGCCTTCCCGCGAGTTGGGTCGCAGCTGAACCACAGCCATCGATGGAGTCGGTGCGAGATGCCCAGGGTAGAGTAACTCGAGGAGATGGGCGGTGAACTCTGCGAACGATGAATCGAACCGCATGTGCACGCGCGCAGTGAGAAACGCAAATGCCTCGATCATGCGTTCGACGTAGGGATCGGCGCAGTCGAACTCGTCGAGCCCGAGGCGCCCGGCGATCTTGGGAAATGCGCGCGCAAACTCGCCCCCCATGGCACGGACGTGTTTTAGCTCGCCCTCGTACAGCTCTAAAAAGCGTGAGTCCATCACCGAGGCTCCATCGAAGTTCCAGCAGGAAGTGTGACGCTGGCGCTGCCACTCTCGAGGTCGATCTCACTACGTAAGTAGAGAGCGAGCGGCACTGGATACGCCCAGAGCTCGGCTACGATCTCGAACACGATCGCGTTATGTCCCTGACTGCCTCGAGCGATTTGGGGTCGAAGCTCGACCGTGCGCGGGTTCAAGCGTGGCTCGAAGCGCTCGATCGCAGCGCGCAACATGCGCGCGAGCGCTTCGAGGTTCACGCTGCTCAGTGTCGAGCCTGCGATGGGCGCGATCCCGAAGTTCAATGTCGAGCTGCGTATTTCGTCGAATCGTTCGAGCCCGACCCGCGGCTCGGGCCGTGTCGTGTTGAACAGTGCGCTCAGATCGCGCCGAACGGATTCTTTGAGTTGCGCTTCTGTGAATGCACGCGCTTCATGTGACTCGACTCGGGTCTCCGTGTCGTCGTCAGTCAGTCGGTCGAGCAGCGACGGCTGCAAGCGATGCTTGTGGCTTAGCTCAGGCATGCGAGTTCATGGGGCTGCGTGATGCTGACGCTACGCTTGCTGCTTTTCCGATTTCAGCTTCGCGACGAGCTTGAGCGCGACCGTGAGGCCTTCGAGCTGGTAGTGCGGCTTGAGCAGGAACTGCGCGTTGTAGTAGCCGGGGTTTTCTCGGTCCTCGACCACGATCACCTGAGCTGCAGCCAACGGCCGCCGCGCTTTCTCGACGTCGCTTGCGATCTCTGGATTCGCATGGACGTAGTTCGCATCCATCCAGCCCTGGAGCCATTCTTGGATCTTCTCGGGCCCACCGAGCTCGCTGCCAATCTTGTCGCGCACCATCGCTTTCAAGTAGTGAGCGAACCGCGTCGTCGCGAACAGATAGGGAAGCCGGGCCGAAAGCTCGGCGTTCGCGGTTGCGTCCGGATCGTCGTAGACCGTCGGCTTTTGGAGCGATTGCGCGCCGATGAACGCGGCCAAGTTGCTGCCTTTGCGGTGCAGCAGCGGCATGAAACCGTTGCGGCCGAGCTCCGCCTCGCGGCGATCCGAGATCGCGATCTCGGTCGGACACGCGACGTCGACACCTCCGTCGTCCGTGGGAAAGGTGTACGTCGGTAGATTCTCGACCGCGCCGCCGGACTCGACTCCGCGAATACGCGTGCACCAGCCGAACTCTTTGAACGCACGATTGATGTTGACTGCCATTCCGTAAGCAGCATTTGCCCAGCAGAAGCGGTCTGCCGAGGCGCCGTCGGTGTCTTCCTCGAAATCGAATTCTTCGACCGGATCGGCTTTCGCGCCGTAGGGTGTGCGTGCGAGAAAGCGCGGCATCGCCAAGCCGATGTAGCGTGCGTCTTCCGACTTTCGGAGCGCATTCCAGGCCGCGTATTCGGGCGTGCTGAAGAGCGCGGACAAGTCCCGCGGATTGCTGAGCTCGCGCCACGAATCCATGCCCATCACCGAAGCCGCAGCGCCGGCGATGAACGGCATGTGAGCCGCGGCGGAAACTTTGGAGAGCTCGCGGAGAGTCTCGACGTCAGGAAGGCTGTGATCGAACGCGTAGTCCCCGACCAAGCAGCCGTACGGCTCGCCGCCTAGAATTCCGTACTCTTCCTCATACAGTTTCTTGAAGAGCGGGCTCGTATCCCACGCTTGGCCCTTGTACTTGCGGGTAGTGTTTCGCAGCTCTTGCTTCGTGATCGGCAAGACGCGGATCTTGAGCTTGTCGTCAC
>DASRXR010000475.1:0-15186 GCA_035687405.1 Polyangiales bacterium
GACGAGCCGCAGCGCGAAGCGGTCGTGCTCGAGCGCGGCATGAAGCTCGTCGTGAACGTGTAAGAGCCCCGTCTTCTGGCCCTCGTACACGTTCACGACGAGCTTCATGCCGCGCTCGAGCACGACCGCTTCGCGCTGCGGCTCGTCACCCCAGGCGACGTCGACCTTCTGCTCATCCTTGCGCCCACTGCGCACGAGCAACGTGTCGACGCCGAGCGAGTGCAACGGCGCCTCGAGCGCGCGCGTCCAAGCGCGCCGATGCGCCAGAGCAGCGTCGCCATCGAGCTTCAGAACCGCGCACGTGCCGTAGCGGTCACACACGACACCGGGCAGGCGATCACCCTCCCCGTGCAGTAACCGGTACGCGTTAGTCTCCGGTAGCGCGAGCTGCGCGCGCAGCGCGAACGCAGTCTCGATCCGCTCGCTGAACAACTTGTCGTCGACCGGGCGATCCTCGAGCGAGAACACGCGCACTGCGATCGGCCCGAGCTCGGCCAACCCACTCGCAACGAATCGGCCCGTGCGGTCGACGACCCGAACCGCTGCTCCAGGCGACGCATCGAACGCTTCGAGCGCCTCGCGGTAGATCCACGGGTGACCGGCGCGCAAGCTGCGCTCGAGCGGCTTGCGCAATCGCACCGTGCGCAGCGTGACCGCGCCGCTGCGTGCAGCTGACGGCTTCTCCCGACCCGCGGCGTGACGCGACCGTTTCATCGCGGAAGATACGTGAGACCCATCGCGCGAAGCCCCTCTTGTGTCACCGACAACTTCAACAAGTCGGGGCCACCTTCGGGCACGAGATATTCGTGCGAAGTGCCGGCTTTCATCGTATCGGAATCGCCGACGTGAAACGTGATGCCACGCGTCGTGTCGACGAACGTTCCCTGCAGCACGAGCACGATCTCGTCACCGATGTGCTCGTGATTGGGAAACGCCGTCCCTGCCTTCACTCGCACGAAACCGCGTACCGCATTGGCGACCGCCGGCCCGCCCTCGCACCAGAAGAACGAGATTCCCGGCAGCTCGTCGCTGAATATCGATTTGTCCCCGAGCCGATCGAGCAACGCCTTGGCTTGCTCGATTCCGAGATCGAGCATCTTCGCAGTCGCTTCCGCAAACTGCTCGAACCGACCCTTCGCGGGAACCTCTGCGATCAGCCGTGCACGCGCATCCGGCGCTGGCGCGACTGAATCGAGCGCCTCGCTCAACTGCACGAGCCCATAACCCGCGGACAAGTCTCGCAACCCAGCTTCGAGCTCAGCCTCATCGCTGAGAGCCTGCAGATCCTCCAAGAAGGCGTCGTCGCCGAGAGTGACCTGGCCGACAGCCAGCGCGCGATCGCGCACGGAGGCGCTCATGACGCCTCCTTCTCTCGCTTTACACCGAGATCCTCGCGCAACTTAGTCATGGCTGCCGATACGCGTGACTTGACCGTGCCGATCGGAATGTCCAGTTGCGTCGCTATCTCCGAGAACGAGAGGCCTTCGAAATACCCGAGCTCCAACACTTCACGCTGCGACGCGGGCAACGAATCGAGCAGCGCACGCGCACGCGATCCATCGAGCCGGCGATCTGCCTTCTCCACACTGCCTTGGCGCGCTGGCTCCCTCTCGAGCGTTTCGACGCGCGAGAAGCCGTGCGAACGCACGCGATCGAGACTGCGCGAACGCATCCGCAGCAACAACCACGTCTTCACGCTGCCGCGACGTGGATCGTAATCGCCGGCGTGACGCCACGCCTCGAGAAACACATCGTGCAGCAAGTCTTCCGCTTCGCGCCGCACACCGATGATGCGTAAGCCCAGCGCGAGCATGATGCCGGAGTGACGATCGTACAACACGCCGAGCGCCTGCTTGTCCCCCGAGGCCAAGCTGCGCAAGACATCGATGTCTTCATCGCCTCCCGCTTGCACGGCCGGAGCATGGACGATCCGTTCAGGGCTGACAACGGTCCGGCGCGGCATTTCCCTCACTACGGACCGGTGCCACGAGTGGTTCGAATCAATGCCGCGCGGGCAACACGATTTCACGATCCTCGACTGCATCTACGCGTCGACAAAAATCCGCAAACGTCGGGTAGTCACTCGGAGATACCCGTGTGCGCGGCACGGTCAGTGATCGCTGCAGCGTAAAACCGTCCGAGCGAATCGATATGCTCTCCGAGAAACTGGGATTTCCCGGCAACTTGGCCGAGAGCGAAACCGGCGACAACGGTGCTGGTGTTGCGATGCCCGGCGGTAACGTTACCGAGACTTCCACCGTAGTACGCACGGGACTAGGAATTAGTTCGGTCGTTTTACGCGTCGCAGTGCGCGCGTAGTTCGCAGCCAATTCGGAGGGCAAGACAGCCGGCAAAGACAGACCACCCGACACTGTCCGCGCAAAGTTCCCGACCTCAGCCACGTAGTGAAGCTGCAGGTCCGGTTGATCTTGTTCACGACCCGTGAACTCGAGCGACGTGAGCGACGCATTCGGGAACAGCCGCGCGACGTAGTCTTGTTCCATCCGGCGATTCAGCTCGGCTTCAGGGATCTGCTCGAGCTGTGAGCGCCATGCGACCGCTTCACTGCCGTGAAGCTTTTCGATCACTTCGACCTTTGCCGCACCTGTTGCGCGCAACGCGACTTGGACTTTGAACTCGCGCGAGTCCGGGCCGAGCAAACCCTCGGACACCTTCGTCGCAGGAGCACCCGCGCGCAACAACAACGCCGGTTGACCGCGAAGAATCGGCGGCACGAACCCGAAGGGCGCCCAGCGCTCGACCGTGAACAACCAAATCGGCTGCTCCTTCGGCAGACTCACGCGCACGAGCAAGTGGTCGAACGTGTCACCGTCCGCCATCTCACTCGTGGTCGCATCCGACGCGTAGCTGCGTGCGAGTGCGAGGTCCGCCGGCACGCCGGCAAACCGCAACAGATAGGTCAAGACACGCGCGCGGTTGCCGCTGCGTGAGCGCAACATCAACGCGCTCTGCGCGAACACGTCGTTGTTGTTTTCGATGTTCGCGAGCACCCACGAGTACAGCCGTTGCGTGCGCAGACGTAGATCGGCCGCCGGCGCATCGCCGACGATCTGCTTCACGAGCCCGGCGTAGTACGGATCGAACAGCTCGCGATCGACCAAGGCGTCTCGCAGGCTGTCGACCATCGCCGAAAACGTCGCGTTCGAACCGACGCGGATCGACGGGATAAACTCGCGCGACGCGACCGAGTTGGGCTCTTCCACGAGTGGAACGCTCTCGTCGACGGCGAAGTCGAGCACGCGCAAGTCGTTCGAAAGCGACTCCTTCACCTGCGGCGCCGGCCCGCGCGGATCGACCGCATACGGCATCGACTTCGGCAGAATCATCACGATCTGACTGTGATGAAATGGCACTTCGAAGCTCTTGAAGTAGAAGCGATCGCCGAGATACCCGCCCGGAAACCCTTCCGCGGGCGCATTCGCACGCAAGTACTCGAACTCGACGTAGTCGCCGCGCGCGAGACTCGGTAGCGAGATGCTGTCTTTACCCGAGATGCTGTCCGCTTCGAGCGTGCGACCGTCCGGCTTGATCGAACGCAAGGTCAGTACCTCGGCACCATCCGGCACCTGTACTTCGCCGAGCTCGTTCACCGCCTCGTCGCTCTGGGCTTTTTGCACGGTGTGGACGAGCTCGAGCGACGAACCGTCGTCGAACACGCGCCCGGCCATGTAGTCGAGCACGAGCACCTGCGGCCCGTCGTACTTCTTGCCCGAGGCTTCGAACGCTTTGATCGCACCGAGGCCATCCTTGCGATACGACGCCAGCTCCGATTCGCCAAGGAGCGAGCGCGACACGCGATGAAAGCCAGCCATGCTCGCCGGCTCGGCTTTCAGCGCCGAGTGCAGTGCACCTCGCGCCGCTTCGTATTTACCGCTCGCGAGCAGCGCATCAAACTCCTCGAGCGCGCCCGTATACGAGCGCGGATAGCGAGCCCGCAGCTCTGAAATGGCCGACCACATCGCTTTGTCGTCGCCGGTGTTCTTCGCGAGCGTGAGCTCCGCGAGCAGCGACGCATAACGCCCGGCGTCGGTCGAAAACGCCGACAAGCGCTTCAGTTCTGCGCTCGCGCGCGTGAAGTCGCGCTGCTCGACGTACGCGGCGTACAGCGCATTCGTCTCCGCATCACAGGCCACGAGCTTGCGCGCGAGCTCGTTCGCTTCCGCGTAGCGCTGGCGCGCCCGCTTCGCTTCCAGATCCGCACCGATCGGCGCGCACGCATCCGGCACGAGCTCACGCAACTTGCTGACCTCGCGCTCCGCCGCAGCTTGATAGCCCTTCCCGCGCAGCTGCTCCGCCAAGAGCAAACCGATCGCAGGTACCTCGGGCCAACGCGCTTGCGCATGCCGCATCGCTGCGATCGCTTCGTTGACGCGGCCAGCTTGCGCGGCAAGCCCCGCAAGCTGCGTGACCGGTCCCCAGAGGTTCGGATCGCGCGTGATCGCTTTCGCGAACAACCGGCGCGCGTCGTCGCTCCGGACTTCATCCGGCACGAGCGGATCCGCGAGTGCGACTGCTGCCCGCTGCAACAGGAGCGGCGGCGACACGTCGCCACCAGTCGACACGAACGCGAGCGCCTGCCGCCCCGCGAGCACGTCACCGCGCGCGAGCGCAACCGCGACCGCCAAGTGCAGATCTGCTCCGGTCGTGACCGGCTTACGCGCGGGCGACAGCACCTGCGCGTCTGCAGCTGTCAGCGGCGTGAGCGCGAGCTCGAGCACCGGGTTCGGATGGCGCGACGCGACCGCGAGCATCACGCGGTGATCGCCCGGCTGCAGATTCAGCTGGTGAAACACCACACGCGCACCGAGCACGCGCCGGCGATCGACCCGCAACACCGACTTGCCGTCGACGTACATCTCGACGGAGTTCGGCGTATCCAGCCGCACGACGTACTCGCCCGCCGCCTGAATGCGCAAGCTCGTCTCGGCGTAGCTCAAGCCGCCATCGGCGACTGGCCCACCACCCAAATGCACGCTGCACGCGCGCGTCTGCATGGCGCGCGTCGGGCGCCGGCCACGCGACGGACCGAGGTCGTAGTCGGCAGCCAACGGCTGCGCCGGGTCCACGCGCGGCTTCTCGTCGAAGCCGAGCAACTCGCGTGGACCGAACGGCCCCGCCACGCGATAACTCTGCGCGCACCCGAGTTGCGTCGCGACTTTCTTCACCGCGTCGAAGTCGCCACGCTTCCACGCGAGCGGCACGATCGCATCGCCGAGCGCGCCGCGCGCAGCTGCCGACAAGCTCGCGCCTGCCAATATCGGGGTCAACCGCTGGCGGACTTTGTCCGAGTAGCCGCGGCTCATCCCGCTCTGTCCGAGCACCGCGTAGCTCGTAGCTTCGATCAGCGCTTGCGATTCAGGCCGCGCCGACGCGACCGAAAGCTCGATCGTGCGCAAGTAGCCTTCGAGCGCATCCGCCGGCTTGCCGTGGATGTCCGCGAGCAACGCCTCGGTGTAGATCAGCGTGGGATCGGTCGGCGAGAGTTGCCGCGCTCGCGTGAGCTCCTCGGCGACCTTCGTCGGATCCGAACCGCTGTCGTACGTCTCAGCCAGCGCGAGTGTTCGCGCACGCGCTGGATCGTTCGGCGCATCGGCCGCCGCTTTGCGCAAGAGCGCGATCGACGGCGGCGCGGGTTTCGCAGTTTGTGTAACGCACGCTGCAGCCAAGACTAGAATCGATCCACACAACCCAAACCGCTTCACGGTTCACCTCGCTGCAAGCCCACACGCTGCCGTAGCAACTGATCGGCGGCTTCGACCCAACGCCGGAAGTCGGGATACTCCTTCGGCGCGACGCGCGCGCGCGTCAACCAAAACTCCGTTCGCACTTTGACGACATCGCGCTCCGCCGCGTAGTGAAGCGAGAGCTTCCCCCACGCCGACGTGACTTCGCCACCTTCGGGCATCGCCGTCAGCTTCATGCCGCGCGGCAACGTGACCTGCCGCTCTTCGACGTACGCGCTCGAGCTCGCGAGATCGAGCGGCTGCAAGCGTGTCGGGGATCGCGCCATGTTGCGAACCAAGTCGCCGAGTGCGCTCGGTGAGAATCGCAACTCGCTCCCGTCCCACAGACCGAAGCGCGGCACTTTGATCTTGTAGCTGTAGCGCACCGGCTGCTCGAGCTCGTGCAGCTTTTCGAATCGCTGATCGAGAAGCTCCACGCCGGGGTAGATGCCGCCCAGGTTGCGCTCGAAGCGCTCCGAGCGCGTGCCTTCCGATTGATAGTAGTCGCGGTAGCCAGCGGCCTCTGCACCGCGCACTTCCTCCGCGCCGTTCACGTGCGCCGAACCGTCCGCTTCGAGCTGCACTGCGAGCGTGCGCGTGCGCTGATTTTGCTCGGCCGAGAGCACCGGCGTCTTGCGCAGCTCCGCACCTTCCGGGCCAACCAGTAGCACGGTCACACCTTGATCTTCGGTCGGAAGCTCGGTCGTACCGCTGTGCTCGGCCGTGCCGTCCAAGTACATGTCCAGCTCCGGCACGTACGTGATCGCGTGATCGAATACCGCGAGCGACGCCGGCACACCTTCGATCGCACCGTTGCGCCGCGTCCGCACGAGTACCAGGCGCGCATCGACGCCCGCTTCCCGCAACATCGTGTACATCAGCGACGCCTTGTCCTTGCAGTCGCCGAAGCCGCGCTGAACGATCAGCGGCACGCGATACGGCAAGAAGCCGTGGATGCCGAACTCGAGCCCGACGTAACGCGTGTGGCTCACCACCCAGTCGTGCACGCGAATCACGCGCTCTTTTGTCGTCGTCGCGCCGGCCGTGACCTCCGCGACCGTACGCTTGAGCGCTTGATCGGCGTAGAGCTGATCTTTGATCAGGCCCCAGTACCAACGCCCGACGTCTTGCCACGTGCTGTACGTCGACACGTGCAAGTACGGGCTCTCTTCCGTGATGCCGGGCATCCCGTCTTCCGCGATGAGCGCGGGGATGTCGGTCGCGACGTAGCGATCGATCCGGCGCTTGTTTTCGACCTTCTGGTCGTGTTCGAGACCCTTGAAGGTCTTGTTCTCGTTCGCGTAGATCGCGCGCGCTTCCGGCGTGATCAGCACGTACTCCTTGCGCGCGATCGGCACGAAGTCTTGCCACAAGTGCAGGTCGCCGAAGTAGTCCGCAAACAAGTTGCGATGCGCGACGTCGTCGATGCGGTAGCGCACTTCGACCACGTCTCCCGGCTCGAGATCCGGAAACACCACGACCACGGCTCGCGTGTCGTAGTACACGCGGTACCACGGCTCGCCGAGCTGCTGCTCGTACGTGCGCACGGACTCGAGCTCGCGGCCGTCTTTGCGGTACACGCGCGACAAGCGCAGGTCCACGTGCTGCGAGTCCGGATCGTACTGGAAGGAGTGCGTGCGAAAGCGCCGCGCACCTTCGTCGTCGTTGATCTGCACGGCGAGCTGCCGGAACGTGGAGCCCAAGCCGTTTTCGAACACCGTCTTCACGGTGAGGTCCTGCAGGATCGAATACGGGTACTTGTGATCGTTCGTCCGCTGCTTCAACACCTCGGACGATGCGATCGCGTACGACTCGTCCGCGCGCGGCGCCGGCTTGATCGATTCGAGCAGCTCGCGTGTCTCCGCGTCTTGCGGCTTGAGCAGCATGGCTTTTTGGAGCGCCTCGATCGCAGCGTTCGACTGCTGCGCGTGCAAGAGCGCGCGACCGTACGCCACGTAAATGTTCGAAGCTTCGGGCGCGATCGCAGTCGCATCGCGGTACGTCGACAGCGCGAGGTCGTCGCGGCCGAGCGCATCGTAGATCCCCGCGACGTACAGCAGCGTGCGCACGCTGCCGGGCGTGAGGTTTCGCAGCAACTCGATCTGATCGAGCACCGCCTGCTTCTCACCGCGCTCGAGCGCGTCGTCGATCAACGCGCGCCGGCTGTCGCCGTCGTCGAAACGCAGCGTCAGCAGGCGCGCACGCTCGCGAACGGCCGCATCCGGGCGCCCAGCGTCGGTCTCGAACTCGATCAACGACCGCAACAGCGCGACCGGGACTTCCGAGGTCGCCACCGCAGCATCGCCGCCGCCATTAGCTGCAATGCGTTTTTCCAACCCTCGGAGCTCCCCGAGCGCCGAGCTCGGCAGATCCAAGTCGTGCACGAGCGAGGCGTGCAGAAGCGCCGCATCGAAGGACTCGAGGCTGTCCTTCGGAATCTTGTCGAGCACCGGAACGGCAGCTTCCGGCGCCGGCCCGCGGGCGAGCAGCGAAGCCCGCAACAGTAACGTCGCAGAGTCGTTCGGGCTCGCCGCGTAGGCGCGCTCGGCAAACCGCATCATCTCGGCGCGCTCTTCCGAGAGCTTCGCGGCGAGCCGCAAGTATTCGGGCTTTGGATCGAGCTCGACCGCACGTTCGACGAGCTGCTTCGCGCGGCGCTCCGCCGGATCATCCGAGCCGGACAGATCCAAGTAACGCGCGAACTCCACGAGCGCAGCCGCCGGCGGCTTCGCCACCGAAACCTGCTTCTCGAACGAGGTGAGCGCGGTAACCGGCGCGCGCGGCAGCTTCTGCTTCGGATCGTGCTGCGGAATGTCGAGCGCCGCGGTCGTCGTGCGCGCGGTCGTGATGCCGTTTGCAATGCCGCCCTTCTCGTCGCCGATGCGCAGCTGAAAACCCCAGCTCGCGTTCGTCGTACACACCTTTACGAGCAAGCGGTTCCAGCCCGCGTGCGCACCGACCATTGCAACGCTACGGTCTGGGCTCGGAGCGCGGTAGGCCGGATCGGCGAGCACCACCGCCCCGTTCCAATACACTTTGACCGCGCCACCCGCGCCGACCCAGAGCGTGAGCGGCCGTGCCTTTTCGCTCTTCACGAATGTCTCGGCGAGTCCGCACACGTTCTCGAGCGGGCGCATCAACGCGCCGAACGGCACGAAGCCATTGCGCGTCACCTCAGGCAGCTCTCGCCACGCAACTGGCCGCTCACGCCCGGGATAGGTCGCTTGCATATCGGGCGCTTCCATCCGCTTGTCTTCGACCGGCGTAGGCTTGTCGAACCCGGCTTTGCCTTCGTTGTCGAACGGGCCGATCACGCGAAACGTCGTCACGTAGCCGAGTTCGTCGAAACGCTTGGTCACGGCGTTCGGATCGCCGAGCCGAAGCCGCGCTTGAGCGAGCATCGTTTCGACGAGGACGCGGCGATCACTCGAGAGCCGCGCGTCTTTAGAGAGCTTGGTGAGCTCTGCGACCAGCTTGCGCGGCGTGCTGCGATCCCAGTTGTCCCACAGCTCGAGAAGTGGGACGACGCCGCGCGGATCGGTTCCTGCTGCGCTCACGCGCTGCGCGAGCCGCGAGTTCTCGCCGTCCGTTGGATTGTCCGCACGTGCGAGCGCAGGTGCGAGCCACAACAGCGGGGCCAGCGCGATCACGATGCGCGACCGCGTCCACGCCGCCGTCGCTTCCATTCGACGCGGAGCGGCCGCGGCTCGGGGAAGAACTGCGGGCATAGGAAACGGAGACCGGTGGTTCGACGACGGTTCGATCAAGACCGATTGACCTCAGGCTGGGGGGCGGTGGCGCACCGTAAGCCATGGAGCATGGCGCTGCCAGCGGCTCGATGCACATCGTCAATGCGGATCGGTGCTGGGCGTATTCCGCGTGCGTGCTGCATCGAGTACGCGTTCGGCTTGCTCGAGCGCGCCGCGCGCCTGCGCCGGACGCTCGCTCGCTTCGCGAACCCGGCGTTCGGCCTGCGCAACCGCGCCAGGTTCAGCGCCCAAAACGCGGGCAGCAGCCAAGCTGAGACGGGCGCGCCGAATGTACGACTCCGCCGCCATCCGCTGCGAGTCGGGCGACTTTGCACTCGCTGTTACAGCTGGATCGGGCGGCGCCGGCGCCGCCTGGGCTTGTGCGACTCGCGCGTACTCCTCCGCTGCGAGCTCGCGCGAAACCGCATCGCGGCGCAGCTCTTCGATGAGCAGTCGTCGTTCGAGCTCGACGCGATCGGCTTCGGCTTGGGCGGCTTCGAGCAGCAGTTGTGCGCAGGCGTGGTGCTCGCTCGCGACCTCGGCCGTCGCGGACTCGCTCGCACGCAGCTCCGCACGTTCCGCTCGCGCGACGTAGTCGGGGGCGAGCGCGTGCAAGCGATCGACTTGCGCCGCCGTCAGCGTCAGGCCTTCCGCGACTTGGGCCGGTCGCGAATGCGGCGTGGCTCGGGCAGCCGCACACGCAGCCAGTGATAGCAGCGCGGCCGAGACTCCGGCCCGACCGACACCGATCACTTCGCCGGCTCCGTAGTTTGCGGCGCCTTTTGAGCTTCGAGCTCGGCGCGGTGTGCATCGCTCGCGAGCTTGGCCGCCCTCAGCTGCGCTTCCGCGGCTTCGCGGCGTGAGATCGCCGTGCGCAAGGCGGCCGCGAGCTCGGCGCGCGCCATCTGCCGATCGGACGACGACAGCGCAGCCCAGACGATCTGTTTTTTGCGTGCGATCGCAGTCGCATCTGCGCGCTCGTCGATCATGCGACGCAAGCGCGAAAGCTCCGCGCGCGCGCGATCGAGCCCCGGCTTTCCGGCGGTCTTTGCCGCCGGTCGCTCGGACAGCTCTGCCATCAAAGCTTCGAGATGCGCGACGCCCGGATCGACTGTCACGCGCGGGCTACCAAACAGGCCGCTCAGAGCGGCATCCGCAGCGGAGGATGGCGACTGGTTCGACGCGTGCGGTGCACTCGCGCGCTCCTCACCGAGCGCCGGACTCACCAGGATTAGCCAAAGCGCACCACTCGCGAGCACCGGAACCGACGACCCGAGGCGCATCTGTCCATCGAATCACATTCTTCCGTAGGAGTGTTTGCAAAAAGGGCTCTTGAAGCAGGCGCTGACGTGGTTAACTCGTCCGCCTATGGACGAGGGGATCCGCAGCGCCAGCTATGGTGTACTGAGCAACGCTCAGGTCGAGGCGATCCGGCTCGAGGCCAGCGATGGTTTTCCGAGCTTGATGCTGCCCGTGTTGCTGTACCGCGGGGCGTTCGGCGCACCGCGAATTGCAGAAGTCGATGCCGCAGCAGAGCTCGCTGCGCGCACGATCGAAAAAACGTTCGCGTTACACCGTTGGTCCGGTGGTTGGCGCGACGGCATCTACGACTACCACCACTATCACAGCACGGCACACGAAGTGCTCGGCTGCTTCGGTGGTCGCGCGACGGTGCAAGTCGGTGGGCCGCAAGGTCCACATTTGGTCCTCGGAACGGGTGACGTGCTCGTGCTTCCGGCGGGTGCGGCGCACAAGCGCGTGGCTGCAAGTCCTGACTTTCGTGTGGTCGGCGCGTACGAGCGAGGCCGCTCGTACGACATGCAGATTGGTGATCCGAGCGCGCGCCGGTCGTCCGAGCAGCGGATTCGCGAAGTGCCGTCCCCCGAGTTCGATCCGGTGTACGGCGACGGCGGACCGCTCTTGCTCGCTTGGCGCACTTCGGTCCCGCCGCCGCGTGATCAAGTCCCGTCCCAACGTGATCACTAGTCCCGCCGCGTGATCGAGTCGCGCCCCCGCGTGATCAAGTCCCGCCGTGGCGCGATCAGGTCCCGCCCAGCGTGGTCATTGGCCCCTCTGGATGTGGTATGCCCCGCGGGCAACCCTGAAGGAGCCGGTCTGCATGTCAGAAGTCGTCGATGCGGCGCGCGCGGTCCGCGCGGGCGAAGAGGTCGATGCGGAGAAGCTCAAGAGCTTCCTCGCTGCGGAAGTTCCCGAGCTCGCGAGTCGGCCCCTCGAGGTCCTGCAGTTCCCGGGCGGACATTCGAACCTCACCTACTTGCTCAAAGTTGGCGAGCGAGAACTCGTCATGCGCCGTCCACCGTTCGGCACGAAGGTGAAGAGCGCGCACGACATGGGTCGCGAGTTCCGCATCTTGTCGGCGCTCGCGACCTCGTACGCGCACGCGCCGAAGCCGGTCGTCTACAGCGAAGACCCGAGTGTCATGGGCGCGCCGTTCTACGTGATGGAGCGACTGCGCGGGATCATCCTTCGCAAAGAACTGCCGCCGTCGCTCGGGCTCGAGCCAGCGCGCTTTCGCAAGCTCTGTGAGAACCTGGTCGATGCGCTCGTCGAGCTTCACGCGCTCGATTACAAAGCGATCGGTCTCGACAATCTCGGTAAGCCGGACGGCTACGTCCAACGTCAGGTCGAAGGCTGGACCGACCGCTACAAGAAGTCGCAAACCGACGACGTCCCGGTAGTCGAGCAAGTTGCCAAGTGGCTCGCGGACAATCGTCCTGCGGACTCCGGCGCGAGCCTCATTCACAACGACTTCAAGTTCGACAACGTCGTGCTCGATCCGGCGGATCCGACCAAGATCCTCGGTATCCTGGATTGGGAGATGTCGACCATCGGCGATCCGCTGATGGACCTCGGTACGTTCGTCAGTTACTGGGTCGAAGCAGCCGACGATCCGATGATGCAGCTGATGCGCGGAGGCCCGAGCGAACAGCCGGGAGCACTCACGCGCGCCGAGATCGTCGAGCGTTACGAAGCTCGCTCGGGGCGCCGCGTCGTGAACCCGGCATTTTATTACGTATTCGGTTTGTTCAAGACCGCGGTCGTGATCCAGCAGATCTACTATCGCTATCGACAGGGTCTGACCAAAGACGAGCGCTTCTCCGTGTTTGGGATCGGCGTTCAGGCGCTGTGCGACCAAGCCGCGCGTTCGATCGACAAACAGGCGTGAATCGAGTTGTGTCCCGCTGCGCCTGACATGGTCAGCACCCGGATGTGCTCATTCGAGTGCGTGGATCGGCACGCACTGAACACACGCGACTATTGAACTTCCAGCACAAAAGTGCGAGACGAGGCCCGTGCGGTAGATGCAGCTCTCTTCCGCCGAAAGGGTGCTCCGCATGTTGTCTGTCGTTCGGCCGAGAACCATCGCGGTTCTAGGCACGCTCGTCTGGGCTGTCGTTGCCTCTCCTTCCCTCGCGCAAGTCGGAGTCAGTGTGGACGCGCAGGCCGCTCAGAGCGGCAGCACCACCACTGGGACTGCAGCGGCTAACACAGCAGCTGCGCCGGCCGCGGTACCTGCGCCAGTCGCAACGACCACGACCACGACTGCAGTGACTGTCGCACCCGTCGCGGACGAAGACGAGCCGAAGATCGCGTGGGACTTGCTGCACCGCCGCTACAACAGCTGGCAGGGTCCGACCGGCGGTATCGCGCTGATCGACGCGAGCACCGGTGTGCCCGGCGCTGTGCGGATCCAACTCGGCATCGACGGCTATTCTGGCAGCGACTTCCTGCGCAACGGAGACGAGATCGACTTTCGGGGTCAGACGCTGTCCATCAGCGTGACCCCAGTCGAAGTACTCGAGCTCTTCGCGACACTGAGCAACCGGTCCCTCAATCGTCCGGAGCCGGATGGCCGCACGCTCGACACACTCGGCGACTTCATGCTGGGTGCGAAGTTCGCCGGACACGTCTCACGGGGTTTGTGGGTCGGCGGCGACATTCGCGCAATGCTCGGCGGTGAAGTCGGCGGCAGCGGACAAGCCTGGGACTCCACGAGCGTGGGTTTGCGTGCCGCGCTGACCGTCGACTTGAACGAACTGAAGAAACCGATCCCGCTGATCGGTCGCCTGAATGTCGGCTACTTGTTCGACAGCAGCGCGAACCTCGTCAGCGACGAGGAAAACCGCCGCTACGGCGCGTTGAACGATGCGGAGCGGAAAGACGACGAGTCGCGCCACCTCGTCGATCGCTTCGAGCGCTTGGCCTTCAACGTGAATCGGCTCGACAAGCTGACGATCGGTGCGGGCGTCGAAGTGCCGCTGCAGCTCGCGGACAACTTCTTCTTGCATCCACTACTCGAGTGGCAGATCGGCATTCCGGTCAATCGCCAGGACTACGACTGCCCCTTCCTCGAAGAGGACCCGGGCAACGGCAGCCGCAGTACCCCCAACGACAGCTGCTTCGAGCGGCATTCGGGCACCGCGCCGATGAACTTGCTCGTCGGTGTACGCGTCGTCCCGCCGCTTCGCGGGCTGTCGGTGTTGCTCGGTGCCGACTTCGGTCTCACCGGGACCGATCGCTTCGTGCGTGAGCTCGCGCCGAACCTGCCGTATCGCGTGCTCGTCGCGTTCAGCTACGACTACGACGCGCGGCCAGTGCCGGAAAAGATCGTGACGGTGCAAGCGCCGGTGGCTGCGCAGCCCATAGCTGCAGGGCCAGTGGTTGCAACGGGCCGCATTCAAGGCGTCGTCGTCACGCCGGAAGGCGCCCCAATCACGGGAGCGATCGTCTCGTTCCCCGAGCTCGTCGGTGTGACCGCCCTCTCGACCGGCGCGGACGGCGCGTTCGTGACGCCGGCGTTCGCCGCGGGCCCCGTGTCGCTACAGCTTGCGCACCCGGACTACGAAAACGGTGCGTGCCCGGCGGCGATTCCGCCCGCTGGTGGAGACGTCGGCTTGCGCTGCGTGCTCGTGCCGAAGCCGACAATCGGTGGAATCACGGGCAAAGTGCTCGATTCGTGGGGTACGCCGGTCCCGGGAGCGCGCGTCGCGCTGACAGGTGCTGGAACCTCGGGTTCGTTGCTCACCGCGGATGCGAACGGTGCGTTCTCAGCGCCGCAGCTCGCGCCGGGCGCGTACGCAGTGCGCGTCGAAGCACTCGGATACTTCTCCAAGTCGACTACTGCGACCGTCGCGGCGCGAACGACCGGCAATCTCGAGATCACGCTGATGAAGCGCTCGTCGAAGCCGCAGGTCACACTGCGTCCCGACGGGGGCGTCGATGCACCCGCGATCACGTTCGTGGGCGAAGGCATCGAGCTGAGCAACTCGGGCGAACAGGCAGTTGCGGAGCTCGCGGAGGTGCTACAAGCGCGTCCAGACCTGCGTGTCCGCATTCAGGGCTACGGTTCGGTCCTGGTTGCGAGGCCACGCGCGGACCTGATCAAGCGGCGGCTCGAGTCGCTCGGCGTCGCGGAGAGTCGTGTCGAAGCTCTCGGCGGCGGCAAGAACGCAATGCGAATCTTGCTCGTGCCGTGAGCTAGGGGCTGTCCCTAGCTTGGCAAAACATCCGAACTTTTGCAGACTGCGCCCCATGCTGAAGACGGCGGAATCTCGACTGGAGCGCAAGCTCACCCTGTTGGTGCTCGTGATCGGCCCGATGCTGGCGCTCGCCGGTTGTGCTTACGGCGAGCTCAAGCAGGTGCTGCGCGCGCAGGTCGCCTCCGAAACCAG
>DASRXR010000476.1:0-5545 GCA_035687405.1 Polyangiales bacterium
GCTTCTGCACGCGCGCCGGCTGGACGCGGGAACGCACGGACTGGTCCGCCGCGACCTTCGGGACAGCATGCGCGACGCGCGCGACATCAGTCGGCTCGTCGGCAGCTGCGAGCTGCGGAACTACGAGCGGCGCAGAGTTCGCGGTGTCGCTCGCTCGAGGCAGCGCCGCTGCGAGCGGACCGGAGTCATCCGTAGTCGCTGCCGCTCGATGCTCAACCCACACGCGCACGGCTGCAAACGCGCTCGCTCCGAACAGCAGCAGCACTCCTGCAACTGCAAACGCGGGTGCTCGCAGTAAGCCAGACGACCCGCGCGCGGGCGCACGCTCGATTGCGCGACGCACGCGCTGCATGTGCACCGGCGAGTCGAGCGCCGAGGGCGCCGCGTTGAGCAAGCGCTGCACCTGCGCGATCAGCGGGGTGTTGGCCGGTAGCTCGCGTAAGCGCTTCATTGCGGAGGCTCCTCCGCTTCCAAGCCGGTTATCTCGGCCGTGTAGCGCAGAAAGTCGCGGCGGGCGTGAAACAAGCGTGTGTACACGGTCGCCACGGGAATTTGTTCCAGCTCGGCGATCTCCTCGCCGCTGTAGCCTTCGATCTCGAACAACACGAACGCACTGCGGCGCACGTGCGAGAGCTTGCCCAACACGTCACCGAGGATGCGCTGCGCCTCGAGCCGCTCGTACGGGTCCGCAGCCATCAGCGGCTGCTCGCGTACGTGGTCGAAGCTGCGCGTGACGCCGAGCAAGCGCCGGAACCAGGCGCGACGGCGATAGTCGCTCACGGTCTTGCGCGTGATGCCATACAGCCACGCGGACAGACTCGGACCGGCAAACTGTTTCAATTTGCGGCGGACGACGATGAACACCTCTTGGCTGATGTCATCCACGTCCGCATCCATGCCGCCGAGCGCCCGCGCCCAACGCGCGACGTGGCGAAAATGCGTCGAATACACGGCCTCGAAGGCGAGCTCACCATCGGCATCACTGCTTCGTGCGCCGGCGCCGGCGCCCGGTCCCGCACCCAGCGCGAGCGCGCGCGGGTCATTTCCCGCGAGCGCGAGGGCAATTCGGAGATCGGCTGGAGAACGACGAGCCACTGGCTTTCTAGTCATACGCTGCATCGCGTCCGAGTGCGAGCGCAGCGCACGGCTGCTGCTCCGTTCCGGGCGAGAGACAGCCAGACCTGCGTGTAGAGCCCGCACGACACTAGGTCAAATCAGTGAGGGGACCCGCACAATACGCCGGATTACCGAAGGTTTTGTCCGGTAGACCAAACGCATTTGCAAGCGAAGTGTGTACGTCGTTCGTCGATTTTCCGCCGCAGTTCAGGATCCGACCGCTCTTGAAATACCCTCCCGCATTGCCCATCAGAAGCCACATCAAATTGTTCGGCGTGTGTCCGTTGGAGTCGCCGAATTCAGATGCCCAAAGCACGACAGTGTTGTCCAGCATCGTGCCGCTGCCTTCGGGGACCGCGTCCAGCTTGCCGAGCAAGTACGCGAATTGCTCGGAGTACCAGCGATACGTCTTCAGCTTCTTGGCGCCAGACGCATCGCAGTTGTTGTTGTTGTGCGCCAGATCGTGACCAAGATTGTTCACCCCGAGCCACGAATACGTGCATTGGTCATTCGAGTTTCCCCACTGCAGACTCGCCACTCGCGTCAGGCCGCATTGAAACGCGCCGACGATCATGTCCATCTGCAGTTGACCCACCTTCGGATAGTTCGCTTCGGCTTTGACGTCGATCGTGCTGCCGGGCCCGGCCGGCGGGCAGCCCGCACCAATGGGCGCGCTCGCCACGGTTTGGAGCCGCTTTTCGATGTCGCGCAGCGACTCCTGATACGATTCCATCCGATCGCGATCGCTCGCCGAAAGCAGAGGACGCAGCGTCTTGAACTCGGCGATCGCGTTGTCGAGCGCGCTCTTGCGGAGATCGATCACCGGAGCCGCAGGTGCCATGCCGCCCGTCGCGCCGCCCATGGCTGCGGGCTTCATGCCTCCGAACAGACGCGTGTACGCCTCGAACGGGCTCTGCATTGCAGAGACGACGCGTCCCGGCGCCGACCAGATCGGCCGACCGTTCGTGTCGCCGTACACGATTCGCACTGCAAACTGCAGCGACTCGAACGGTGACGAGCCGCCGATCGCCTTCGCGATCTTTTGATCGATTGACGGACCGCCGGCGAGATTCTCGTCCTGCATCTCGATGCCGGTGAACATGTGCGGCACACCCCGGTGGTGGCCGTCGCCGCCCGGACCTTTGTCGCGCGACTTCATGTTCAAGTTGTTGAGCACGAGCAGCTTCGATTGAAACGGCTGTAAGGCCTCGAGAATCTGGCCGAGGTTCGTGCCACCTGCGACGGGCCGCGGCGCGCCGTTCCACATGCCCTCCGGCACGTGGACGATGAGCAGGCGCGGCAGCGGCGCCGCCTGGGCGCTCGCGAAGCCGCGCGGCATGAGCGAAGCGACACCGGCAGCACTGATGCCACCGAGTAGCGCACGACGTGAAATCAACCAGCGACGATCCATTGCGATATCTCGCTCCTAATCCGGCGACCGGTAGCTCATGAACGCGTCGGTTCGAGTCAGCGCGACCACCAGCTCGCGCAGATTGCCGCCCGAGCTCGCAAACGATTCCTGCACTGCCGAAAGCGAGCACGCATCTTCGGTGTCCTCGCGGCGTGCGAGCGCGTAGCGCAGCCACTGCGTCGGCACGCAATCATTGACTTGCTCGCTACTCGCAAGACGTTGCGCCAACTCCGGCCCGCCGTTGTACGGGCCATCGATGTCCATAGTGGTGTTGATCTCGCCACTCGAGTCCACCTGCACGCCTTGATCCATCGTGCGGTACACGCCGACGCCGTCGTAGTGTTCGAGCCCGAAGCCGAGCCCGTCGATCAGGTTGTGGCAGCCGCTGCACGCAGGATTGTTCGTGTGCATCGCGAAGCGCTCGCGCGTCGACACACCTTGTTTCGGCTCCGGCGGAGCCGGAACGTTCGCCGGCGGGTCCGGCAAGTCCTGGCACAACATGCGAACTCGCACGAGCTTGCCGCGTTTGATCGGCGAGCTACTCGCCGGACTGCCGAACGCAGCCATCAAGCTGGCTTGCGTCAGCACACCGCTGCGTTGTTTCGGATCGAGAGCGGTGCGTGTGAAGCCGTCAGCGGCGCCCGCGTTCGCGCCGGCGCTGGTTGCGCCGGGGCTACTTGGACTCGTGGGACTCGTGCTCGCCGCGCCGTACAGCTTGGCGAGCGTCGGGTTCAGCATCGAGTAGCTGGCCGTCAATAGAGTCGAGAGCGTGGCGTCGTCTTGCCAGAGCACGTAGTCGATGAAGTGCTCGGTCTCCGAGCGCAACGCGGCGCGGAGATCCTCGTTCCACTGCGGATACGCCATCGAGTCTTTGGTGGCTGCATCGAGCAGCGGCAGGCCGAGCCACTGCCCGTAAAACGAGCGCGCCGCTGGGATCGCTTGGGGATCCGCCAGCATGCGCCGTGCTTGAACGGTGACTTGATCGGCCGTCGCGAGCTGGCCGCTCTGAGCTGCATCGAGGAGTGCGTCGTCTGGGATCGATGACCAGATCAACGAGGCGAGCCGCGTCGCGAGCTCGAAAGGTGCCGCGTTCATCGCGCCCGGAA
Organism: Polyangiales bacterium; assembly: GCA_035687405.1. Lineage (GTDB taxonomy): Bacteria > Myxococcota_A > Polyangia > Polyangiales > JAFGIB01 > JADGRF01. Next base: position 3,634 of record DASRXR010000476.1, read on the forward strand.
CCTTCGACGCGATGCCGCCGTATTCTGGTTTGAACAGGAAGCTCGGCGCACTCAACACCGCCGCGACGATCGCGCGAACGCCGGTTTGAGCATCGGACGCGCTCGCTGTCTTCGTGTGCAGCGCGACGTAGCGATCGATCTCTGCCGCTTCGAGCGGCCGCCGATACGCGCGCCTTCCGAAGCTCGTCACGAAGTTTCGGACGCAAGCGCTGCCCATCGCGCCTGCCGGGTCGCAGCCGGTCAACGTCTTTACGTCGACTGCGCGCGCGAGCTTGTCTGCCGTGGAGAGGTACTGGTCCGCGAGCAGCACCGGCACCGTCTGCGCCTCGGCAGTATTGTCGAAAATGCCAACCTCCGTGTCGGCAGCGAAGTCCTGAGCGGGCCGAGTCGTGTCACCGAGCAGCGCGGCGACCGCATTGTCGTATTCCTCGTGGGTGAGCCGTCGAAGCGGCGTCGGTCCAACCTCGGGCGTCGTGCAGCCCATCGCATTGGGAAGGCCCGGAATGCCGCCATTGGCTGCAGGAGTCGTCCCGAATCCGGGACTGGTACCCGGCACCCCCGGCGCGCCCGTCGATGGCGCACCAGGTGCATTCGGACCCGGAAATCCCGCAGGAACACCGTTAGGGCTGTTTGGAACATCACCCCAAGCGCCAGGGCCTGGTGAATCGATCGTGCCCGTGCACGACGCGAGTATCAGGCTCCCAACATGGAAAGGGAGAAATGCGCGCCGGAGCAACACGATTCGTAACCTCCGCCATGAACTTGGGGAGTAACCGTTCAATCCTTCAATCAACCGCCGAATCGCCAACTGACTCCCAAACTGGCGGTAAGCCACAATTTGGGTGTTCGCCCGGCCGGACCCACTGGATCGATCGACAGCGTATAGGCGCGTGGAAACCCGTTGAGCCCCACGCGCACGAGCGCGGAGAGTGCGTCCGACAGCTGTAACTGCGCGTCGATCGCAGCGACGAGTCCGAGATTCGTGCGCAGCTGCGTCTGTACGCGCTCGAGTCCCCGTCCGTGAAAATGCAGCACGTCCAGCCCTAGCCCAAGCTCTGGACCGATCGCGAAGCGTCCCAGGTGGAACAGATAACTTGCGGCAAGTGCGAGCGGAATGCGGGTCAGTCTCACCGCCCCTGCGACGTCCGCCGATTGAACGGAGATTTCGTTCGCGAAGAGAATTGCTGCCGAGAACACGAAACGCAGCGATCCGTAGTCGAGCCAGATGCCGGCGCCCGGCCCCGGTGCGAGGCTGTTTTGCGTCCTCGTGTACGCGAGCTCGGCGGACAGCTGAAGGCCGACGCGCAGCGCGGTGGTGTCATGACGCTCGCCGCTTTCTTCCGCAGCTGACGGCTTCAAGTTGAGCGCGATGAAGACGGCCGCTTGCCGCGCACGCTCCACGCAATCGCGCGCGCGGTCACTGAACTCGCGCTCGACGCCGGCGATCTCGATCGTAAAGCCCTCACCGTGGTCGATGACTTCTGCATCGATCGGGGCATCGCTCTCCGAGATATCGAGCTCTGCGTCGAGCAAAGGCTCGAGTTTGTCTTCGAGCTCCGACGGACTGGGACATGCGGCCGCTGCCAGCTGCACGTGAACAGCCGGCGATTCGGCAGAAGCGGACGCGACCCACAGCGCGAAAGCGCCGTGCGTTACGAGTCCCCACACAGCACTCCGAGAACTGACTGCCGCCACGCCGATGGCCTGGCGTAGGTGATTTCGGGCGAGACCTCAAGCCCTGCAGTGGAAACGGGGCGCGCCCGAACGGCTCAATCGTCGGCACGAATCAAGAGGTCGAGGCGCGCGAGCTCGGGCGGTTGCAAGACTTCGCCGAGCCAGTCTCGCATCTCGGCTGAGACAGTGAACACTCGCCGGTACGGCAGCTTTGCTTCGCGGGAGAGTCGCAAGACTT
>DASRXR010000477.1:0-6691 GCA_035687405.1 Polyangiales bacterium
GTTCGCGTCGTCGCTGAAGAACGCCTGGCTGATCGCCGCCGAGCGCTGCAGAAATTCGAGCAGCTCGTCGCGAAGCACGGTCTTCGCTTGCGCTCCTTTGAAGCGGAAGCGGCCGCCTTCCGAAGTCACGTAGCTTCCGAGATGCGTGTTTTGAAAAGTCCAGATTGCACCGCTACCCGGCTGAAAGAAGCGCGCGAACGCGGCCAGGCTGGCAGGATCGCTGCTGTCCGGCCTGAGCGGAAAGCGCCCTGCGAGCTCCCGCTGAAACGGCGCATAGACTGCATCGCAGTAGGCGCGACCGAACTGTGTGCCGCGGCCGCGCGTGACGAGGTCCAGGATCCCATTGAGCGCAGGAACGAGCAAGGAATGAAGCTGGTTGTTCCAGCTGCCGCCGAGGCTGCGCAGCATGAGCTCGGTGTTCTCGAGTGCACTCTGCGTCGCGGTCGCCAGCGCTTCCACTTTGGATTCGTCCTGGCGATAGGCTTTGAGCGCGACCAACACCGGTTGCAGCTGTTGCCGATACTGTTCGAGCGGAGTCTGCCCGCCGCTCGGAGTGACCTGGTCTAGCTTTACGAAATCGGCGAAGGCGTCCTTCAACGGCTCTACGAGCGGATCGGACTCGGGCTTGGGAGACGCAAGCTTCGCGTCGGCAGCGAGTGCCGGTGCGATTTTGTTCGCGGCTTGCTTCGCGACGCTGAGCACGTTGGTCAGCTTCTGGGACGCACTATCGAGCGTGTCTTCGATGCCGCTCTTGGCTTCAGGCAAGTTCGTGTTCTCGCCAACGCTGCGTGCCAATGCATCCAATGCACTCGCGGGGCTCACCAGCTCGTTCAGCATGCTCTCCGCTTCGAGCACGTTGCTCGGAACGCGAGCGGACAACCCGTCCAAGAACTCGCGCCAACTCTTCTCGTAGCGCTTCAGGTAGTTCTGGCGAAACGTCTCGCCGTCGAGCTCCGCGCGTGCTGCGTCGTGGCTGGCTCGCCCGCACCCGAAGACCCAATCGCCGTCGTTCTCGAGAAAGTCGTCGGCATTGAAGTCGCTGCGTACTCTGTCCCATGCGGCGCGACTGAACGCGCCGCCGACACTCGTCCGCGCTTGCAGTACGACGCTCGACCCCGCGAGCGTTGCGAGCGTCTGTGGGTCAGCGTGGCTCGCGATCACTCGTTGCAAGAGTCGCTCGACTCGATCGTCTTCTCCGAGTGCGCGTCTCGCTTGCTCGATCGCGCGCGAATCATGGCCGAATTTCATACCCGCGGGATCTTGGCTTGAAAGCTCGAGATAGCGCGCGAGCAACAGCTTGCGCTCGCGCTGCGCGGTCGCTTCGGCCGGCTCGACCCGTTGCCAGAGCGCGAGCATGCGCTCGACGACTTGCTCCTTGCGCGAAAGTGGCTTCGGCGTGCAGCTCTCGCGCGGCGTCGTCAGCAAGAGATTCAAGCTGAGCGCGTCGCGTAGCTCGTTTCGTGCCGCATCGTCGAGCGCGCTGGCTTGCTTCGCGCTCGCACTCACTTGCAGCTGTTGCGTGTAGGTGAGCAGCTGGCGTTGGTTCTGGTCGAGGAGCGGCCGAATGACCAACTCGCCGAGAGCGTTTTGGTAGTAGCGCTCGAGGGCGGGCGAGACTCGATCTCCCTGATACAACCCGAGGTCTAGGATGCCGCGTCCACCCTGCTCGTAGCGGGACACGTCCTGCTCGAGCGCGAGCAACTCGGGTACGTGCTGAGGCTTGGCGTCCGCGGCGGCGCCGCCTTCGCTCTGTTTGCGCGCATTGCGACTGTTTACGAGCGAAGCCTCGGTGTGACTTATCCCGCGAAGATTGTGCTGGCAGGAGTTCGTCGAGCCCAGCGTTCCGAGCGCGGCAGACATGAACAGTGCGGAGGTGACCGCGCGCCGTCGCCAGTGCTGCCGTACGAGCTCGACTTCACTCGTCGTCGCGAGCGCGCGATCCTCGAAGACCACGCGCATGAGCATGTCGTGCAGAAAGTAGCTCTTCTTTTCTTGCTCGCGTCGCTCGAACTGTTGCGGTCGAAGCTCGAGCGCGTCTGCGATGTCCTCGAGTAGCAAGTCCGCCGGAGCGCCTTCCTGAGTTCCGCTAGTGAAATAGGCGCCGCGCAGCAGTGGTGTTTCGCGAAACGCGCTGGCGTCGAACAGCTCATCTACGAAGCAGGTCAGCTTCTCCTTGAGCGCGCCGAACTGCGCGGGAAACTCGTAGACTTTCGGAATTATTTGCGGGTCGACCTCGTCGCCCATGCGCACGACCGCGCGCCGTTCGAGTTCCTCGCGCAGGACGTCGAACTGCTGTGCGAAGTAGGCTCCGGGGTTACGCCGCACGCCCTGTAAGACCGGTGCCGTGAAGCCCCAGATCTGGCGCCGCTGTTCGCCGCTCATGTTGCCGAAGCTTTCGACGAAGCCGCTGATGAGATCGCATTTTGTGAAGAGCACGTACACGGGTAGGGCGACTCCGAGTCGACCCGTGATCTCGTCGAGTCGTTCGCGCATGCGTAGGGCAATTTCCTTCAGGTCGTCTTCGGCCGCGCCGCTGATCGAAGTAACGTCGTCGCCGGCGAGACTGATCGCCGCGATGATGCCGTTCAGCGGGCGCTCCCCACGGTGCTTCTTGAGCAAGTCGAGAAATACCAGCCACTCGTCGCGCTCGTTCTCCTCGATCGACCAGCGTCCTGCGGTATCGAGCAGGATCGCGTGGTTCGTCAGCCACCAATCGCAGTTGCGCGTGCCGCCGATGCCCTTGAGTCGATCGCCGGTGCCGGGCAAGTACGGAAACTTGAGGCCGGAGTTTCGTAGGATCGTGGTCTTGCCGGAAGCGGGGGGCCCGATGATCGCGTACCAGGGCAAGCGATAGAGTGCCTCCGCCGAGCGGCGCGAGCCGTTGGCGAGCTTCGAGGTCTTGAGTGCCTTCACCGCTCGCTCGAACTCTTGGCGCAAGCGATCGATCTCGGCGCTGCGAATCCCGGGAGCGGCGGCGCGTTGTTCGCGTGCGCCCTCGTCGACGAGTGCAGACTCGAGCTTGTGCGCGCCGCGTCGGGCCACCCACAGCTGCGCGAGCCACACGCTGGCTCCGATCGCGAGAGGCAAGAGGCTGCCGAGGAACGAAACACTCAGCGGTAGCTTGCTCGCCGAACTGAAGTACACCCACCAGACGAAGCCGATGAACAGCAGTGTCAGAAGGCCCAGTGCAATGAAGAGTGTTTTGCGTTTCATCTGAGTCTCTCGAGGTGGGTCTGTACGACCGTCAGCGCGCCGACGTTTTGCCGACGACACTTGCCGCGACGTCTTCGGCGGTGCGCGACAACGAATCGGTCAACACGCGTGCGCGCGCATCGACACTGAATGCGATGCCGACGTACCAAACGACCGCGAGCCCAGCTGCGCTGATCGCCAGCCATTCGAGGACCCGGTTTCGTTGCTTGTCGGCGGCCGGCTCATCGGGTCGTGCGCCGAAAGGAGCGAGCGGTATGCGGTCGTGGATCGCTATTCCGAGCGTTTCGCGTATGCTCTCGACGAGGTTTTCGCGCTCGAGCTCGCCGTGATGCGCGTAGATGCCCTGAAAGCCGAAGAGCAGACACAGGTAGTACACGCGTAAGGCCGCGACGCGACGCTCCGCTTGTAAGTGCGTGAGACGATCGTAAAAGCCTTCGCCCGCGCGCGTCTCGCCAAACAACTCGAGCTGCAGCAGGTGCGCTTGCCAGAAGTCTTTGAGCGGTCCCTGATCCGCTTGCATTGCTTCGTCGACGAACGCGACCAACGCGTAGTGGATGTCTTGGATGTCTTCGGGCGGCAGGCCGAGTTCTTCGAGCTTCGCGCGTACCTTGTTCAGTTGAGTGCGCGCGTACTCGAAGAGCACGTCCGCGGGCGGTAGCTGCTCGCGCTGGCGAAGGTACGCAAGCTCGACCAACAGCGGCCTGATGGCTTCGTGGACGGGACGCTCCGGAGACTCGAGGCGCTCGAGTCTTGCTTCGCTTCGCGCCGCTTGCTTGCGCTTCACGCGACGAGGTGTTGCATCGAGAGTTTGCATGGGAACGCTCTATTGAGAACTCAGTCGCAGTCCGTAGTCGGCGAGCACGATCTCGAGAGGACGGTCGTGCGAGTCGTGGGATCGCGCGCACGCGTTCTTCGCTTCGGGGAGCCGTACGAGAGCACGCCATTCGGAGTCTCCTCGGTGTTCTCGAAAGTTCGCGGCGACCGCGAGGAACTTGGCCTTGGGATCGCGGGGCAGTGCGTGCGATTGACGGCGGCCAGGAATCGCGATCACTTGATCGGGTTGCGCGTCGGTGCCGCGCACCGGCTCGTTCCACACACTCTCGAACGAGCGCGCTCGAAATGTGCGTTCGTCGCCGAGTTGATAGAGCCGCAGCACGACCGAGCGCGGCAGGCCCTGACGATCGGGATTGAGATGCACTGCGGGGCGAAGTCGGAGAGCGATCGTCTCAGTTCGTTCACACCGGGGTACTGTGGTGCCACCGCAGCCAAAGGCTGCGAACAGCGTCCAAGCGTAGAGCGCGTAGACCAGGGGTCGAACGGGTGGAGTCGCGAGCATGCTCGTTCAGTCCTTGCTCGAATCGGGGGATTTGAAGCTTGCGCCGGCAGAGTTGGGCCGTGCTCGGGACTTGTACGCTCGCCGGCAGTGCCGGTGACATCGGCGCGCTCGCCTGTCACATGTCACAAACGGTCGTGCCGCACGTATTCGGCCGAGGTGACAACATGCTTCCTCTCGTGATCACGGTGGAGCAGGTCGACGGAGGCGCGCGCCGCTACGCGTTTGCCGACTCGCCGATCAGCATCGGCCGGAGCCCTTTCGCTGAGCTGCAACTGAGTGAGCCCTTCATCTCGCGTTGGGAGGGCACGCTGCGCTTCGATGCGGACGAGATTACGTACTTCAGTCTCGGGTCTACGAACTCGACGTACTTGAACGGGGCCGCCGTCGCCGCTTCGGAAGAAGACGTCCCGGTGCAGGTCGACAGCGTGCTCACGCTCGGCGAGCTCAGCTTGCGTTTCGCGCGCGAGCCGGTGCCGGAGTCCGATCTGCGCCGCAAGGGTAAGCGCCGTCCGACGCGCGATGACGCGGAGGTCGGCGTGAAGACGGTGTATTTGGATGCGGCGCAAGCCTGGGCGCTGACAGCTGCAGCGGAGGTGCCTGCGGTCAGCGTCGCTTCGACGCAGCCCGCTTTGGAGATCAGCATCCCCGCCGACCCCGCAGCTCCGGATCCGCTCGCGTCGGAGCGCCGTGCCTATCGCGAAGCACGCGCAAGTTTAGTAGTGGCGGCGCGTGCTCAAGTTGCGGAGCTACCGGCAAGTAGGCACGCGGCGTTTCTGGACGCGCTGATGCGCAGCGACCCCGCACTCGCATCCGAGCCAGAGCTCCAGTCCGAGTTCCACCGTGCGGGCGTGAGCACCCCTTCAGACATCCCGGAGCTCCGAGAGTGGCTGCGAGCAGTCAACGGCGAGCTGCTTCCTGAAAATGTTTACTTCGATAGCCGCCTCACGCTCACGCGCGTGCTCGGGTTGGTCGAAGCATTGGTCCAATCTCTGGCTGAGATTCATGACGCGCAGGACTCTGTGCGGCGGCGCTGGCTCGGTCGCGGCTCACGGCGTTCGATCTTGCAGAGCGACAAGGGAAACATCGTCCTCGCGTATCTGCTCAATCCGCAGGCCGATTGGAACGAGCGGCTGCGCGAGCTCGAGCAAAGCGTGCGCGACGTGGTGACGCACGAGTTCGCGTTGTTTCGAGCAGTCCTCGAAGGTGCGCGCACGCTGGTCGACGCGATCTCGCCCGAGGTGGTCGAGCAGTCTAATCGCGGCGCGGACGTCGAGCCCGACGAGTCCAGTGAGTCGCACAGCTTCTGGACACGACTATTCTCCAAGACTGCGCCGGAAGTGTCGCTGTGGAGGCGTTTCGTCAGTTTGCATGCGGACATCCTGGATGGCGCACGATACGAACGCGTCTTTCTCGGGCGCGTCTTCGCGCGCAGTTACCTGGCGGCAATGGGCCAAGTCGATAGTTCCGCCCGTTAGTTTTTAGTCGTCGATCTAAAGCTTCGTTCCCACACTCACGATTCGCGGGTTCGGCGGATACGCGATGCGCGTCTCTTCGTCGATGCGCCGCAGCGGCGTGTAGATGGTGCGGCGGCGGCGGATTACGAGGCCGTCGAGCGGTGGCTGCAGCAGACGCACTTCGCCCACCGGTAGCATCGGAGCGGGTCGCTGCACCTCGGGCGCAGGCTCGCGCGCGAGTTCCTTGAACTGAAACTCCACACGGTACGGCGAAGTCGCGCCGTAGAGTTGAACGCGCAGCACGTTCTGGCTGCCGGAGTGAACCGATTGGCTCTTCACGACGATCGGAAACGGATACGGGTTGCTCAGCCGCATGTCTTTGGTGTCGCGCAGCTCGCGAACGTTGTCCGGCCACGCGACCATCGCATCGAGTCCTGGCGGCAGATACGCGAGTCGATTCATGCGCGAATGAGCGTGGTACTCCTCGACCGTGAGTCCGGCGAAGAACGCGGCCGCGTGGAGCGTGCCGGCGACTTGGCAAACACCGCCTCCCACACCTTGCGTCAGCTCGCCGTTCAGTAGCTCGAGCGCGGGCGCGAAGCCTCGCGCCGGCTCGCGTTTGCCGACCACGGCGTTGAACGAGAGCGTCGCGCCGGGCAGCATGACGGCGCCATCCAGCAAGTGTGAA
>DASRXR010000478.1:0-14223 GCA_035687405.1 Polyangiales bacterium
CCTGCAAACACGCTGCAGCGGTGGGCCCCAAGCCGAGGATCGCCGCCGAGAGCAGCGCGACCACGTCTGCAGCAAACGCTGCGACGCTTCCGCCACCGTACGCGAACAATCCGGCGGCACTCGCCCCCACGCCGAAGATCACCGCGGTCCAGCGTGGAATCGAATCCGCACTGCTCAATCGGCGGACCTTCGCCTGCTTCGGTAACGTCCCCATGTACCCGATCGTCCACAACATGCTCAGAAAAAATGTCGCGAGGTAGAGCGTGAGCAGCGCGTGCGAAAACAGCGGGGTGAGCGGCAGTAACGTCGCCACTGTCGACCGCTCGTAGTGCATGAGCCCGAATGCGCCCAGCGCGCAGATCGCAGTCACGACTACGAACCCGTACGACCCTGCACCGACCGGATCGCGTTTCGAAGAATCAGGCTCGGTCGCGCGGGCGAACATACGCAAGCTCGCAAAGCCCCCCGCGAGCACGATGATCAGCAACGCCAGCGCAGCCGACTCGGACGACAAGAGCGCGCGGCGTGTGAGGCCCATCGCGAGGGCGGGCACGGCAGCCTGCCCATCGTCACCCGCAACGACGAGGCTCACGCTGTCGACGACCTGCGATTCGCTCCACCACCCGTACAGCTGCCAAGGATTCGACGTGAACGGCAACTTCGGAAAGATGTCGGTCGTGAACAAGTCGCGCGCACCGGGCGCGACGAACACGCCGAAGTACAGCAGCGCCGCGCACAAACCACCGATCAAGAACACGCCGCCGCCTCGAAAGATTCGCCACGGGCAGAGCAAGCGCCGCGTGATCTCGCAGCGCGATGTATTGCGCTCGGGATAGGTGCGCGCAGCCGACGGCGGCCAGACCGCCGCCGACTTTGCAGCTCCGGTCGCCTGGGTAGTTTGCGTCGGATGCACGAACGCGCCGCCGCCACCCGACACCACGTACGCGTAGTTCGGCGCCGTGCTCACGCTGTAACGAGCGTAGTGGTGCACGTCGCCGGCGAGATCGAGGTGGATCTCGTCGCCCGCCGGAAACCTCGGCCGAGTCGACTCGCTCGGCTCATTGAACGGCCTCGGCAAACCGAGCGCGGCAAATGGGCGCGCCGCTTCCGGCTGCACCGCGTCGAACACGGTCGCAGGCTCGGGCGTCGCCACGATCACGCGTTTGTGACCATTGCGGTGCAACGAATCGGCGATGAACTCGCGCTGGCGCCGATCGATCTTGCCCTTCTGACTGTCGAGACCGTAAAACCACCAATCGAACGGCAGCTGCAGCGCGACGAAGCTCGCACTCTGACGCCGTTGCCAGTCGGCGATCGCGAGCCGCGGATTGTCCGGCGCGCGAAACAACCGATTGAAGCCGATCAGCGAGTCGTAATAGTCGTGGTTGCCCGGAATGCCGAACACGAGCCGCTCGAGCGGCCCGGTCAGGGTCTTGCGCGCCCACTCTCCCAGCCCGCGCTCTGCCAGCGCCCACTCGAACGGCGTGCAGACGCGCTCTTCGAGCGTCGCATCGTCCGCGACGTGATAGGCCGTGTCGCCGCCCATGAACATGAACCGCCCGCGTGGCAAGCGCAGCTTGCCTTCGTTGACGTCGACGGCGGCACCCGGCTCGGGAGTGTCGATGTACAGGTCGCCGAGCAGCAGACACGCAAGGTCGTACATTGCGAGCTGTCCGTCCCCGCTGTCTGCGAGGTAGTCGAACCAGAAGCCGCCCTCTTCGCACTCGGCACCGCTGAGGTCGATCGACTCAGCGGTCATCCAGTCGCGGTGATCGAGCTCCTCGCCGAACGCGCCGTAAACGACGATCGACCGCATGTGCACGAGCAAGTCGCGCCCGAATAGCCAACGCACGGGGCTACGGAAAAACTCGGCATGCGTGCCACCGCCCCAGACCAGCCAGCGCAGTGTCCGCAGCGGCTCCGCGCGAAGCATTGCGAAGAACGTCGGGTACGCAGGCTTCGGTCCGATCCTGCTCGGCACAGGCTGGGCGGCCTCTACGTAGGACGGGCTCGGCGCCGATGAAATGACCGGAGTGTCATCGCGATCGGCTAAGTTATGTCCACTCGTGCCAGACGGATCCGGGGGATGTGTCCCCTGCTGCTGCGGCATGTGCGCTCCCCAGTGCCGATGTCGGTTCGACTCGGTGACCCCACTGCGATCTTACGTGGCCGCACCCAAAAATGGGTGTGGCCGAGATCACATATTGAGAGCCTAGGCTCGCACACGCCAGCGGTTACTCGGCTGCAGCGGCTCCGTAGTCCCCCGCAAACTGCAAGATCTGCTCGACCGAATCGAGCTCGCCGACATCGAACGGGTGACTCCCGAAGTCGACCTCGAAGTTCTCCTCGAGAAAGACCACGAGCTTCGTAACGGACAAGGAATCGAGCCTCCCGCTCAAGAAGAGCGACTCTCGATCATCCAACTCATCCTCGTCGTTGTGGGTGACGAGGCAATCTCGAATGAAGTTCCTCACGAGCTCTCGATGTGTGCTTGTCATGTTCCAAGTCCGAACTGATGGAGCGTGAACGAAGCTCGCGTCATGAACCCGAGCGTCCGATCTTCCACTCCACCGAACACGTGAATGACCACGACGAACCCCCAGACGCACAGAAACGACCACGCGCGTGCGCCGAGCGTGTTCGAGCGCGGCGCGTTTCCAGTCCGCACCTGAGAGATCGCAATGCCCGACGCGAGCATCAAACAGTAAAACGCGTAGCTGCCGTAGCCTTGAAGCGCGAGCACGGGCCCGAGACTGAACACTTGGTCGACGTCGCGTAAGAAGTGATAGATCGCGTTGCCGACGCCGGCAGCCATGAACGTCGCGAAGAACGTGCGCAGGCGCGGGTGCTTTTTGAAGACGCGAAAGAACGTCGGATAAAAGAAGAAGTCGAGCAGCAGCTCTTTGAAGTAGTAGTAGTACCGGTTCCAGAAATCGGCGAGCGTGCGCGACTCGAGCGGCCGCCAGGTGTTTCGCCGCAAGTGAAAGCCGGCGAGCCGCGCGCACGCGACGATGCGATGGCCCCAGACCGCGAGTTCGAGTGCGCCGACGGCCACGGCCACGACCATCGCGACCCAACCGACCGCGATCGCCGTCTGTTCGCCCATCGAGAACGAGCGCACCACGTCCTCGAGGGGAGGAACTCCGGCGCGCGCCGCGCTCGTTGTGAGCAGAACGCTCAGGCCCTGGAGCACGAACGACCACAACAAGAGCTTCAAGCCTTTGAGCTGGATGCGCGCGAGCGCGTCGGGCTCAGCGGCGCGCAGCTTCGAGAGGTAGCTGCTGCCCTTCCCGATCGGCGTGCTCGACGAGCCCCAAAACGGCCGAATCAAGCCGAGCGCAAAGATCAGCGAGCCGCGCTGCTTGGACCGTTGATCCGCGACTGCGTAGCAGACGAACCACATGTACACGGCGAGGAGCTTGATCGCGACAACGAGCCACAACGACGCGATGCCGAACGCGCCGAGCACTAGACCGGTGATCGTCGCAACGGCGATGACACTCAAGAGCGTCACGACGGGCCGCCGCGCGAAAAACGAGTTGGGGTCGCGTACGACGCGCTTCAACGCGAACGCGATGGCCACGAACATGGCCGCCGTGAGCAGCCGCTCTAGATTGCGTGCCCAGGACTCCGTGGCTCCGAAGCTCGCGAGGTAGTCCTGAAAGGGGCGGTCGCTGAACCACGCTGGCTCGAGCACGAGCGTGGCAACCGTCGCTAGTAGGATCGACAGGTCGCGCCGCGTCTTCGAAAACGCTGCGCCGGCAGCGCCCGCGAGCACGATCGGCACGAGCCGAACCGGCATCACGAACATCAGCAATATTCCGAAGCACGCAAACAGTGCAACCCGCCCGCCCGCGGTGGTGACGAAATCCACCAGTTGCGGCCGCTCGTCGAACGCGAACAGCTTACGCGAGGTCGACTCGCTCACGACTGGTGGGGTGCGCGCCGGCTTCGCAGGCTTCGCTGTGATGATAGGTTCAGCAGAGGCTGGTACGCCGCCGCTCGCAGCTGCGGGAACCTCGCTGTGCGAACCGCTTGCACCGGCAGTCATGGCTAAGGCTTCTCCGGCGGCGGCCCGCCGAGCGTCTCGAGGAGCGCGCGACGGTCGATCTTACCGTTCGAGTTGGTGGGCATCGCGTCGACCCAAACCAAGCGCGAGGGCAGCATGTACGCCGGAACACGCGTCGCGAGCCCCGTCAGAATGTCTGCATCGGCGACGCGGTTTTCGCCGGCGAGGCACACCACGAGCCCGTGATGGACACCTTCACGGGTCGGCCATGGGAGCGCCGCTACGAGCGACAACCCCGTGAGCTCGCGCACGTGAGCTTCGATCTCTTCCAGCTCGACGCGGTTGCCGAGGATCTTGACCTGATTGTCGATGCGCCCGAGGTGGTGAAGGTTTCCCTCCTCGTCACGAAATGCCGAATCGCCGGTGAAGTACCAACGCGTGCCGTCGATCACGGGGAACTTCTTCGCTGTGAGCTCGGGAGCGCCGAGGTAGCCCTCTGCGAGTTGCACCCCTGCGAGGGCGAGCTCACCGATTTCACCGGCATTGGCCACTCGCCCGCGCGCGTCGAACACCTCAGCGCGATTTCCCGGCAGCGCAGTCCCGATCGACATCACGTCGCGCTTGGGCGTGACGACGTATGCGTCGCCGAGCTCGATTCGCTGACCGGTGTTGATCACGGTCGTCTCGGTCGGCCCGTACAGATCCTCGATCACGCAGCTCGGAGCGGCCTCACGAACTGCGACGACTGTCGCTTTCGACAACGGCTCCCCGATGAAGATCGCGAGCCGCAAATCAGGAAGTGCGTTCGGCGCCAGCGCTTTGATCTGGCGCAAGAGCGCGATCAGCGACGGTGTCGAGCTCCACACGGACAAGCGCTGTTCGCGCGCAAACGCGACTGCATTCATGACGCGCACCGACGGCAGCACATGAAGCGACGCCTTGGCTTGCCAGGTCGCAAACATGTTCAAGACCGACACGTCGAACCCGAGCTCCGTGACCTCGAGCGTGCGATCGTCCGGTGCCAGTCGCAGGCGCTCGCCGATCATCTCGATGAACGCGCCCACCGCGGCTTGCGAGATCATCACGCCTTTGGGCACGCCGGTCGTGCCCGACGTAAACATGATGTACGCCAAGTCTGACGGCTCGAACGCGTAGAGTGGAGGCGCCGGAACGTCCGGGAGCGCAGAAAGGTCGAGCAGCCGCAGCCCCGGTTTTGCTGCGAGATCGCGCAGCCGTTCGGGTTTAGGCGCAATGACAGTGTCCGAAGCACCGGGCGCCTTCAACGCCGCAGACAGCAGCCGACTGCCGCTCGCATCCGCAACTAACGCGGACAGCTCGCAGAGTGACATTAGGCGATGCAAGCGATCTTCCGGAGTCTTAGTACCGATCGGAACGTACGTTGCACCCGCCCAAGCGCAGCCGAGGACAGCAACACACGCATCCACGCTGCGAGATGCGATCACGCCCACACATGGACGCTGAGAGCGGCGGCTCGCAAACGTCTCACTTTCAGTCAGTGCACTCGCGAGATTCGCCGCGCGGCGCGCAAGCTCGCCATAGTCGAGGCTCTGCCCCTCACCAAACAGCGCGAGCCGCCGAGGATCCGCTGCGGCGTGCGCCTGCACGTGCTTCGCAAGATTCAACATGAAATGGTTCTGCGGCTATGTAAGCACCGCAAGCGCGACGAGCGGTGATACACATCACTCGCGATGTGTCATTCGCCAAGCGCGTTCGCAAACCGGCTTAGGAAGCTGACGAAACTCGATCAGCGCGCGTGTGCTGCAGCCCAGTCGATGGCGTAGTCGGCGACTGCTTCCCAACCCGCTTGCCCGAGCGTGAAGTGGGAACGACCGGCAAATTCGATGAACTCAGTCACGGCGCTCGAGACGTAGCGGCGCACGTTTTCGCGATTCACGGACGCTGGCACGAGATGGTCAGCGCCACCTGCGATCAAGAGCAGCGGCGCACGACTCGACCGCGAAAAATTCACGCGAGTCGCCGCTCGCGGATTCAGGTTCGCGAGCGCGGCTTGGAACAAGACACGACCCGGTCCTGGGATATGGTAGCGGTCGTAGACTGCCGCCGAATCGTGCTCGGTCAGCGTGTTCGTAAAGGCGTAGTGGAACTGCTTCGGAGTGAGCGTGACCGCCCGGCCCACGTTCGCAGGGTTTCCCAAAACGGGGAGTGTTGCCTTGAGTGTGGACACCGGCAACGTGAACACGCCGCGTACCGGCGCCGAGTGAATGGCGACGCCCGAGGCTCCAAGTCCGCGATCCAACAGGAGTTGGACGAATGCGCCGCCGAAGGAATGCCCGATCAGGATCGGCGCCGTCTTCAGCTCGCGAAGGATTTTCGCGTAGTGCTCGACTATCTCGGCGACACCCACGCCGGCGAAGCTGGAAGGGTCGCGACGCAACTGGTCGATGCCGCGCTCCATCCCGGGCCAGCTCGGCGCGATCACCCGGTATCCTCGACCGGACAAGCGCTCAGTCCAGTTTTCCCAGCTGAGTGGAGTCATCCACAAGCCGTGAATGAGGACGATCGTGTCGACCCCGTGCCCAGGCACAGAGGTAGTCATCCGGTCCTCCCGGTGTGTAGGGTTCAGTGCCAGTTGATGAACAACCGGGCGCTTCGATGATGGTGCTCATCAAACCTAGCACAACCGGTTGACCAATACAGGCGTCAAAGGCACGCGCGACATCAGGGGAGAGATGCGCCATGCGATTGAGCAAACAAAGAACGGCGGAAAATCACCGTCGCATAGTCGAGGCCGCAACACGCCTCTTTCGACAACACGGTTTCGATCGCGTCGGCGTCGCAGAGTTGATGCGCGAAGCCGGATTCACGCACGGTGGATTTTACAATCACTTCGAATCCAAAGAAGCGCTCGCGGCGGAAGCATGTGAGCAGGTATTCGCGCGCGTGAACGCAGAGCTCGCGAAGCGGCTGCAACCGAAGACCGGATCGGCGTGGCAGAACTATGTCGCGGAATATCTATCACCTGATCGAGTGTCGGTGCCGAGTGACGACGCAGCGCTCGCGACACTCGCTGCGGATGCATCGCGTGAAGGGCAGCAAGTTCAAAGTACGTTTGCCGCCGGAATCGATGCCACGTTGAACACACTCGCGACGTATTTGGTCGAGCGCACGCCGCGTTCCGCGCGAACTCCCCGTCGAGCAGCTCGAGCTCAAGCGGTTCAGCGACTGAGCGCGCTCGTGGGAGCCTGTGTGCTGGCGCGTGCGGTTCAGACTGCAAGCCCGGATCTTTCGAAGGAGATTCTCGCGGCAAATGTCGAACGTGGCCGGGGAAGCTCGCGAAGTCGCCGCCCGAAACGTTGATCAGACCTGGCCTGGCAGGCAGGAGCGCGGATCGCCACGGGACTCCCGTTTCTGGTACGCTGCGCGCGTGAACCGACGACGACGGCACGGCATGGAGAATCTCTCGGCGCTCGTCGCCAAGGTTTATCCCGGTCGAAAGCCCGAAGAGCTCGCCGCGGTTCGCGTCTTCGGTGCGTTCATGCGCGCGCTCTCGCCGCGCGTGTTGCGAAACGCGAGGCCGACTCGATTCGCGCGCGGCGTGCTGACCGTTCACACGGTGAACAGTGCGTGGGCGAGCTCACTTCAGTTGGAGAGCGAGTCGATCCTGGCTCGCATCACGCGGCTGACTCCTGGGCTTCAGATCTCGAAGCTCGTGTTTCGCAGCGGGCCGCTGCCGGATGCAGCGCTTCCGATGGCGGCAGACGCGGAGCCGAAACGCAGCATCGCGCTCGAGAAGTTGCCGGATGATGTCGCTCGTGCGCTCGCGCAGATCCACGATGACACACTGCGCGAAGCCGTGGCGCGCGCGGCGCTGATGGGCCTCGCAGATTAGTCGTCAGTCAGAGCCCGGCTTGGCGGTTGAAACTCTCTTCACGCGCTGAGCGCTGCTTCGATGAACGCGCGGACCTTCGCTCGATCCTTGCGACCCGGCGCCGACTCGACTCCACTCGCGACGTCGACGCAAAACGGTCGAACCTCGCGCACGGCATCGGCGACATTGGTGGGTGTGAGGCCGCCGGCCAACGTGACTTGGCGGATTTGCGCGAGCTCCGCGGCGAGCGTCCAGTCGAACGTCGCGCCGGTGCCGCCCGCGACGCCTGGCACGTAGGCATCGAGCAGGATGTGTTCCCCCGGATACCGGGCGGCGAGCGCGAGCGCCTCACGGCCGCGAACCCGAAGCGCCTTGTACGCATGCGGGAGAAATGCGGCGACGAGCTCGGGCGACTCGTCGCCGTGTAACTGGACACAACCGAGCCCGACCTGTTCGATCGCGTCGCGCAGCTCCGATTCGGTCGCGTCGACGAACACGCCGACCTTTACGACCTTGGCCGGCAGGGCCGCCACGATGCGCCGCGCCAGCTCGAGCGCTATGCGGCGGGGCGAGCGCGGGGCGAAATTGACGCCAATGGCGTCAGCCCCGGCCTCGACGCACATCAGCGCATCCTCCACGCTGGTCACGCCGCAGATCTTGACCCGTGTCATTGCGCCAACCTAGCAGGCAGGAACGCCGCGGCAACATTGTCATACCCAAACGTTGCTAGCTGGTTAGTGATCAAAACTTTACGCACAAGAAATCCAAGAGTTGCAGCGAGGAATCGCAACGCGCGCAACCTCATACTCACCGACTATTCACGGGAGTGTGACCATGCACCTTAAGCTTTCGGCCATCGCGTTTGTATCGATTCTGTCTGTCGCGGCGTGTGGAGATGACGACCCGTTCGAAGACGGCGGGAGTGCGAGCCCGGACGGGAGCACCGACGGCAGCGTCAAAGACGGCTCCACGGCGACCGAAGACAGCGGAACTGACACGGACAGTGGCACTGAAGACGCGGGCTGAGCTCACGGCTTTAGTGTATCGGCGCGGCGCTTCAGCGCGCTTCAGTATATCGGCGGCGCGACGCTTTCAGCGCGCCTCAGTGTATCGGCGCGACGCTTTCAGCGCGCCTCGGTATATCGGCGCGACGCTTTCAGCGCGCGCCTAGCTGCGTCACGATCGGTTCGATGCGCTCCGCCGGCAGCCCGTAGTACTCGCTCAGCTTGCGGATCGTGCCTTCGCGCGTGCCCCCGGGGGCGAGCATCAGCGCGCTCGCTCGCCGCAACGGTTCATGCGGATGCTGACGAAAGATCCAATCCGCGAGCTGCAGCGTGATCTCGTGCGCGCACACGCCTTCGATCACGTCGACCCCCGCATCCTTCAGGCTCCGAACCCCAAGCCCGTCCACCCGCGGATTCGGATCGCGAATACCCGTCACGATTCGTTTGAACCCCGCATCTGCAATCGCACGCGAACACGCCGGCGTTCGGCCGTGAAATGAGCACGGCTCGAGCGTCGAGTAGATCGTCGCAGTTGCGAAGTCCAAGCCGTGCGCTCGCGCACGATGCATCGCCACGATCTCCGCGTGATCTTCGCCCGGCCCTTGCGTGTGACCTCCCGCTACGATCGCCCCGGTCGCATCCGTGATCACCGAACCGACCCACGGGTTATCGCCGGTCGACCCGCGGGCCTGCTCGGCTTCGGCGATCGCCGCTCGCATCGCGCGCGCGTGCGGGTTCTCGAAGCCGGGCTTCTCGTCGGTGCCTGAAGTCATCGGCCCAAGCATAGCGCGCAGGGCCGACCCTCGCGCAACTCGGGCCTGATCAGATGGTCAGATCTTCAGCAGCTCTTTGACCGTCTCGATCACTTGCGGCGCCTGAATCGGCTTCGTGATGTACGCCGAAGCTCCGAGCGCCATCGCCCGTTCGCGATCCTCTTTCGACCCTTCGGTCGTGATCACGATCACCGGCACGTCTTTGTGCCGCTCGTCAGTGCGGATCTTTCGGACCAACTTCAACCCGTCCATGATCGGCATGTTGATGTCGGTGATGATCAAGTCGAACCGGCCCTGCGCGAGCTTCTTGAGCCCGACGATTCCGTCATCCGCTTCCGTCACCGTCATGTTCTTGATTCGCGACAACGCGAACACGATCAACTGCCGCATCATCGGCGAGTCTTCGACGACTAAACAGGCGTAGTTCGTCAACGTCATGGGTCCACCCCCGCTTTGGCATCCAAGGATGGGGTGTGCCTGAGACTGCTTCGGTCGTCTATGTGCTCGCTCAGATCCGAGAGAGCCGCGCGCGGCCCGGCCGACTTCTCGTACAGATTTGCCGCGATCAACGCCGTCGCTCCGTGGGCGGACAGCAGCTTGAACAGCTCGTCGTCGACCCGCGCCCAACTGCGCTTGTGCGGCAACAGCGCATCGACGGAAATCACGCCGACTACTTCCGAATCGAATACGAGCGGCAAGAGCGCGATCGGATCACCCGGTTCGCGCGGATCATCCGGCGAAAATACGCGGGCGACGCCGGTCAAACACACATCGCCGATCGGCCCCTCTTCCGCGGACAGCGGCAGAAGCATGGCGATGTCTTTCCCGCGTGATCCGATCGGATTCACGCGTTTGCCGTCGATACTCACGATGTACACGACGAACGACTGCGCGCCCACGAGCTGCTCGAGCAACTCGCAAATGTGACGCACGACGCGGCGCGCCGACAACGTCGCGCTCAATTGAAAGCTCGCGACGTACAGACTCGCGAGGTCGTTCAGCTCTTGCTCCACCGCGGTGTAGCGCTCAGCGTGAACTTCGTGCTGTTTTTCCAGCTCGTCGGACCGATTCAGAAGCCCGGTTCGCTCTTGCTGCAGCGACTCGATCGTCTGCAAGAGCTCACGAATGGCGTCGTTGCTCGCGAGCTGCGCGCGCAATCGGCCGTTTTCTTCCTGGTACTTCTGCAGCTGCGTTTCGAGCGACGAGTTCTCGCGGATCAAGTCCTCGGTCAGCTCCACGCCCTTGTGCAGGAAGTTACGGACGAACGTCTCGCGCTCGGCGCGCAAGTCCGGTCGTTCACTGGTGCGATCGGGTATGGATTTGCGTGTGCTCAAGTCGACCTCCCAACTATGCCGACTTCTCCGGCTTACCGACTAACGCGGCAAGCCGCGCGACCAACACCTGTAAGGGCCAGACTTCGTCGACCGCACCCGTCTGCTTCGCGCAGCGCGGCATTCCGAAGATCACGGCTGTCTCTTCCGATTCCACGAACACCTGACCGCCGGCGTTCTTGATCTCGACCACACCCGCAGCGCCGTCATCACCCATGCCGGTGAGCACTACCGCGGTCACGCGCTTCCCGAGCACGCGCGAAGCACTACGGAACAAGCGATCCGCCGACGGCGCGTACCGGTCGGACGACGTCGAATCGACCACACGCGCGAACGGCCGGCCGTCTTGCATCTCGATTTCGACCGACTTCCCGCCCGGACACACCCAAGCTTCGGCGGCGAAGAGCTCGTGTTTCCCGTCAGCTTCTTTCACCCGGAACTGACTCGCGCGACCCAAGCGATCGGCAAACGCTTTGGTGAAGCGCTCCGGCATGTGTTGAGCGACGACGATCGACGTATCCGAGTGCGACGGCAATTGCGAAAAGATGTCGAGCAGCGCAGTCGGACCGCCGGTCGACGCCGCGATCACGACCAAACGACTTGCCGGTACCCGCTTGCGATCCGGTGGCGCGATCGAAGGCTGGGTCTCCGGCCGCGGAATCGGCTGGCGCCGCGAGTGCGCTTTCGCCGGCGCGAGCTGCCGCACCATGTTGACCATCGCATCGAGCTGCTCTTTGACGCCGAGGTTCTGCGAGGTCAGGTAGGTGTCAGGCTTCGCGATGAAGTCGATCGCACCGAGCTCGAGCGCGCGGAACACGTTCTCCTTCGCGGAGTGACTGGACACAACCACGACCGGTGTAGGCCGGCTCGCCATCAACAGCCGCAAGAACGTGAAGCCGTCCATGCGCGGCATCTCGAGGTCGAGCGTGATCATGTCGGGCCCGAGCGATGCAGCCAAGCGCAGCGCCTCGTCGCCGTCTTGGGCGACGCCGATCACGGTCACCGAAGACATCGCCGCGAGCAGATCGGCGATCGTTCGGCGATTCACGGCCGAGTCGTCCACTACCAATACGCGAAGCGGTCTCATGGGGTTGACCGCCTAGGCCGGAGAGAGTCCGGCTTCATCGGTTTTCGATACGCCAAGTCACCGTGGAGATGGGCCAGCTCGAATGCAGTGGACGTATTCAGAAGCGACTCGCTATGGCCCAGCATGAGGTAGCCCAGAGGCTCGAGCCGGTCGTAAAACGACTGAATCACACGCCGGCGGGAGGCGTGATCGAAGTATATCAGCACATTGCGACAGAAGATCGCGTCGACTCGTCCGATCATTGCAACCCTCGCTTCATCCAACAGATTGAAATGACCGAAGTGACACTTCGCCCTAATTGAATCATGGACCATTCGGCCTTCCGCCGTGTGCACGAAGTATCGTTCGTATTCCGGTGGCATCGCACGAAAGCTCGCCTCGCGGTACACGCCCCGACGTGCCACCTGTAAGACGCGTCGTGAGATGTCGCTGCCCAGCACGCGCACTTCCCAACCCGCGAACAAGCCCGACTTCTCGATCAAGATCGCGAGTGTGTAGACCTCCTCGCCGGTCGAACAACCGGCACTCCACACCGTGAGCCGCCGCCGTGCGCGGCAGGTGTCACGCAGCTTCGGCAACACCTCTCGCTCGAACGCGCGCAGCTGGCTGATCTCGCGAAAGAGGTAGGTCTCGTTCGTCGTGACGAGTTCGATCGCGCGATCGACTTCTACTCTGCGTTGCGGGTGATAACGCAAGTACTCGCAGTACTCGGGAAACCCGAGCAAGCCGAGCGCGATCACACGTTCGCTCAACTTGCGTTCGAGCGTCGCGAGCGAGTCTTCCGACAGCAAGATGCCGGAGTTCTCGTTCACGAGTTGGCGCAAGAGCCCGAACTCCGCGCTACCGAGCCGGAGCGCTTGCGGCGGCCGAGTAGTCAACATCGCTCAGCGCGCCTCCCGCAGCGCCTCGAGAGCTTCGACGAGTACGCCGCGGACGGCTGCATCCTGCTCGTCGTGCAGGCGCGCATTGAGCGCGACGATCGTGTCTGAATCGCCGATGCGGCCGAGCCACGATGCGGCGAGCCGGCGCACATCGGCTGCGACGTGTGCGAGCGCTTTCGAGATGTCCATCGCAGCGGCGGGACCTTCGCTCGAGCCGAGCTCGTTCAAAGCTTCCTTCGCGAGATCGGGATCGTTGTCCTGCAACGCTTCGACCAACACTTCGTGGAGCGCACCGTCTGGATACGCCGTGAGCGCATGCAACGCGGCGAGCCGCACTTCTTTCGGTTTGTTCGGCGCCGCGAGCTCGCGGAGGCGGCCGAGTGCACGCGGCTCCGCCAGTGCGGAGAGGGCGCGCGCGAGCGACGACAACACATCGGGATCGCTACTCTCGAACGTCAGTAGCGCTTGCAAGCGTTCCGGCAATGCGCCTTCCATCACCGAGAGCGCCGAGACCGCCGCGATCTGCACGTCCTTGTGCGAGTCCTTCAGCGCGAGCAGCACGAGCTCGGCCGCTTGCGAACCGCCCAGGCGTGCGAGCCCTGCGACCGCACACACGCGCGTCGACGGCTCATCGGAGAGCAGCGACTCTTGCAAGCGCCCGAGCACGTCGCCCGACGCCAGATCTACGATCAACTCGGCGAGCGCGAGACCCGCCGGCCCGCTCGGGATGATCGTGCTCAGCACGCGCTTCACCGCGTCCGGCTCACGAAACGCAAGCTCGCGCAGCGCGTTGCCGGCTGCGACAGCAACTTCGATGTCGACGCGCTGCGCGCTCGAAAGCAGGTGCTCGGCATCGATGGCTTCACCGAAGCGACCGAGACCGCGGAGCGCTGCAATCCGAACGTCTTGGTCTGCGCTGTCTCGAGCCCGCCGCAACGAGACGCGAAGCCGTGCGATCGGCCCGACGTGTGCGCGCAAGCGTTCTGCGATCTCACAGGCGAGCTCGAGCGCATGCGCCTCGAGCTCGGTGTCGCTGCCCGCGATCCCGAGCGCTTCCCCGAGCGCGACTTCCGGCCACTCGTCGAATGCTTGGGCGAGCTGACTCGGCGCAACTTCACGCGCAGTGAGCTCCACGACGATGCGCACGACGTCCTGATCGCGAACCCGCGCGAGCAGGGATGCCGCGGAGAGTGCGAGCGACGTGTCCTCCGACCGCGCGAAGCTCTTTAGTCGCAACACGGCTTCGGTTTGGCCGGTGAGCTCGCGCGTCAACGTCACCCGCGCTTCA
>DASRXR010000479.1:0-3183 GCA_035687405.1 Polyangiales bacterium
AATTCACATGGCACCTCGACGATGATGTGGAGAGCGCGATGTCTGGTCCCCGCTGGGACTGGGCGACCGTCGATGCGAACGGAACCGAGCCAACGCCTGCGCTCGAATGATGCAGCAACCACGCTGGATGTCGGCCGCCGCCACGTTCATGTTCGCCGCCTCCAAAGCCTCTTCGCGCTCGCGTTCTACGTTCGGTCGATCGCGCGAGCACGACAATCGTCGGTCCGTCTGACGCGAGGAGGCGAACAACGGTCGTTCCGCGTCGACGCTCGGATCCCAAGTGGGACGGCGATACCGGACGACTTCGGGCGTGAGTGGCGCGTCGTCGTTAAGTGATCACCTATGAGACGCGCCTAGTACTACTCGATCACATCCTTGACGCTCCGGCGGGCTCGCGTTGCGGATCAAATGGCCGCCGACAGAGTGGGCATGCTGGCAAACTGCGTAGCAGCACGGCCTGCAGGTGCCGACGCACCATCGGCAGCGTCCACTTCACACGACTCCGGGGGGAAAAGCGCTCTTCGGAGCGCAAGGAAGGCATGGGCCGCTGAGCAGAGAGCGGCGTGGTGGTGGAAGCCGGCCCATGTGCGTCCTTCGAAGTGGTCGAGCCCCACCTCGCCTTTGAGATCTTGGTAATCGCGTTCGACACGCCACCGAAGCTTGGCCGTGCGCACCAGCTCGCGGACCGAGGTCGTCGCGGGCAGCGATAACAAGTAGTGCTTCGACGGCGAGCTCTCCGTCGATGGCCACTCGCAGAGCAGCCATTCCTCCGGGCCCGGCGCCGCGCCTTCCGTGTGCTTGTGCGCGGTGTGCACGCGCACTGCCGCGAATCGCGACGACTGTTTCCCTCGTGTCCCTTCACGCCAGGTCACTGACCGGTACGCCAGGGTCTTCGCGAGCTCGCCGATCGAGATTGGCGCGCCACTCGTGGCGTGTGCGTTGCGACGGGCCGGTCCCTTTCGAGCTGTCTTCGGCGGGACAACGAATTTCGTCCCAGGGCCCCAGACCTTCGTCGGATGATGAACTCCGACGGCGTAGTCGAGGCCGCGCTCACGAATCGCGTTTCGAAACTCTCTCGTGTCACCGTAGCCAGCGTCGGCAAGAACGACGCGAGCACGGACTCGGGCCGTGAGCGCATCGTCGAGTAGCTGGAGAGCGAGCTCCCACTTCGAGTGAAACGCAACGTCATCCGGCACGCCGACCTTCCGGCAGCGACGTCGATCGTTGGTCCATTCCTCCGGCAGGTAGAGTCGCAGACCGATGCATGCGCTGCCTCGTTCTCCAGCGAGGTGAAGACTGGTGGCGACTTGGCAGTTCTCGATTCGGCCGAGCGTGCCGGAGTACTGCCGCGCGACGCCGACGGAATGCTCGCCCTTCTTCGGAAACCCGGTGTCGTCGATGACCAACGCCTCGACCTCCGGCAGCTCTGCGTCGATCCTCGCAGCGACGCGGCGAAACACTTCCTTCTCGGCCCACTTGCTGACGGCAACGCACTGCTGCAAGCGCTGCCGCATGCCTTCGATCTCGGATGTCTCGTCGACGAGCCTCGCTGCCATCGGCTCGATGCTCTTACGTTCGCCATCGAGCAATAGCCCGGTCAGGTACAGGCCCATCGCCGCTCGGCGTTCTGAGCGCCCCATGGCATCGGTGAGCCAATCCACGTAGTCCGCTAACTCACGATCAAGCTTCCGGATCTGCTGCGGCGTCATCGCAAAGGTAGATCACGCCGTCGATCCACGGTCAACAAGTGACCGAGTAGTACTAGGACCCCGTAGTCCGCAGATCCGGTGAAAGAGGTTGCGATAATTCGGTCCGACCCTGAAGGCTCCCCTCGATCGGGAGACTGGTCCGGAGCAATTCCGATCGCTTAGACGAGCGTGTGGACGGCGCGCACTCGTCCGTGATCCTCTGGAGTTGTCTAAAAACCGAAGGAGGACGAGTGCGCGCCAACAACATCGTACGCGAAGTTTTGGGGGATCTGGAGGAGTCGATCCATCAGGCGAGACTCAACGCGGTCGTAGCCGCCGTGGTGGCATTGATTCACGGTGGACAGGTCGGACTGGCCGCCTTGGGTCGTGCGATCGGAAAGCGTTCCCACAAACACGGCATCAAACGGATCGATCGACTGTTTAGAAACCGAGCGCTGGCAGACGAGCTCGCGATGATCTACGCGGCGATTGCCCGCTTTACGCTTCGCAGGATGACGCGTCCGGTGATCTTGGTGGACTGGACAAGAATCGGAAACACGATGTACGCGCTCACCGCGGCAGTTCCCGTGAAAGGACGCGCCATCACCATCTACTCGGTAACGGTTCCGTCGCGGCAGTACACCGCGGTTGCAGTCGAGAACGCATTTCTCAAGAAGCTCAAGGAGCTCGTGGGTCCGGGGTGTGTGCCGGTTCTCGTCGGGGATGCGGGATTTCGCGGGCCCTGGATGAAGAGGGTGCGCGAGATGGGCTGGGACTTCCTAACCCGCATTCGCGGCCGCACGCATGTACAGCGTGTGGGGGAGACGCGCTGGCAACATTGGAAGAAGCTGTCCTCGTTGGCTGGTTCGCGTCCTCGATCGCTGGGGCGCTGTTGCTTCGTTCGGATTCGTACTGTCGAAGCTCGACTCGTCGTCGTCGACCGCCGCTCGAAACGTGCGCGTTCATCGAAGAACAACCGTCGCAACGCGCGAAGCCTGCGCGTGGTTAGAGCTCAACGCGAACCTTGGTTTCTGGCGACGTCACTCGAATGCCCACCGAAGGATGTCGTCAAACTCTACGCGCTCCGCATGCAAATCGAATTGACGTTCCGCGACCTGAAGAGCCGCCAGTTTGGTTGGGGCTTCGCAGACTCACGTTGCCGATCTCCCGCACGCGTCGCGGTTCAGATCATGCTCGCCGCACTCGCGAGTTTGGTCTCGATGCTCGTAGGAATCGCCGCGGAGCAGGCCGGCCTCCACCGCCGCTTTCAAGCCAACACCATCAAGCGCAGGCGCGTCCTCTCGCTCGTCTACTTGGGGCGCGAGGTGATCAAAGTCGGTTACGCGGACAATCTCGCGCCCCCCGACTTATCTGAGCACTTCAAATTTGTGGGGATCCCTTAGGGTCCGACCCGATATGACGCGCGGGACCTCGATATATGCGCGACGTCCGACTGCTCGATGTCGCGACTGCTCGATGTCGCGACTGCTCGATG